>DATIUV010000131.1:0-4047 GCA_035466595.1 Pelomicrobium sp.
GCAGCGCGGCGATGCCGGCTGCCGTGTCGCCGAGCAGGCACGGCGCGAGGTAGAGCAGCAGCTCGTCCACCACGCCTTCGCGGATCAGCGAGCCGTTCAGTTTGGTGCCGGCCTCCGCCAGCACCTCGTTAACTCCGCGGCACGCGAGCTCGCGCATCAGCGCCGGCAGGTCCACCTTGCCGTGCGGATTGGGCAGCACGACGACTTCGGCACCGCGCGCTTCCAGCGCCGCAATCGCGGCGCGGTCCTCGCGCGCGGCGGCGACGAGGACACCGCCGCCTTCCAGCACGCGTGCGCCGGCCGGCGTCTCCAGCCGGCTGTCCACCACCACCCTGAGCGGCTGGCGCGAGGTCGCGACGTGGCGCACCGTGAGGTGCGGATCGTCGTCCTTGACGGTGCCGATGCCGGTCAGCACCGCGCACGAGCGCGCGCGCCAGCCGTGGCCGTCGCGGCGCGCCGCCTCGCCGGTGATCCATTGGCTCGCGCCGTTGGCGAGCGCGGTGCGCCCGTCGAGGCTCGCCGCCGCCTTGAGCCGCACCCACGGCGTGCCGCGCGTGGTGCGCGCGACGAAGCCGACGTTGAGTGCGCGCGCGTCGGCCTCCAGCACGCCGGTCTCCGGCGCGATTCCGGCGGTGCGCAACCGCTCGAAGCCGCGCCCGGCGACGCGCGGGTCCGTGTCCTGCATCGCGGCCACCACGCGCGCGACGCCCGACGCGATGACGCGCTCCACGCACGGCGGCGTGCGGCCCTGGTGGCTGCACGGCTCCAGCGTGAGGTAGAGCGTCGCACCGCGGGCGCGGGCGCCGGCCTGGTCGAGCGCAACGATCTCGGCGTGAGGGCCGCCCGCGCGCTCGTGCCAGCCCACGCCGACCACCTCGCCGCCATTGACGATGACGCAGCCGACGCGCGGATTGGGCGTGGTGGTGTAGAGACCGCGCTCCGCCAGGCGCAGCGCTTCGGCCATGAAGGCGTAGTCGGCGGCGTCCGCCACGTCAGCCGCCCCGCTTGGCGCGCGGCCGCCGCACTTCGGCGATGGCGTCCTGGAAGTCGTCGACGTCCTTGAAGCTGCGATAGACCGAGGCGAAGCGGATGTAAGCCACCTTGTCGAGCTTGTAGAGCTCCTCCATCACCATCTGGCCGATCTGGCGCGACTTGATCTCACGCACGCCGAGGGCCAGCAGGCTCTGGACGACGTTCTTGATCGCCGCCTCGACCTTTTCCGCCGGCACCGGCCGCTTGTGCAGCGCGCGCATGAACCCGGTGCGCAGCTTCTCGACGTCGAACTCGGAGCGGTTGCCGTCGGATTTCACCACCTGCGGCAGGCGCAGCTCGACGTTCTCGTAGGTGGTGAAGCGCTTCTCGCAGCTCGGGCAGCGGCGGCGGCGGCGGATGCTGTAGCCGTCCTCGATCGCGCGCGAATCCACCACCTGGGTGTCGCCCGCGCCGCAGAAGGGGCATTTCATGGGAGCTCGCCCTGCCGCTGCCGCCGCCTAGGCGACGGCCTCGACCGCGCGGCCGTAGACCGGGAAACGCGCGCAGACTTCGCGCACCGCCTCCGCCACGCGGCGGCTGACGCCGGCGTCGTCGGGCGCGTCGAGCACGTCGGCGATCAGGTTCGCCAGCTGCTCCGCCTCCAGTTCCTCGAACCCGCGCGTGGTGATGGCCGGTGTGCCGATGCGGATGCCGCTGGTGACGGTTGGCGGCTGGGAATCGTTGGGCACGGCGTTCTTGTTCACGGTGATGCCGACGCGCCCGAGCGCCTCCTCCGCCAGCTTGCCGGTCAGCGCGTGGCCCTGGAGGTCCACCAGGAACAGGTGGCAATCGGTGCGGCCGGAGACGATGCGGTAGCCGCGCGCGGCAAGCACCTTGGCCATGACGCGCGCGTTGTCGATCACCTGCTCCTGGTACAGGCGGAACTCCTTGGTCTGCGCCTCCTTGAACGCCACCGCCTTGGCGGCGATCACGTGCATCAGCGGCCCGCCCTGCAGCAGCGGAAAGACCGCCGCGTTGAGCAGCCGCTCGTGACCCGCGTCGGCCAGGATCAGCCCGCCGCGCGGGCCGCGCAGGCTCTTGTGCGTGGTGCTGGTGACGAAATGGGCGTGGCCCACCGGGCTCGGGTAGACGCCGGCGGCGATCAGTCCCGCGTAGTGGGCCATGTCCGCCATCAGGTAGGCGCCGACGCGGTCGGCGGCGGCGCGGAAGCGCGCCCAGTCGATCACGCGCGAATACGCCGAGGCGCCGGCGATGATCAGCTTGGGTTGATGCCGGTCCGTGAGGCGATCGACGTCGTCGTAGTCGATCTCCTCCGTCTCCGCGTGCAGCCCGTAGGTGACGGTATTGAACAGCTTGCCGCTGAAGGACACCGGCGCGCCGTGGGTCAGATGCCCGCCGTGCGCGAGCGACATCCCCAGCATGGTGTCACCGGGTTTGAGCACGGCCATGTAGATCGCCGCGTTGGCCTGCGAGCCGGAGTGCGGCTGGACGTTGGCGTAGCCGGCCCCGAACAGGTCCTTCGCGCGGTCGATCGCGAGCTGCTCGGCGACGTCGACGAACTCGCAGCCGCCGTAGTAGCGCTTGCCGGGGTAGCCCTCGGCGTACTTGTTGGTGAGCGGCGAGCCCTGCGCCGCCAGCACGCGGGGGCTGGCGTAGTTCTCGGATGCGATGAGCTCGATGTGCTCCTCCTGGCGGCGGGCCTCGTTTTCCATGGCGCGGGCGAGGTCCGGGTCGAACGCGGAGAGGCTCAGATCGGAGAAGGTCATGGCGGCGTACTGCGCTGAAAAGGTTCGAATTTTAACATCGCGGGCGGGGCGCCGCCCGGGCTTCGCCGTTTACCGGCTAAGTGCACGCCCTGTAACATGTTTTCCAAACGAGACGGCCGCGCCGACGCGGCCACGCACGCGGACCCCGCCGATCCGGTGAAAGCCCTTCTCACCCTGTGCCGCTTCATCGACGCCGTCAACGAGCGCGTCGGCCGCGCCGTCTACTGGCTGGTGCTGGTGGCGGTGCTGGTGAGCGCGGGCGCCGCGCTCTCGCGCTACGCGTTCAGCGTGAGCTCGAACGCCTGGCTCGAGCTGCAGTGGTATCTCTTCTCGCTGATTTTCCTGCTCGCCGCCGGCTACACGCTCAAGCATGACGCTCATGTGCGCATCGACGTGATCTTCGGCCGGCTGTCGCGGCGGACACAGGCGGCGATCGACGTTTTCGGCGGGCTTGCCATGCTGCTGCCGATGACGCTGCTGGTGACGTGGCTGTCATGGCACACGTTCCAGCTCTCGTTCGCGGTGAGCGAGATGTCGCCCGACGCCGGGGGGCTGCCGCGCTGGCCGATCAAGCTGGCGATTCCCGTCGGCTTCGCGCTGCTGGCGCTGCAGGGCGTCTCCGAAACCGTCAAGCGCATCGCCTTCCTGGCCGGGCGGGCGCCGGCCCCGGAAGCGGACGGGAAGCCGGGCCCGGAATGAGCTTCGAGCTGATGGCCCCGCTCATGTTCGCGGGGCTCGTGATCCTGCTGCTGATCGGCTACCCGGTCGCCTTCGCGCTCGCCGCCAACGGCCTGCTGTTCGCGGCCGTCGGCATTCACTACGGCTTCTTCACCCCCGCGCTGCTGCAGGCGCTGCCGGACCGCATCTTCGGCATCATGTCGAACCAGACCCTGCTGGCGATCCCGTTCTTCACCTTCATGGGGCTCGTCCTGGAAAAGAGCGGCATGGCCGAGGAACTGCTCGACACCATGGGTCAGCTCTTCGGCGCCCTGCGCGGCGGGCTGGCCTACGCCGTCGTCATCGTCGGCGCGCTGCTGGCGGCGACGACCGGCGTGGTCGCGGCCTCGGTCATCGCGATGGGCCTGATCTCGCTGCCGGTGATGCTGCGCTACGGCTACTCGCCGGCGCTCGCCTCGGGCGTCATCGCCGCCTCGGGCACGCTCGCGCAAATCGTGCCGCCGTCCATCGTCCTCATCGTCATGGCCGACCAGCTCGGCGTGTCCGTGGGCGACATGTACGAGGGCGCGCTGCTGCCGGGCCTCGTGCTGACGGCGCTCTACCTGGGCTG
>DATIUV010000132.1:0-2444 GCA_035466595.1 Pelomicrobium sp.
GCGCGACCAGCGCTCCAGCGCTTCCTGCCAGGCTGCCGCGCCCATCGCGTCGCGGCCGCTGGCATCGAGCGCCGTCCCGCGGCTGTCCACGTTGTAGAAGCCGAGCGCGGCCACGGGTTCCGCGGCGGCGATCGCATACACCACGAGCTGGGAATCGGCCGGTTCGCCGCTGCCGTCCAGGAACTTCCTGCGGCTGCCGGTCTTGTAATCGAGGATGGCCACGCCGCCATCGTCGAGTCGATCGATACGGTCGATGCGCAGACCGAGCCGAACGCCTGCCATCACGATCTCGGACGCCTGCTCCACCGCGTGGACGCTGAACGGTTCACGCTGCAGGTCCGCCGCCACGAGCTCGTGGCACAGGCGTTCGACCCGTTGCCGCTCGAGCGCGAACAGTTCCCTGAGCACGCTGTCGGCATGGCGTTCGTAGCGCGGGAACGCGGCTTGCACCGCCGCCGCCGTGCGCCGTTCGAGTTCGGTGCCGAGCCAGCCGCGGATGTCAGCCTGCGATGGCCGCTCGCCGTAGAGGCGAAACGCCGCGGCGTGAATGAGGTTGCCGCGCAGTGCCGGTGACAACCCGGGCACGATCGGCCAGAGCGTCGCTATGCCGAGGCGGCCCAGCGCGAAGGCACTGAATGGCTCGTCCCGCTGCCATTGCAGGATCGCGGCGCCGCCGGCCACCGCTTCGTCGGGCCGCACAGGCGGCACCGGGTCGCTCGCCAGCGGCTTCGGCTCGGCCAGGCCGCAAAGCTGTGCGGCATGCCACCCGGGGTCCGGCGGCGCGTCGCCGGCGGCGATGCCCGCCAGCAGGGCGGACACGGTCTCGACGGCGTCGCCGCTCTGCCGTGGGTAACTGCAGGTGCAAGCGCGCGCGCTGCCCTGCAGCCGGTCGATGACGCGCTTTGCATACGCCGCGGTGTCGTCGGGGTCCGCATCGGGCATGCCGTAGTGGCGCTGCAGGCGCCGCGAGATCAGCGCCGTCGGGCGCCCGGCCGGCGGCCAGCGGCTCGCGGAGAGACCGGCGATCCACAGCCGGTCGAACTCGACCCCGGCGGCTTCGAGCGGCCCGAGCACCTCGACCGCTGCGCCGTCCATTTCCGGCTGGAACACCGTGTCGGCGGCCATCGCGCTGAGCTGGCCGACCGCGTTGGCGAGCGTCATCCGCGGCGCCACCAGGTCGAGCCTCGCGAAATCGTTCAACAGGTCGCGCCAGCGATTGACGAGCTGGAAATCGGCGCTTTCGAGCGGCGCGGCACCCGGCCAGCCGAAATCCTCGAGGAGCGTATCCACCACCGCCGCCCACTGTGCCGGCGAGGCTTCCCGCCCGGGCTGCCGACGGAGCTCGCGGAGTTTGCCGAGCCGCGCCAGCCAGTCGGCGGCGTCATCGGCCGTCGCGCGCTCGCCGAAAACACGTAACAGGCGTTCGGGGGACCAGCTGCGGTCGGGTATGCGGCGCAGCTCGAGTTCCAGGCGGGCCCGGGCAGCGTTGCTCTCCGTGCCCAGGAACGGCGTCCGCAGCAACACGCTCAGGTCCTTGCCGCTGAGCCCGCCGTGCGACCAGCGCAGCAGGAGCAGCGCGATCTCGATCGCCGGGTAGTCGCCCAGGCGACGGCCGAACGACACGTTCAGTGCCGTGCGTTGCGCGGCCGGACCGTATTGCCAGCCCGGCACCATGCCTTCGCGCACGAGCCGCCCTGCCCGCGCCGCATCCTGCTCGAGGCCGGTCACCACGATACCGACGCGGTCGCCGGGATTCGCCGCCAGCTGCGCGTGCGCCCACGCGCCGGCGCTGCGCAATTCGGCATCGGGGTCCTCGCAGGCGAAGACGGAGGCCTCGCGCGCGGGCCGTAACGACGGGCTTCGCTCGACGGCCACGCCGCGCGCACGCAGCGCGTCGACGAGCAGGTCCGCCTCGGGCGTCAGCCGGTCGAAGCCGGCGAGCAGGAGCCGCCCCGGCAGGTCCAGGATGCCCTCCCGCACGGCAGCCGCCACCTCGCTGGCGAGCATGGCCTCGTCGATCCAGCGTTCGGCCGCAAGCAGGTCGCGGTAACGTGACGCGGCCGCGGCGAAGACGCGCTGGTCGCGGCTGCTGGCCGCGGCGACGCATTCGTCGAAGGGTACCCGCCATTCGTGGAGCCGTTTCCAGGCGTCGCGCGCGTGCCGCGTAAGGCTGGGGATATTGACGAGCGAGTCGTCGATGACCTCGTTGAGGATCCGCTCCCACAGGACGCGGCTCTGGTGGCCGTTGAGCCGCGCCGCACGGTTGCCGGGCCCGGCCGAGGCCTGCAGCTTCGTGAGCCAGTCGGGCCAGGCGACGATGACCGGCGTCCGCCAGGCGAGCTTGCCGTGCGCAACCTGGCGGGCGTTGTATTCCCTGGCCAAGAGCCGCGCGAGGCGCCGGCTCGCAGTCACTACCTGTGACGTTTCGTCGCAGACATCGGGAA
>DATIUV010000133.1:0-19102 GCA_035466595.1 Pelomicrobium sp.
CTGAAGGCGATCTCGGACTCGATCAAGGACTGCCTGCGCTGCGGCAAGTGCAAGCCGGTGTGCTCGACGCACGTGCCGCGCGCGAACCTGCTCTACAGCCCGCGCAACAAGATCCTCGCCACCTCGCTGCTGATCGAAGCCTTCCTGTACGAGGAGCAGACCCGCCGCGGCGTGGCCATCGAGCACTTCGACGAGGTCGGCGACGTCGCCGAACACTGCACGGTCTGCCACAAGTGCCTGAACCCGTGCCCGGTCAACATCGACTTCGGCGATGTCTCGGTCAACATGCGCAACTTCCTGCGCAAGCAGGGCAAGAAGAAATGGAACCCGGGCACCGCGGCGTCGATGCTGTTTTTGAACGCGACCGACCCCCGCACCATCCGGCTCGCCCGCAAGCTCATGATCGACTGGGGCTACCGCGCCCAGCGCGTGATGCACGGCTGGGCCCGGCGGCTCGGCGCCGCGCGCGCCCAGACCGCGCGCCCGCCGGCGACGGTGGGCCGGGCGCCGCTCACGGCGCAGGTGATCCACTTCGTCAACAAGCCGATGCCCGGCGGGCTGCCGAAGAAGACCTCGCGCGCGCTGCTCGACATCGAGGATCCCGCGGTCGTGCCGGTGATCCGCGACCCGGCCAAGGCCGGCGAGGACGCCGACGCCGTGTTCTATTTTCCGGGCTGCGGCAGCGAGCGGCTGTTCAGCCAGGTGGGCCTTGCCACCCAGGCGATGCTCTACGAGGCCGGCGCGATCACCGTGCTGCCGCCCGGCTATCTGTGCTGCGGCTACCCGCAGACGGCGGCCGGCCGCCACGACAAGGGCCAGGAGATCATCACCGACAACCGGGTGCTGTTCCACCGCGTCGCCAACAGCCTCAACTACCTCGACATCAGGACCGTGGTCGTCTCCTGCGGCACCTGCATGGACCAGCTGCAGAAATACGAATTCGAGCGCATCTTCCCCGGCTGCCGGCTGCTCGACATCCACGAGTACCTGCTGGAGAAGGGCTACCAGCTCGACGGCGTCGACGGCGTGCGCTACATGTACCACGACCCCTGCCACACGCCGATGAAGACCTACCAGCCGATGCAGGTGGTCAACGGCCTGATGGGCGGCGACGTGCAGCTCTCGGAGCGCTGCTGCGGCGAGTCCGGCACGCTGGCGGTGTCGCGCCCGGACGTCTCCACGCAGGTCCGCTTCCGCAAGGAAGAGGAGCTCAGGAAGGGCGCCGAGCGCATCCGCGCGCAGCACGAGGGCGAGCGCATCAAGGTGCTGACCTCGTGCCCGTCGTGCCTGCAGGGGCTTGCCCGCTACCAGGACGACGCCGGCACCGAGGCCGACTACATCGTCGTCGAGATGGCGCGCCACCTGCTCGGCGAGAACTGGCTTGCCGAGTACGTCGAGCGCGCCAACCGCGGCGGCATCGAGCGGATCCTGCTGTGAGCTCGGCCGCGCCGGCGGGGCCGGGCACGCCCTGCGAGCTCTGCGCCGGCCCCGGCGGCGAGGCGGTCTGGGCCGACGATGCGCTGCGCGTCGTGCGGGTGGACGACGCCGACTACCCGGGGTTCTGCCGGGTGATCTGGAACGATCACGTGCGCGAAATGACCGATCTGCGGGCGGATCAACGCGCGACGCTGATGGCCGCGGTGTTCGCGGTGGAGCAGGCGGTGCGGGACGTGATGGCGCCGGACAAGATCAACCTCGCCAGCCTCGGCAACCAGACGCCGCACCTGCACTGGCACGTGATCCCGCGCTGGCGCGGCGACCGCCATTTTCCGGCGCCGATCTGGGCCGCGCCCCGCCGCGCCAGCGGCACGATTCCTGCTCACGACTGGCGGGAGCGGTTAAAATCCGCCATCGTGGCGCGCCTCCGCGCGCAGGCGTAATCCAGGAAAAGTGTTCACCGGAAAACTACCTACGGCGCAGACCCAGGCCGCCGGCGCCTTCGCCGACGCCGCCGCCTGCGAGCAATGGCTCGCGCAGCTGCAGCTTTCCGACATTCGCGCGGCGCACCTCGCCCTGCTGCGGGAGGTGACCCAGCTCAATCATTGCGCGCTGCCGCCGGCCGAGCGGCTCAGGATCCTCGAGCTGCTGATCCCGACCGTCACCCACGTCCAGGCCGAGTTCGCCAAGCGGCTGGTGGGCCGCCCGCTGCCGCTGGTGGACGCCGAGGCGCAGGCGCTCAAGGGGCTGATCGGGCTGTGGGCGCAGATGGTCACCGGCTACCGCCACGTGCTCGAGCAGGCGGCCGGCGGCGGCGAGCTTGCCGCGCAGCGTCCGCTTCTGACGCAGCGCTGCCTGCGCTTCACCGGCGCGCAGCTCATCGACTACCTGCGCATGCGCTACGAGATCCCCGCTGACCTGTGGCCGCAGCTGCACGGCGTGTACGCCTACTCGGAAGGCCAGCGCTTCGGCGAGGATGCCGTGCCGGAGCCGGGCGGCGGCACCAGCAGCTGCCGCTCGGTCTACGTCGAGACGCTGCTGTGCTGCCACGCCAATCCCTACGAGCTGACGCCCAAGCAGCTCGAGATCACGCAGCGCTGGCTGCGCAGCTGGTGCGCGAACGTGGCCATCAACATGTCGCCGAAGCAGGGCGACGACAACGTGCCGTGCCTGGCGGTGTACCTCAAGGGCCAGGCCGGGCTGCAGTCGCTGCGGCAGGTGACGACGTCGGAGGCGACCCGCTACCTGGACCTGTCCGACGTCAGCAAGATCGTGCGCGTGAAGCAGGTCCTGCTGCAGCAGGGCCAGTCGCCGGACCAGCTCGGCCTCGGCCGCGACTGCGAGCAGCCGGGCTGCGGCCAGCTCCTGTCCCAGCGGCACAAGGTCTGGTGCGAGGGCGTGCCCGTGCGCAGCTTCGAGCGGCGCCAGAGCGTGAGCCAGGCGCAGGTGGCGTTCGGCCTGCCGGGCATCTGGGCCTTCATCGCCGGCAAGCCTTTCACGCAGCCCGGCCAGAAGCGCCGCGGCGGCGCCCCGGCCTGGGGCGGCGCGCCGGCCGCCAAGGCGGAAGCGCCCGCGGCGAAGGAAGAGAGCTGGGGCGTGAAGGACGAGAGCGTGGTGGGCATGCGCATCGAGCGGGAGGACGCCGGCGAGCGGCTGGTGGTGAACCAGCTGCTGGCGCTCAAGCTTTCGAGCGCGACCTGGCACCTGCTCGGGGTGGTGCGCTGGCTCGTGGTGGGCCGCACGGGCGCGCTGCAGGCCGGCCTGCGCACGCTGCCCGGCGCGCCCAAGCCGGTGGCGGTGCGACCGACCGGCCCCGGCATCCCGCCCAACGAGCCGTGGGTCGAGGCGATGTTCCTGCCCGAGGTCCCCGCGCTCAAGCTTCCCGGCAGCCTGATCCTGCCGAAAGGCCTGTATCAGCCGCACCGGGTCATCGAGCTGCACCAGGACGAGGCCGCCCGCAGCGTCAAGCTCGATCTGCTCGTCGAGCGCGGCGCCGACTACGAGCGGGTCAGCTTCTCGGCCGCCTAGGCCACGCGGTCGGTGCGGCCGACCCGCGGCGCCGGCAGCCGGCGCGCGTCCGGGAAGCGCACGCTGAACACGCTGCCCTTGCCGATCTCGCTCTGCACCTCGAGCACGGCCTGGTGCCGCGACAGCACGTGCTTGACGATCGCCAGGCCGAGCCCCGTGCCGCCCGTTTCGCGCGAGCGCCCGCGGTCGACGCGATAGAAGCGCTCCGTCAGGCGCGGAATGTGGTGCGCCTCGACGCCGATGCCGGTGTCGCGAACGCCGAACACCGGCTGGCCGCCTTTCACCTCCCACAGCAGATCGATGCGGCCGCCGTCGGGCGTGTAGCGCACCGCGTTCGACACCAGGTTGCTGAACGCGCTGCGCAGCTCGTCGGCGTTGCCGAGCAGCCAGTCGTCGCACTTGAGATCGAGGCCGATGCGGTGGCGGCCGCCCGAGAGCGTCTGCGCCTCGCCGTAGAGCCCTCGCAGCAGGTCCGGCACGTCGACCTTCTCTTCGCGCAGCAGCTTGTGGGAATTCTCCAGCTGCGACAGCGTCAGCAGGTCCTCCACCAGCCGCTGCATGCGGGCGGTCTGGTGCCGCATCAGCTCGAGCGAGCGCTTGAGCATCTCGGGATCGGGCCGTTCGGCGTCGGCCAGGGTCTCCAGGAAGCCGCCCACCACCGTGAGCGGCGTGCGCAACTCGTGGGAGACGTTGGCGACGAAATCGCGCCGCATGGTGTCGGCGCGCTCGATGCTGGTGATGTCGCGGCTGATGAGCAGCTTTTGGTTCTCGCCGAAGGGCACCAGCTGGACCGACACCTTGAGCGGGGCATCGCGCTCGACGCGCATGACCAGGGCTTCGCGGTACTCACGCGCGGACAGGTACTCGACGAAGCGCGGATCGCGCACGAGATTGGTGATGTTCTGGCCGATGTCGCGGCGGCGGTCGAGGCCGAAGTGGGTCTCGGCGTTGGGGTTGCACCATTGGATGCGATCGACGTCGTCGAGGATGACGACACCGTCGGGCAGCGCGGCGGCGGCCTGCCGGAAGCGGTCCAGCGCGTCGGCCAGTTCCTGGCGGCTGCGGGTATGGGCCCGGGTCAGCCGGTACAACCGGGAGAACAGGTCGTCCCAGATGCCGGTGGTGTCGGGGGGGTGCTGCGGGTCGGGCGCCTCGACCCAGCGGAACAGCTCCGCCAGGTTGCGCAGGTGGTGAAACAGCAGGAGCAGAAGCAGGGCGCCGAACACGGCAAGCCCTGCGAGCGCGCCCGCGTAAGCCCACGCCACCAGTGCCGCAAGGATTGCGCCGGCAACCCCGGCGAGCGTCCGCTGCCAGAAACTGACCACGCGCCGAACTCAGGCAATGAAAGCGTCATTCTCCCACACCCCGAGCGCGCGCTGGAACGCCGGCTCAGGTGGCGGAGAGACGATAGCCGGCACCGCGGACGGTCTGGATCAGGTGGTCCTTGCCGCTGGGCTCCAGCGCCTTGCGCAGCCGGCGGATGTGCACGTCGACCGTGCGCTCCTCGACGAATACGTGGTCGCCCCAGACCTGGTCCAGCAGCTGGGAGCGCGAGTGGACGCGCTCCGGGTGGGTCATCAGGTAGTGCAGCAGGCGGAACTCGGTGGGGCCCAGATTGACCTGGGTGCCGTCGCCGTTGACGCGGTGGGTCGTGGGATCCAGCGTAAGGCCGCCGATGGTGACGGGATCGTCGGTCATCTGCGGCGCGCGCCGGCGCAGGACCGCGCGGATGCGCGCGATCATCTCGCGCGGCGAGAACGGCTTGGTGATGTAATCGTCGGCGCCGGTGTCGAGCGCGCTGATCTTGTCGCGCTCCTCGGTGCGCGCCGTGAGCATGATGATGGGGATGGTCCGGGTGCGCTCGTCGGCGCGCAGGCGGCGGGCGAACTCGATGCCGCTCGCGCCCGGCAGCATCCAGTCCAGCAGCACGAGATCGGGCAGCGCGTTCTTGACGATCTGCTGGGCCTCCTCCGCGCTGTGGGCCCGCAGCGGCAGGTGCCCCGCCTGCTTGAGGTTGTAGGAGATGAGCTCCTGAATGCCGGGCTCATCCTCCACGACGAGTACGGTTGCGCTCATGCGTGCCCTTCGTCAACGGATACCGCTCACCATAGTATGAAACCAAAATGACAGCTTCGTTACACTCGTTGCAGCCGTACAAAACCTCGGCGGGACAAAGGGTTGTTACCTGTTCGGCGGGGTCGGCGTGGTTTATCATGGTGTCCTCGACCTTGCGTTACGATCCCTCTTCCGCATGCCAGGCCCCGACCAGACCTCCCCCGTACCGACCGAGATCAAGCTCCACCAGGCATCCCGCATGCTGGAGATCTCCTACGCCGACGGCGCCCGCTTCAGCCTGCCGTGCGAGTTTCTGCGCGTCCATTCGCCGTCGGCGGAAGTGCGCGGCCATGGACCCGGCCAGGAGACGCTCCAGGTGGGCAAGAAGGAGGTTACGATCACCGAGATCGAGCCGGTGGGCAGCTACGCGGTGCGGCTGATCTTCTCCGACGGCCACGACACCGGCATCTACTCGTGGGACCTGCTCTACGACTACGGCCGGCACCAGGACGAGATGTGGCAGCGCTATCTCCAGCGCCTGGCGGAAGCCGGCGAGAGCCGCGAGCCGAAGCCGGGCGGCGACGTTCCGCGGCCGCGCGGCAAGTCCAAGTAGCGGGAATCGGCGATGAGCGATCGGCAATGAGCAATTGGCAAACGGGGAACCGCGCTTTGACGTGCGGTCCGCCGTAAGCCTCGCCATCGACCCATCACCCATTCCCCATTCCCCATCACCGATCACCCATCGCGCATCGCCCATCACCCGCACCCCATGACCAAGACCACCCACTTCGGCTACCAGTCGGTCGGCGAGGAAGAGAAAGCCGCCCGCGTCGCCGGCGTGTTCGACTCGGTCGCGTCCCGCTACGACCTCATGAACGACCTCATGTCGGGCGGGCTGCACCGGCTGTGGAAGCGCATGGCGGTGGACCTCGCCAACGTGCGGCCCGGCAGCCGCGTGCTCGACATCGCCGGCGGCACCGGCGACCTGGCGCGCCTGTTCGCCCGCCGCGCCGGCGCCGAGGGCGAAGTGTGGCTGACCGACATCAACTATTCGATGCTTTCGATCGGCCGCGACCGGCTGATCGACGAGGGCCGCGCGCTGCCGCTGGCGCAGTGCGACTGCGAGAAGCTGCCATTCCCGGACGGCCACTTCGACTGCGTGTCGGTCGCTTTCGGGCTGCGCAACATGACGCACAAGGAGCAGGCGCTCGCGGAGATGCTGCGCGTGCTGCGGCCGGGCGGGCGCGCGATCGTGCTGGAGTTCTCGCGCGTCTGGAAGCCGCTGTCGCCGCTGTACGACCTTTATTCGTTCAAGGTCCTGCCGGCCCTGGGCGCTCTGGTGGCCGGCGACGCCGACAGCTACCGCTACCTGGCCGAGTCGATCCGCATGCATCCCACCCAGGAAGAGCTGAAAGCGATGATGGAGGGCGTGGGCTTCCAGCGCGTCGAGTTCTTCAACTTCTCGGGCGGCGTCGTCGCCGTTCATCGCGGCTACAAGGTCTGAGGCGCCGCGCCGAGGCGCCGAGTCACGCCATGCCGCCATCCGCCCTGCGTGCCCCCGCTCCGGCCGACGCCCGCGGCGTACGCGCGGTGCTGATCAGTCCTTACGAGCTCGGCCGCCAGCCGTTTGCGCTGGCCGAGCCCGCCGCCCTGCTGCGCCAGGCCGGCGCCGAGGTTCGGCTGCTCGATCTCGCGCAGCAGCGACTCGACGCCGCCGCGGTGGCCGATGCCGATCTGGTCGCGATCCACCTCGGCATGCACACGGCCACGCGCATCGCGGTGGCGGCGCTCGCGCGCATCCGCGAGCTGGCGCCGGCTGCGCACCTGGCCGCCTACGGCCTTTACGCGCCGGTCAACGCCGAGTGGCTGCGCAGCCTCGGCGTCGGCACCATCCTCGGCGGCGAGCCCGAGGCGGCGCTGCTTCGGCTCGCGACGGCGCTGCGGCGCGGGGAGCGTCCCGAAGCCGCGGCGCCCGCGGTGGAAAAGGTCGACTTCGTCGCGCCGGCGCGCGAGGACCTGCCGCCGCTCGCGCGCTACGCGCAGCTCGTCCTGCCGGACGGCGCCCGGCGCGTGGTCGCGTTCGCCGAGGCGAGCCGCGGCTGCAAGCATCTATGCCGCCATTGCCCCGTGGTGCCGGTCTACGGCGGCCGCTTCCGCGCGGTGCCGCCGGAGATCGTGCTGGCGGACGTGCGCCAGCAGGTCGCGGCCGGCGCGCTGCACGTCTCGTTCGGCGACCCGGATTTCCTCAACGGCCCGACCCACGCGCTGCGGATCGTGCGCGGGCTGCACGCCGAGTTCCCGCAGCTGACCTTCGACGCCACCATCAAGATTCAGCACCTGATCGAGCACGCCGGCCTGCTGCCGGAGCTTGCCCGCTCGGGCTGCCTGTTCGTCACCTCGGCGGTCGAGTCGGTGGACGATGCCGTCCTGGAGAAGCTGGAGAAGAACCACACCGCCGCGGATTTCCGACGCGCCGTCGCGCTGACGCGCGAGGCCGGCATCGCGCTGGCGCCGACCTTCGTCGCCTTCACGCCGTGGACCACGCTGGACGCCTACATCCGGCTGCTCGCCACGCTCGCCGAGCTCGAATTGGTGGCGGCCGTGCCGCCGATCCAGCTGGCGATCCGCCTGCTGATTCCGGAGGGCTCGCGGCTGCTGGAGCTGCCCGGCTTCCGCGAGTCGATCGGCGAATTCGACGCGCGCGCGCTGGGCTACCCGTGGCGGCACGCCGATCCGCGCGTCGACGCCCTGCATGCGCGGATCCACGCCTGCGTCGCCGAGGGCGCGGAGACGATGCCGCGCGCGGAGCTTTTCACGCGCATCTGGCGGATCGCGCACGAGGCCGCGGGCCAGGAGGCGCCGCCGCTGCCGGCGCATTTCGCGGGGGAACCGATCCCGCATCTGTCGGAGCCCTGGTATTGCTGCGCCGAGCCCACCGACGAGCAGCTGGCCGGATTCTGATGCATCGAGGATTGCAATGAGACATCGCCAAACCGCGCGCCTGCTGACCCTGCTCGCGATCGCCGCCGCGCTGGCGGGCTGTGCCACCGCCAACGTGACGCCGCTGACCGGGCCGGTGCCCGCCCCCGAGCCGCGCGTCGGCGACACCTGGAACTACACGGTCCTGGACGGCTTCCGCGGCTTCGAACGCGGCGCCGCGAGCTTCGCCATTACGGCCGTGCAGGGCGAGACGTTCACGGCGGAAGTCGAAGAGGCCAGCGGTCCCGTCAGCCGCCCGCTCACCCTGCGCTTGAGGCCACGCGCCGATGGCGCGCCGGCGGCGGACCAGGCCGCCGATGACGGCCGCGCCGTCACCCGCACCTTCGCCCGCGGCTGGAATCCGATCAACGGCCGCACGCCGGCGGGCGACGAGGTCACCTACGATCCGCCGCTGCCGCTTTTCGTGTTCCCGCTGGAGGACGGCCGCCGCTGGTCCCAAACGGTGACCGCCACCGATACGCGCAGCGGCGCGCGCTTCCCGGTCTTCGTGCAGGGACGGGTGCTGGGCCGGGAGACGGTGACCACTCCGGCCGGCACGTTCGACGCGATCCGCATCCAACGCTCGCTGCGCATCGGCGACGGTGAAACGTCGATCTGGCGCAGCGACACGTTCCAGGCGGAGACCGATTGGTACGCGCCCGCGGTTGGTCGCAGCGTGAGCTACCAGCAGGACCAGAACTACTACTTCGACACGATGCGCGGCCGCGACCCGATGGGCAACCGCGTGGATTGGGGGCGCGTGCGTCTGGAACTGCTGGAGTACGCTCCCGCGCCGCGCTGACGGGGCCACGGCCGCCAGGAGCTTCGGCCTTTTTTCCAGAAACCGGCCAGGACGCTGACATTGAACTTGATTCGTGCACCGAAGCGCTGGGCCGCCGCCGTTTTCGCCGCGGCGCTGGCCGGCTGCGCCGCGCTGGCGCCGGTCGGCAAGCCGGTGCCGCCGCCCGAGCCGCGCGTCGGCGACACCTGGACCTACGCGATTTACGACGGCTTCCGCGGCTACGAGAAGGGCCGCGTGACGTATCGCGTCATCGCCGTCGATGCCGGATCGATGGAGGTGGAGGTGACGCGCGACCGCGAGCAGGAAACGCGCCGCCACACCCGCGCCTGGAATCCGTATGCGGGGCTCACGCCGGCCGGCGAGCGCGTCGCCTACGCGCCGGCGCTGCCGTTGTTCCGCTTCCCGCTCGATGACGGGGCAGGCTGGAACGCCGTCTCCACGGCGACGAACGCGCGCA
Source organism: Pelomicrobium sp. (assembly GCA_035466595.1). Classification (GTDB taxonomy): domain Bacteria; phylum Pseudomonadota; class Gammaproteobacteria; order Burkholderiales; family UBA6910; genus DATIUV01. The sequence continues at coordinate 9,759 of DATIUV010000133.1, forward strand.
CCGGCGAGTCCTTCCCGGTGCGCGTCGATGCGCGCGTGCGCGGGCGCGAGACCGTCAAGACGCCGGCCGGCGAGTTCGACGCCGTGGTGATCGAGCGCCAGCTGATCTTCGGCGACGAGAACCTGTGGCGCACCGACTCGTACGTCGTCGAGACCGAGTGGTACGCGCCGGCCGTCGGCGCCAGCGTGCGCTTCCGGCACGACCTGCGCTACTACATCGACAAGACCGGCGGTGGCGGCGGCAGCGAGGGCGGCGGCGGCCGCGTCCAGATGGACTGGGACCGCGAACGCCTCGAGCTGACCGCGTACTCGCGCGCGCCGCGCTGAGCCGACTGCCGTGCCGCCTCGCGTCCTGCTGCTGCTCCCGGCCGCGTCCTACCGCAACGAGGCGTTCGTCGCCGCCGCGCGCCGGCTGGGCGCCGAGGTGATCGCCTGCGCGGATTACTGCCACCGGCTGGCCCCCGACTGGGGCCTGCCGCCGCGCATGGCGGTGCACTTCGACCAGCCGGAGGCCGCGGCCGACGCGATCCTCGCGGACCTCGACGCGCCGCCCGACGCCGTCATCGCGGTGGACGATGCCGGGCTCGAACTCGCCGCCGTGCTGGCCAAGCGGCTCGGCGTGCCGGCCAATCCACCTTCGGCCGTGCGGCGGCTGCACGACAAGCTCGCGTTCCGCGAGCTGCTGCTCGCAGCGCGCCTGCCCTGCCCCGCGTTTCGCGCCGTCGCAGCCGGCGCGGAAGCCGCCGCGGCGGCCCGGGCGCTGCGCTTCCCGCTGGTCGTCAAGGCGCGCCGGCTCTCGGGGAGCCGCGGCGTCCTGCGCGCCGACGACGCCGCGAGCCTCGAGCGCGCCGCCGAGCGCGTGCGCGCAATCCAGGATCGCGCCGACCGCTCGAGCCGCGAGCTCGGGCTGGTGCTGGAAGCGTTCATTCCCGGCAGCGAGCACGCGCTGGAGGGCCTGATCGAGGGCGGCCGCCTGCGCGTGCTGGCCGTGTTCGACAAGCCCGATCCGCTCGACGGGCCCGCGTTCGAGGAGACGATCCTGGTGACGCCGTCAAGGCTGCCGCCGGCGACGCAGGCCGCGTTCGCCGAGGCCGTGCAGCGGGCGGCCACGGCCGCCGGGCTGGTGACGGGGCCGGTGCACGCCGAGGCGCGGGTCAACGCCGAAGGCGTCTGGCTGCTGGAAGCGGCGCCGCGCTCGATCGGCGGGCTGTGCGGGCGAATTCTCACGCCCGCGCTGGGCGTGCCGCTCGAAGAGCTGATCCTGCGTCAGGCCCTCGGGCTGCCGGCGCCGGCGCACGGGGAGGCGGGCGCGGCCGGCGCCATGATGATCCCGATCCCGCGCCGCGGCATCCTGCAGCGGGTGCACAACGTCGAGGCGGCGCTGCAGGTTCCTGGCGTGACCGGGGTCCGGATCACCGCCGAGCCCGGCCAGCTGCTGGCGCCGCCGCCCGAGGGCGCGAGCTACCTCGGGTTCATTTTCTCGCGCGCGGCGACCCCGGCCGAAGCGGAGATCGCCCTGCGCGTCGCCCACCTGCAGCTGGCCGTGGACCTGGCCCCGGAGTATCCCGCACGCAAGGCCGGCTGAAACAGCGCGCTACTTCGGCGCGCCTTTCCCGTACTGCTTCGACATCACCTTCTCGTTGGCGAACTGGATGTCGATGCTGGCGTCCTTGCCCTTCCAGGTCGCGCTCTCGCCGGACAGGCTGCCGAGGCTGAAGCCGGAGGTTTCGTCGGGCTTGCCGAGGATGGCGGTGACCTCTTCCTTGGGCATGCCGGCCTTGATCTTGTCGAAGTTCTCCTGATTCACCTTGGAACCGCACGCGGCGAGCACCAGCGCCGCCGCCAGCGCCGCCGCGCTCGCGCGCAGCTCGCCGGGGACCTTCCTGAACGTCATCGTCGTCCTCTTGTCGTCGGGTTACTTGCGAAACATGCGCACCAGCACCAGCAGCACCACGCTGCCGATGACCGCGATCACCAGGCTGCGGAAGTCGAAGCCGGTGACGCTGCCAAAGCCCAGTTGCGTGCCGATGAAGCCGCCGATGATGGCGCCGGCGATGCCTACCGCGATGGTGACGATGATGCCGCCCGGGTCCTTGCCAGGCACGATGAGCCGCGCCACCACGCCCGCCACCAGGCCGAAGATGAGCCAGGAAAGAATTCCCACGTTGCCTCCCTCTGCTGCGCGGCCGGCCGCCAGCGGCCGGCTTTCCGCAAGGCGCTATCGTACCCTGCGGAGCTTACGGTTTAGAATTGGGGCGGTGCGCCCGCCCGGCGCGGCGTCCCCGCGAGCAACCGTCCGGCCCATGATCAGCCAAGCGTCCTGCCAGTTCCTCAACCACGTCCTCGACGGCGCCGACTGGGCGCGCGAGCGGCTCAGGCCCCACGCCGGCAAGCGCGTGCGCTTCGAGGTGCCGCCGCTGGCCGTGGGTTTGGCCGTGGACGAATCCGGGCGGGTCGCCGCCGACCAGGCCACGGCGCCCGAGCTCACGGTGCGCCTGACCCATTTTCTGCTGCCGCGCCTGCTGCTCGGCGACGAGGCCGCGTTCCGGCAGGTGGAGACGGTCGGCGACACCGAGCTCGCCCAGGAGATCGACTTCCTGTTCCGCCACCTGCGCTGGGACGCGGAGGAGGACCTGTCGCGCGTGTTCGGCGACATCGCCGCTCGCCGCATGGCCGCCGGCAGCCGCGCGCTGGCGCGCTTTCCGCTGCAGGCCGCCGACGCGCTGGCGCGCATGGCGGCCGACTACCTGCAGCAGGAGGCACCGTCGCTGGCCACCCGCGAGCGCGTGCACGCGTTCAATGCTGACGTCGATCGGCTGCGCGACGACGTCGAGCGGCTCGAGAAGCGGCTCGGGCGGCTGGAGAAAGACCGCTGACGGTGGGCGCCGCGGAGCCGGGCGCCGAGCCCCCCGCCCGCGGCCTGCCGCGGGCGAGCGGCCGCGCTGACGGCGCATGAATCCGTTTCGCCTCGTCAAGATTCTCTGGGTCAGCCAGCGCTACGGCCTGGACGAGTTCGTGCTCGGCCACGAGCGCTTCCGCTGGCTACGCGGCGTGGTGCGCTTCTTCATGTTCTGGCGCCGCCTCGACGAGCCGCGCGCGGTGCGCCTGCGCCTCGCCCTCGAGGACCTCGGCCCGATCTTCGTCAAGTTCGGCCAGGTGCTCTCCACCCGCCGCGACCTGCTGCCGCCCGACATCGCCGACGAGCTGGCCAAGCTGCAGGACCAGGTGCCACCATTCGCCTCGGCCGAAGTGGAGAAGATCCTGCAGCGCAATTTCGACGGCGACTACCGGCGCGTATTCCGCGAGTTCAACCTGACGCCGGTGGCGAGCGCCTCGGTCGCGCAGGTGCACCTGGCGGTGCTGCAGGACGGTACCGAGGCCGCCGTCAAGGTCCTGCGGCCGCGCATCGGCGACGTCATCGGCAACGACCTCGCGCTGATCGACGTCGCCGCCCGGCTGGTGGAGACGCTGTGGGCCGACGGCAAGCGCCTCAAGCCGCGCGAGGTGGTGGCCGAGTTCGAGCGCTACCTGCACGACGAGCTGGACCTGATGCGGGAGGCCGCCAACTGCAGCCAGATGCGGCGCAACTTCGAGAACTCCGCCCTGATCCTCGTGCCGGAGGTGTACTGGGATTATTGCTCCGGCGAGGTGATGGTGATGGAGCGCATGCACGGCACCCAGATCAGCCGGGTCGACGAGCTGCGCGCCCGCGGCGTCGACCTCCAGCGGCTGAGCCAGGCCGGCGTCGAGATCTTCTGCACGCAGGTGTTCCGCCACGGCTTCTTCCACGCCGACATGCATCCCGGCAACATCTTCGTCGCCGACGACGGCCGCTACATCGCGCTCGACTTCGGCATCATGGGCACGCTGACCGAGATCGACAAGAACTACCTGGCGCAGAACTTCATCGGCTTCTTCCGCCGCGACTACCGCCGCGTCGCCCAGGCCCACGTCGAGGCCGGCTGGGTGCCGCCGGACACGCGCGTCGACGATTTCGAGGCGGCGATCCGCACCGTGTGCGAGCCGATCTTCGACCGGCCGCTGGCGGAGATCTCGTTCGGCAAGCTGCTGGTGCGGCTGTTCCAGGTCTCGCGCCGGTTCAACGTCGAGGTGCAGCCGCAGCTGGTGCTGTTGCAGAAGACGCTGCTCAACATCGAGGGGCTCGGTCGCATGCTGGACCCCGACCTCGACCTGTGGACGACGTTCAAGCCCTTTCTCGAGAAATGGATGGCCGAGCAGGTCGGCTGGCAGGCGGCCCGGCGCCACCTCGAGCAGGAAGCCACCCAGTGGGCCGCGCTGCTGCCGCAGCTGCCGCGCCTCGCGCACCAGGCCCTCGCGCGAGCCGCCGCGGGCCCCGACACCGAGCCGCTCGAGCGCCTTTACCGGGAGCAGCGGCGGCAGACCCGCCTGCTGGCGGCGCTGGCGGCGCTGCTGGCGGCGCTGGTCGGCATCCAGGTCGCCGTGCTGTTCTTCCTCTGACGCCGGTCATGGGCTTTGCTAGAATCGGCGCCGACTGCCGCGCGCCCCGCTGATGGCCCTGCTCGAGATTCGCAACGTCACCCGCCGCTTCGGCGATTTCACCGCCGTCGACGACGTCAGCCTTTCGATCGAATCGGGCGAGTTCTTCACCCTGCTGGGGCCGTCCGGCTGTGGCAAGACCACGCTGCTGCGCATGATCGCCGGCTTCGACCTGCCCGACGCCGGCGAGATCCGCCTCGACGGTAGGCGGCTCGGCGACACGCCGCCGGAGAAGCGGCCGATCCACACCGTGTTCCAGAGCTACGCGCTGTTCCCCCACATGACGGTGGCGGACAACGTGGCGTTCCCGCTGCGCATGGCCGGCAAGGACGCCGCCGCGATCAGGAACGCCGTGGCCGAGGCGCTGGCCGACGTGCACCTCGAGGACAAGGGCGGGCGCTTCCCGCACGAGCTCTCCGGCGGCCAGAAGCAGCGCGTGGCGCTCGCCCGCGGCATCGTCAACCGACCGCGCCTGCTGCTGCTCGACGAGCCCCTCGGCGCGCTCGACGCCAAGCTGCGCGAGGAGATGCAGCTCGAGCTGATCACGCTGCAGAAGGAAGTCGGCATCACCTTCGTCTTCGTCACGCACTCGCAGGCCGAGGCGCTGGCGCTGTCGCACCGCATCGCGGTGATGAACAAGGGGAGAATCGAGCAGCTCGACGAGCCGTCCAAGATCTACGGCTTCCCGAAGAACCGCTTCGTCGCCGACTTCATCGGCAACATCAACCTGATGGACGCCACGGTGAAGGCGGCCGGCGCGGAGCGCACCGTGCTGAGCGTCGCCGGGCTGGGCGACATCCAGGCGCCGGCGGCGGAAGCCGCGCGCGCCGGGCAGCAGGGCGCGTTCGCGATCCGGCCCGAGCAGGTGCGCATCAGCGCGCCCGGCGAAGCCGCGCTGCCCAACCACTTCCCGGGCCGCGTCCACGACTTTCTCTACATCGGCGACGTCACCACCTACATCGTCGACCTCGAGAACGGCACCCGCGTCGAGGCCCTGCTGGCCAACTCCGCGCCGGGGCGGGCGCGTTTCTTCGAGGTCGGCGACGCGGTCGAGATTGCCTGGCGCGACGACGCCGGAGCCTTCCTGGGTGAGTAAGCCGGCGGGCGAGCGCGGCACGCGCTGGCTGGTGACGGCGCCGCCGTTCCTGTTCCTGCTGGGGTTCTTCCTGGTGCCGGCGCTGATCATGGTGGTGGCCTCGTTCCGCGTGCCGGGCGAGTTCGGCGGGCTGGCGCCGCTCGCCCCCGCCCCCGGCGTCGAGGGCGGCCTCACGCTCGAGAACTACCGCGTCTTCTTCGGCGACTGGATCTACTTCCAGATCTTCCTCAAGTCGTTCGTCGTCGCCGGCGTCACGACGCTGATCTGCCTGGTGATGGCCTACCCGCTGGCGCTGCTGATCGCGCGCAGCCCGCGCCGTCGACGCGACCTGATGGTGCTGCTGGTGGTGCTGCCCTTCGCCAGCAACTTCCTGGTGCGCGTCTACGCCTGGATGATCATCCTGGGGCCGTTCGAGCTGCTGTTCACGCAGTGGGCGGTGCTGATCGGCATGGTCTACGTGCACCTGCCGTTCATGGTGCTGCCGCTCTACACCAACCTGGAGAAGCACGACCCGGCGCTGCTCGACGCCGCCCAGGACCTCGGCGCCGGCGGCTGGGATCGCTTCTGGCGCGTCACCTTCCCGCTGTCGCTGCCCGGCGTGTTCTCGGGCTCGGCGCTGGTGTTCATCCCGGTGCTCGGCATGTTCGCGATTCCCGAGATCCTCGGCGGCATCGGCGACTGGCTGGTCGGCAACATGATCAAGGAGGCGTTCCTCGGCGTGCGCGACTGGCCGTTCGGCTCGATGCTGTCGCTGATGCTGACGCTGTGCGTGCTGGCCGTGGCGGGACTCGCCGCCTGGCTCGCCGGCCGGAGCTGGCGCCGTGCGTAGGCTCGCCATCGCCGTCGAGCTTGTCGGCCTCGCGGTGCTGTTCGCGGCGGTCTTCGCCGGCGAGGCGCGCTACGCGCTGGCGGGCATCGCCGCGCTGCTGCTGGCGGCAGCCGCCGCTTTGGGCTGGTCCGGCGCGCGGCGCGCTTTCCCGCGCTTCTGGCTGTGGTACTTCAGCATCCTCGTCTACGCCTTCCTCTACCTGCCGCTCGCGATCGTCGTCATCTTCTCGTTCAACGACTCCAAGCTGAACGCCGAGTGGGTCGGCTTCACGCTCGATTGGTACCACCGGCTGCTCGCGAACGAGAGCATGCTGCAGGCGGCGGTCAACTCGGTGCTGATCGCGCTCTCCGCCGCGGCCATCGCCACCGTGCTCGGCACCATGGCGGGCATCGCCATCCACCGCTACCGCTCGAAGTTTCTGCCGGCGATGGTGTTCACGCCGGTGGCGATGCCGGAGATCCTGCTCGGCGTGTCGCTGCTTATCTTCTTCCTCAACACGCTGAAACCGGCGCTCGCCGCGGTGGGCATCGATTTCGACCTCGGCCTGACCACCGTGGTCATCGCCCACGTCACCTTCTGCATCGGCTTCGTCGCCATCATCGTGCGATCGCGCCTGGCCGGCATGGACGAGAGCATCTTCGAAGCCGCGCGCGATCTCGGCGCGACCCCCTGGCAGACCTTCCGCCTGGTGACGCTGCCGCTGATCATGCCGGGCGTCATCGCCGGCGCGCTGATGGCGTTCACGCTCTCGATCGACGACTTCGTCATCACCTTCTTCACCTCCGGCGTCGGCACCAAGACGCTGCCACTGGAGATCTACACCATGATCAAGGTCGCGGTGACGCCGGAAGTGAACGCCATCTCCACGGTGCTGATGGCGCTCACGCTCGCCCTCATCATCGTCGCCGGCCGGGTGGCGCCGGACGCGCTGCGCGGGCGGGCGTGACGGGCAACGGGCAATCGGCGCTGCGCGGGCGCCCGGGCTTCCCGAGGCGGCGGGTGCTGGCGGCGCTCGCCGCCGCCGCCGGGCTGGCCGTGGCACCCGGGACCCGGCGCGCGCTGGCGCAGCAGCCCCAACTGCGGCTGTTCAACTGGAACAACTACATTACCGAGGAATCGGTGAAGCGGTTCGAGCAGCTGTGCGGCTGCCGGCTGCTGCAGGACTACTACGCCGACAACGAGGAGATGCTGGCGAAGCTCGCCGCCGGCGCCACCGGCTACGACCTGCTGGTGCCGACCGGCAACGCGGTGGAGGCGCTGATCAAGTCGAACCAGCTGCGGCCGCTCGACAAGTCGAAGGTGCCGAACCTGTCCAACATCAAGCCGCAGTTCCTCGACCCCTGGTTCGACCCTGGCAACCGCTACTCGGTGCCGTACATGTACACGCTCACCATCATCGGCTACAACACCGAGCGCGTGCGCGAGCTCGAGCTGCCGACCGACACCTGGGCGCTGGTCTTCGAGCCCGAGCATCTGCAGAAGATCAAGGGCAAGGTGACCGTGCTCGACAGCCAGCGCGAGCTGTTCGCCGCGGCGCTGATCTACCTCGGTTACTCGGTGAACGAAACCGACGAGGCGCGGCTGAAGGCGGCGCGCGACCTGATCCTGCGCGCGAAGCCGTACTGGGCCGCCTTCAACGCCGGCAGCTACTTCAAGGAGCTGGCGATCGGCAACATCTGGGTCGCCCACGGCTACTCCAACGACATGTTCACCGCCCAGCAGGACGCGCGCAGTGCCGGCCGCAGGTTCACGATCGGCTACTCGACGCCGAAGGAAGGCGCGGTCTTCGCCCTCGACAATCTGGTGATGCACAAGAGCGGCCAGCATCCCGACCTGGCGCACCTGTTCATGAACTTCTGGCTCGAGGGCACCGCTTCGGCCCAGATCACTAACGAAATCGGCGCAGGCAACCCCAACGCCGCGGCGATTCCGCACATCGACCCCGAGCTGCTCGCCAATCGCGACCTGTTTCCCGACGCCGAGAAGTTCAGGCGGCTGCAGAGCCTGAAGGACTACGATCGCGCCACGCGCCGGCTGCTCAATAGACTGTGGGTCGAAGTCAAAGTACGATGACGCCCGCCGCGCCGCCATCGCACGGCGTGTACAAGGAGCTTGAGGGAGCGCCTGAGGGAGGCCGGAGAAGTCGAAATCCGGACATCCTCCGACCCTAGCCAGGATCGCCGCCATGTCGCTCAAGAGCAGCAATACCGTCTGGCACCACGCCACCGTCACCCGCGCCCGCCGCGAGACGCTGAACGGCCACCGCAGCTTCGTGCTCTGGTTCACCGGCCTGTCCGGCGCGGGCAAGTCCACGCTGGCCCACGCCGTCGAGGAGGCGCTCCACCGCGCCGGCCACCGCACCTTCGTGTTCGATGGCGACAACGTCCGCCACGGCCTGTGCGCCGACCTCGGCTTCTCGGAGCGCGACCGCGCCGAGAACCTGCGCCGCATCGGCGAGATGTGCAAGCTGTTCGTCGAGGCCGGCGTGGTTTCGCTGGCCGCGTTCATCTCGCCGATGGCGGCGGAACGCCAGCGCGTGCGGGCGATGTTCCAGCCCGGCGACTTCCACGAGATCTACTGCGAGGCGCCGCTGGAAGTGTGCGAGAGCCGCGACGTCAAGGGCATGTACGCCCGCGCGCGCCGCGGCGAGATCCCGAATTTCACCGGCATCTCGGCGCCCTACGAGGCGCCCGAAAGTCCCGAGCTGGTGGTGCCGACCGGCACGCTGCCGCTCGAGCAGTGCGTCGAGCAGGTGCTGGCGCTGGTGGGCAAGGCCGCCGCGCCGCGCCGCGCCGCCGGCGCCTAGCGGCCTCCACGCGCCGCGATCACCGCGCCGCGCCGGTGCCCTCCCGGGGCCCCGTGAGGGATTCCAGCACCTCACGCAGCAGCTCGCCCTGCACCG
>DATIUV010000134.1:0-5274 GCA_035466595.1 Pelomicrobium sp.
ACCAGTCGGCGTGGGAGACGCTGGCGTTCCAGGAGATCTTCCCGCCGCAGGTCTGGGTGCTGAAGAAAAGCCTGCTGTGGATCCCGTTCCTCGGCTGGGGGCTGGGGATGATGAGCCCGATCGCGATCGACCGCAAACGCACGCGCGAGGCGATGAAGCACACGGTGGAGCTGGGCCGCCGCCGGCTCGATTACGGCTTCTGGGTGGTGATTTTTCCGGAGGGCACCCGCGTGCGCCCCGGAGAGCGCGGCCGGTACCGCTCCGGCGGCGCCGTGCTCGCGGTCGAGACGGGCGCGCCGGTGGTGCCGGTGGCGCACAACGCCGGCCGGGTCTGGCCGAAGAACAGCTTCGTCAAGCATCCCGGCACCGTCACCGTCAGTATCGGGCCGCCGATCGCGACGCCGGGCCGCGACGCGGCCGACGTGATTCGCGAAGTCGAAGACTGGATCGAAACCGAGATGGCGCGCATCGACGCGGCGGGAACCTGACATGGCCGCGCGGTCCGAGGCGAAGCTGCGCGTGACGCGCCTGGACGACCGGGAGGTGCCGTACGTGCTGACGCGCCGCCGGCGCATGCGCAACGTGGTCATGCGTATCGACGGCGAAAGCCTGCAGGTCAGCGCGCCGTACGGCGCCTCGGTCGCGGCCATCGAGGCGGTGCTGACGGAGAAGGCACTCTGGATCCTCAAGCGCCTGGCGGAAGCCGCGGCCCGCCCGTCGCCGCAAATGGCCTGGAGCGACGGCGACGCCGTGCCCTGGCTCGGCGGCACGCTGACGCTGCGGCTCGAGACCGCGGCGCGGCTGTGGCCGGTCGAGCGCGTCGGCGGCACCCTGGTGGTGTCTCACCCGCAGGCGACTTCGCCCGCCGTCGCGGAGCGGCTGGTGACCGCGTGGTACGACGAGCAGGCGCTCGCCATCTTCCGCGAGCGCGCCGCCGCGCTGGCGCCGGCGCTGGAGGTGACGCTCCCTGTCATCCGCCTGTCCAGCTCCCGCAGCGAATGGGGCAGCTGCTCCTCCGGCGGGCGTGTCCTGCTCAACCGGCGGCTGCTGCACCTGCCGCCGCACCTCGTCGACTACGTGATCGCCCACGAACTCGCCCACCTGCGCGAGCTCAACCACTCGCCGCGGTTCTGGGCGCTGGTGGCGCGCGTCTGCCCCGAGCATCGCGCGCTGCGGCGGGAACTGCGGCGTTACGGCTGAGCGCCGATCGGCTATCATCGCGGGGATTGCACGAGTTCCCGCGATGCGCGCCGTCCTCCTTTCCCTCCTCGTTGCACTGTTCCTCGCCGCCTGCGGCGTGAAGGGCCCGCTCTATCTGCCCGCGCCGGAGCCGGCCGGGACCGACCAGCCCGGAAAAAAGCAATGACCGAGTTTCACCGCCGCGACGGCGTGCTGCACGCCGAGGGCGTGCCGCTGCCGTTCATCGCCGAGCGCTTCGGCACGCCGTGCTACGTCTACTCGCGCGCCGCGCTGGAGCGCGCGTTCCGCGAATTCGACGCCGCCTTTGCCGCCCACCCGCACCTGGTTTGCTACGCGGTGAAGGCCAACTCCAATCTCGCGATCCTGGACCTGTTTGCCCGGCTCGGCAGCGGCTTCGACATCGTCTCCGGCGGCGAGCTCAAGCGCGTGGTGGCAGCCGGCGGCGACCCGCGCCGGGTGGTGTTCTCCGGCGTCGGCAAGACCGAGGACGAGATCCGCCTCGCGCTCGCCACCGGCATCCTCTGCTTCAACGTGGAGTCCGAGGCCGAGCTCGAGCGCATCGACCGGGTCGCCGGCGCCGCCGGCGCGCGCGCCCCGGTGAGCCTGCGGGTCAACCCGGACGTCGACCCGAAGACGCATCCGTACATCTCCACCGGCCTGAAGCGGAACAAGTTCGGCGTCGCCTTCGCCGACGCGCTGCCGCTGTACCGCAAGGCCGCGGCGCTGCCCCACGTCGAGGTCACCGGCATCGACTGCCACATCGGCTCGCAGATCACCGAGCTCGCGCCGTTCGTCGACGCGGTGACCAAGGTGCTCGAGCTCGTCGAGCGGCTCGCCGCCGAGGGCATCGCGCTCGCGCACATCGACCTCGGGGGCGGGCTCGGCATCCGCTACGGCGACGAGGCGCCGCCGGCGGCGGCGGCCTACGGCGAGGCGCTCGCCGGCCTGCTGGCCGGCCGCCGGGAAAAGCTTCTGCTCGAGCCCGGACGCGTGCTGGTGGGCAACGCCGGCGTGCTGCTCACGCGCGTGGAATACCTCAAGCACGGCGAGGAGCGGAACTTCGCCGTGGTGGACGCGGCGATGAACGACCTCATGCGGCCGGCGCTCTACGATGCCTACCATGCCATCGAGCCGGTCATCGACGGCACCGCGGCCGCCGGCGTCTACGACGTCGTCGGGCCGGTATGCGAGACCGGCGACTTCCTCGGCCATGGACGAGAATTGTCAGTTTCCGACGGCGATCTGCTCGCCGTGCGCTCCGCCGGGGCTTACGGCATGAGCATGAGCTCCAACTACAACACCCGTCCGCGCGCGGCGGAAGTGATGGTGGATGGTCTTGAGGCGCACCTCGTGCGAGAGCGGGAAACCGTCGAACAGCTCTACGCGCAGGAGAAACGCCTGCCCGCATGAGCACGCCGCGACGTGCATAAACGCAACACTTCGGCACAAAAATTGCACAAGTCGTTGATGCGACGTTGTTCGTTGGCGATTCACACCCTAGAATGCCGTCAGCGAACCGCGCGATCATGTGACGCAGCAGGTCGCGCCGATTGAGAGCGTTCGCGTCGGCCGCTTCAGGAGGTTGAGGCGGATCCGAGTTGCGTCATCCATCACAACTCGAAAGGAGACGTAAAGATGGCGACTCGCACGAAAGCTGCAGGCAAGAAGAAGCCGGTGAAGAAAGCGCCGGCGAAGCGGAAGGCCCCGGCGAAGAAGGCCCCGGCGAAGAAGAAAGCGCCGGCGAAAAAGAAGGCTCCGGCCAAGAAGGCCCCGGCGAAGAAAAAGGCTGCGCCGAAGAAGAAGGCCGCAGCCAAGAAGAAGCCCGCGGCAAAGAAGAAAGCCGCGCCGAAGAAGAAGGCCGCAGCCAAGAAGAAGCCCGCGGCAAAGAAGAAGGCGGCGCCGAAAAAGGCCGCCGCCAAGCGACCGGCGAAGCGCAAAGCCGCCTAGCGCGTCGCCATCAAGGGCGCGCTTGGCGCCCGACGAAAAACGGGGCGGATCCTTCCGCCCCGTTCTGTTTTCTTTCCCCGGCTCGATGCGGCACGCGCGGTGTCGGACGCCCGACACACATGCGCGTTTGCGCCGCTGGCCGCCCTACGCCGGACCCGCGCCAGTCCCGGCGATCCGGCACGCCGCCGCATCCCGCTGAACCCCGATCCACTGGCACCTGTCTTGCCTATTGAGAGGGCAATGGCCGGCGCCGATGCCACGGTGCCGCCGGACGCAAGGGGAGCCGCGTCATGAACATCGGGCTGGCGATTTACGAGCTGCTGCAGGCGGGCCTCTGCGGCGCGCTGGTGCTGGCGGCGGGCATCCTGCCCGCGCTGCTGGTGTGCCGAATGGAGCGCCGGCGGCGCGAGGATCCGGAGTACCTGCGACGTGTCGGCGTGGTGGTGCGCAGCGTCACCGCGCTCGACGACACGGCCGACATCGTCGGCCGCTACATGAACGCGACGATCTACGCGCAGGTCATCTTCAAGGGCATCGTCTACCGCTTCGACCGCGTCGCCCCGGCCGCTTACAAGCAGGCACTGCGTCCGGCCGAGCTGTTTCTCGAGCCCGGCATCGTCTACGTCGCGCGCTAGCGTGGGCGCACGGCCGCGCCGGCGGCGGGGCCGGTCCGGCCCGCCAGCGCCCAGCGCAGCCGCACCCCCAGCAGCACCGCCAGCACCGCCCCGTAGGCCAGCGGCAGCCGGATGTCGGCCTTCACCAGCCACCACCAGTGCAGCACGCCGGCGATCGCGATCGGATACACCAGGCGGTGCAGGAGCTGCCAGCGGCGGGCGCCAAGCCGCCGGACCATGGCGTTGGTGGAAGTCGCCGCCAGCGGAATCAGCAGCACGAACGCGGTGAAGCCGACCGTGATGTAGGGCCGCTTCAGCACGTCCTTGACGATCGCGCCGAGATCGAAAAACTGGTCCAGCACCAGGTAGGTGGAGAAGTGCAGCGCGGCGTAGAAGAACGCGAACAGGCCCAGCATCCGCCGCAGCCGCAGCAGCCAGTTCCATCCGAGCCAGCGCCGCAGCGGCGTCACCGCCAGCGTGATCAGCAGGAAGGTGAGCGTCCAGCGGCCCGTGGAGTGGGTGATGAACTCGATCGGGTTGGCGCCGAGGCCGCCGGCCAGGCCGAGCCAGGCGAGGCGCGCCAGCGGCAGCAGGCACAGCGCGAACACGACGCGCTTGAGCCCCTCCACCCGGCGCGGGTCAAGCTGTGCCAGCGTCGATGCCACCGGGTCTCCGCCGTCAGTAGTTCTTCTTCAGGTCCATGCCGGCGTAGAGCGACGCGACCTGCTCGGCATAGCCGTTGAACGGCAGCGTTTCGCGCTTGAAGAACTCGCCGATGCGCCGCTCCTTGGCTTGGCTCCAGCGGGGATGGTCCACGGCCGGATTGACGTTGGAGTAGAAGCCGTACTCGTTCGGCGCCGAGCGGTTCCACGACGTCTGCGGCGGAAACTCGGTGAAACGCACGCGCACGATCGACTTGGCGCTCTTGAAGCCGTACTTCCACGGCACCACCACGCGCACGGGCGCGCCGTTCTGGTTCGGCATCGCCTCGCCATAGACGCCGACGGCGAGGATCGTGAGCGGGTGCATGGCCTCGTCGAGGCGCAGTCCCTCGGTATAGGGCCAGTCCAGGATCGCCAGGCGCTGCCCCGGCATCTCGTCCGGGCGCAGCAGCGTGGTGAACTCGACGTACTTCGCGCTGCCCAGCGGCTCCACCTGCTTCAGCAGCGCGGAGAGCGGAAAACCGACCCACGGCACCACCATCGACCACGCCTCGACGCAGCGCAGCCGGTAGATGCGCTCTTCCAGCGGCGCGAGCCGGAGCAGCTCGTCGAGGCCGATCACCCTGTTGGTCTTCACCATGCCGTCCACCGTCACGGTCCACGGCCGCGTCGTCAGCCGGTGGGCGTTCCTGGCCGGGTCGGCCTTGTCGGTGCCGAACTCGTAGAAGTTGTTGTACGTGGTGACGTGCTCGTAGGCAGTCGGCTTCTCGGGAGTGGAAAGGGGGCTAGGCCGCGTGTCGAGCTTGCGCGGCTCGGCCGCGGCCGACGCATCGTGCAACCAGACGGCCGGC
>DATIUV010000135.1:0-3603 GCA_035466595.1 Pelomicrobium sp.
GGCCAGGACGGCGACGTCAAGGTGGCGCTCTATTTCATGGAGCGCCAGTCGGACGGCAGCTGGAAGATCAAGGCCTGCGAGCTGGCGCCGGCGACTGCATTGTCCGCCTGACGGAGTCGAGCGCGCGAAGAAAACGCCGCCCGCGGGCGGCGATTTTGTTTCCCGCTAGCCGATGCGGATCGCGCGCCAGGCGCCGGAGCGCCAGCGCCCGAGCAGGGCAAGCCCAATGACGACGATATAGGCCAGCGCCGCGAGCCAGCCGCCCAGCGCGCCGAGCCCGAACTGCGGCAGGAAATCCACCCAGCCCTCGCCGGGCGCGAACGACAGCGCGTGCGCGAGCGGCACGAAGCCGAGCCAAGCGAGCACGAAAAGCATCACGGTCGGCACGCGCACGTCGCCGGCGCCGCGCAGGCAGAAGCCGGCGCCCATGTTGAGCGCGTCGAACACCTGGTAGGCGGCGGCGATCCACAGCAGGGTCGTGCCGAGACGCATGACGGCGGCTGCGTCGGGCCGGCCGTCGCTCACGAACCACGACAGCAGCCACGGACCGGCGAGCGCCAGCAGCACGGCGAGCGCCCCCATGTAGACGACCTGCAGCAGGATGCTGGCGTTGCCGACGCGAAACGCCCAGTCCCGGTCGCCGGCACCGATCGACTGGCCGACCAGCGTGGTCCCCGCGAGCGCGAAACCGAACGCCGGCATGTAGGCGAGAGAGGTCAGCGCCATCACGATCTGGGTCGCGGCGCCGTCGACCGCGCCGATCGCGGACTGCATGAGCTGGAACACGGCGAACGCGGCCAGGTCCACGGCGGCGAACACGCCGGCCGGCAGCCCGAACGCCAGCACGCGCCGCAGCCCGGCTGCGCTCGGCCGCCAGGTCAGGTGGCTGCGGTAGGTCTTGCGCACCGAAGGCGCCAGGAACGCGCCCCACACCAGGCCGACGCCGACCGTCATCGCCAGCGTGGTGGCCCAGCCGGCGCCGGCCATGCCCCAGCCGAGGCGGAAGATCAGCAGCTCGTTCAGCGCCACGTTCACTACCGCCACCAGCGCCGCGACGAGCAGCGAAACGGTGGGCCGGCCGATGCCGTTGAAGAACGCGGAGGTGCCCCACAGCAGCACCGCCACCGGACCGCCCAGCAGGCGCGGCAGCCAGTACTCGAGCGCCAGGCCCTCGATCGGGGGCGCAAGGCCGAACGGCGCCAGGATCCAGCTGCCGGTGAGCGCCGCCGCGATGAACGCGGGCGCGGTCAGCAGCGTGCACCAGGCGCCGAGCCAGACGACGCTCGACGCGCGGTGGGAGCGGCGCGCCCCGTAGGCCTGTGCCACCATCGGCTGCACGGCGAGGCCGGTCCCGCCCAGCAGGACGATGAAGACGATGGCGAGGAAATGCACGGCGCCCATCGCCGCCACGGCGTCGGTGGAAAGCTGGCCGACGAACCAGGTATCGGTCAGGCCAAGCACGGCCTGGATCGCGCTGTTGACGGCCATGGGCCAGGCGAGCGCGAGCATCGCGCGCAGGTCCACGTGGCGGTTGCCGAGCGCGTCGTAGCGTACGGCGGGCAGGCGTGCCGGCCGCTGCAGGTCCGGATTGAGCGTTTGGTCCATCGTTGCCGCTCCCGTTGTGCGGGAGCCTTTACGCCCCGGGTGGGGGCTGCCGTTTCGCGGCGCCGAGTGCCCGCGCCGACGGTAAGCCGGCGCGAACGATCGTGAAAGAGGCGGGATTCTACACGAGCGCGATGGCGGATTTAAGTCCGCCGCACCGCGCGCACGGCGAAGATACGGCCGCTGGCGATGACGTCGAACAGCCGGTCGATGTTGGGGTGCCTGCCGGGATGCGCGCGGGCGTCGGCGACGTGCTCGGCGTAGAGCTCGAGCCCCTTGCGCGCGGCGGCAGGGCCGATGCCGCCGAACTCCACCGCGAGCGCGTAGTACACGCGCAGCGAGCCCTGCTTGCCGGGCGCGTTCTCGATGACCGCGGACGGCGCTTCCGAGCCGTCGACGTAGAGGTCGAGGCGCTCGAGGTGATCGACCGGCGGCAGCGCGGCCAGGTTTTCGGCGAAGCTCGGCGCGCCCACGCTCAAACCTTGTGCGCGCCGATCATCAGGCGCGGGTAGACCTTGTAGTGCTCGCCGATGCCCTCGGCGTTGGGCTCGCGCTGCACCGTGATCCACACGCCTTCGGCGAAGCCCTGGCAAAGATCGGCCGTATAGGCCGCTTCCTCCTCCGCGACGCGGCGGGCGTCGCCTTCCGACGGCGCGCCGAGGTCGGCGACGAAATGGCGCACCATGTGCTCGATCACCTCGCGGTACCCCGCCTCGTCAATGGGGACGACCTCGCCGATGGTGCAGCGGCGCAGGCTGCCGGCGGCGACGAAGGAGTCGAGGCAATGACAGCCCGGGCGCCGGTGCTCGCCGCACTCGAGCGGGCAGACCGCGTAGCCGCCGGAGACCAGCCATTCGCCGTCCTCGGCGGCGCCGTCGGCAGCGAAGACGTGCTCGTCGGAAGCGTCGAGGCGGACGGCCTTGAGGAAGCGCATGGCGGGGCGGCGAAGTCGTTTTGTGCGGTGCGGCAACTATGGTCTAATGAGAGCCTCGCCGGCACCGGAGGAAACCCATGAAGCGCGTCATTTTCAACCAGAAGGGCGGGGTTGGAAAGTCCACCATTGCCTGCAACCTCGCCGCCATCAGCGCCCGCCGCGGCGCGCGCACGCTGGTGGTGGACCTGGACCCGCAGGGCAACTCGACCCACTACCTGCTGGGGCGCGGCGGCGACGAGCTCGAGCTCCACCTCGGCCGCTTCTACGACCAGGTGCTCTCGTTCAGCCTTTACAGCAAGGACCCGGCGGAGTTCGCGCAGGCGACCCCATTCGACGGCCTGTCCGTCATGCCGTCGCACCCGTCGCTGGAGGAACTGCAGGGCAAGCTCGAGTCGCGCTACAAGATCTACAAGCTGCGCGACGCGCTCGCCGCGCTGGCCGATGAGTACGATGCCGTCTTCATCGACACGCCGCCGGCGCTCAACTTTTACACGCGCTCGGCGCTGATCGCCGCCGACCGCTGCCTGATCCCGTTCGACTGCGACGACTTCTCGCGCCGCGCGCTCTACGGCCTGCTCGAGGCGGTGCGCGAGATCCGCGACGACCACAACGCCGAGCTCGAAGTGGAAGGCATCGTCGTCAACCAGTTCCAGGCGCGCGCGCGCCTGCCGCAGCAGCTGGTGGACGAGCTCAAGGAAGAGGGCCTGCCGGTGCTCTCCGCCAGCATCTCCTCGTCGGTGAAGGTGCGCGAGTCGCACGAGGCCGCGCGGCCGCTGATCGACCTGGCGCCGGGCCACAAGCTCACGCAGGAGTTCGTCGCGCTCTACGACGAGATCACGGCGCGGCGGGCGGCGCGCGCGCAGACCCGCCGCAAGGCCCGCGCGGCCTGACGCCCTAGGGCGTCCGTAGCCCGGCGATCAGCGCTTCGCCAAGCCAGCGCTGTAGCAGCGTCGCCGCGCGCTCCGGCAATTCCTCCGGCGGCGCGTAGTCGCACATCCCGTCGCACAGCGCCTCGAAGCTTGCGCCGGCCGCGACGCACTCGAGCGACGCCGCCGCGTCGGCTTCCA
>DATIUV010000136.1:0-3734 GCA_035466595.1 Pelomicrobium sp.
GCGCGCCGCCGATGCGGTCCTGCAGGCCGGTGAGCTAGTCGAGGACGGCGGCGGTATCCATGGCGCGCCGCCGCCTCAGGTGGCCTTGCGGTTGCGCGGCCGGATCGCGCGATGGCCGATGTCGCGGCGCATCTGGCAGCCGTCGAAGTGGATGCGCTCGGCCACTTCGTACGCACGCCGCTGCGCCAACTAGACACTGTCGCCGAGCGCGGTCACGCACAGCACGCGGCCGCCGGCCGTCACGACCTTGTCGCCGTCGAGCGCGGTGCCGGCGTGGAAAACGTGGAAATCCGCTTCGGGCTTCGCCAGCCCCGTGATAGCGTCGCCGTTGCGCGGATTCTCGGGATAGCCGGCCGAAGCCATCACCACGCCGAGCGCCGTGCGGCGGTC
Source organism: Pelomicrobium sp. (assembly GCA_035466595.1). Taxonomy (GTDB): domain Bacteria; phylum Pseudomonadota; class Gammaproteobacteria; order Burkholderiales; family UBA6910; genus DATIUV01. The sequence goes on from DATIUV010000136.1 coordinate 391, forward strand.
CCACTCGGCCTCGGCGCTGTCCAGCTTGCCTTCGATCGCCTGCTCGAGCAGGTCGATGAGATCGCTCTTCAGCCGCAGCAGCAGCGGCTGCGCCTCGGGGTCGCCCAGGCGGCAATTGAACTCCAGCACCTTGACGCCCTTGTCCTTGCCGATCATGAGACCCGCGTAAAGGAAGCCGACGTACGGCTCGCCGTCCTGGATCATGCCCGCAAGCGTCGGCTTGATCACTTCGCGCATCACCTTGGCATGGATCTCGGGCGTCACCACCGGCGCCGGCGAGTAGGCTCCCATGCCGCCGGTGTTGGGGCCCTGGTCGCCGTCCTTGAGGCGCTTGTGGTCCTGGCTCGTGGCGAGCGCCAGCGCGTCCTTGCCGTCGCAGATGACGATGAAACTCGCTTCCTCGCCGTCGAGAAAATCCTCGATCACCACGCGCGCGCCGGCCGCGCCCATGCGGTTGTCGACCAGCATCATGTCGACCGCGTCGTGCGCCTGGGCGAGATCGGTCGCCACCACCACGCCCTTGCCGGCGGCGAGGCCGTCGGCCTTCACCACCACCGGCGCGCCGTGCCGATCGAGGTAGGCGTGCGCCGCGGCGGCATCGGTGAAGGTCTGGTGACCCGCGGTAGGAATCCTGTGCCGTACCATGAAGCTCTTGGCGAAGTCCTTGGAGCTCTCCAGTTGCGCCGCGCGCTGCGTCGGACCGAAGATGCGCAGGCCCGCCGCCTTGAAGGCGTCGACGATGCCGGCGGCGAGCGGCGCCTCGGGCCCGACCACGGTGAGGCCGATACCCTCCTTCTCGGCGAAGGCGACCAGATCCGGGATCGCGGTGAGCGCGATGTTCTCGACGCCCTCCTCAGTGGCGGTGCCGGCGTTGCCGGGGGCGACGAACACCTTGGTATTGCGCCGGGACTGCGCCAGCTTCCACGCCAGCGCGTGCTCGCGGCCGCCGCCGCCGATCACCAGGACCTTCATCGCTGCGCTCTCACCGTGGCAGCGCGCGAGCGGGGAGCAGGCGTGGAAAAAGCTGAACCGCCAAGGACGCTAGGGACGCAAAGGTGTCCAAGTGACAGGTAATGGTCCATGATTTTCTTCGCGCCCTTTGCGTCCTTTGCGGTGAAAAAATCTTGGTCGAATGCCGGCGTGGCGGCGGGCGCCGGCCTCAGTGCCGGAAGTGGCGCACGCCGGTGAACACCATGACGATGCCGCGCTCGTTCGCAGCTGCGATCACCTCCTCGTCGCGCAGGCTGCCGCCGGGCTGGATCACCGCAACGGCACCGGCATCCGCCACCACGTCGAGCCCGTCGCGGAACGGAAAGAAGGCGTCCGAAGCCACCACCGAGCCCTTCAGCTCGAGGCCCGCGTTTTTTGCCTTGATCGAGGCGATGCGCGCGCTGTCGACGCGGCTCATCTGGCCGGCGCCGACGCCGAGCGTCTGGCCGCCGCCGCAGAACACGATGGCGTTGGACTTGACGTACTTGGCCACGCGCCACGCGAACAGCAGGTCGTTGAGCTGCTGGTCGCTGGGCTGGCGCTCGGTGACGGCGCGCAACTGGCCGGCCGCCACGTTGAGCGCGTCGGGCGACTGCGCCAGCAGGCCCCCGCCAATCCGCTTGAGGTCGAGCGAATCGCGCGCCGCCCCCGCCGGAACCTCCAGCAGCCGGATGTTCTCCTTGCCCGCGAAAACCGCCACGGCATCGGCGTCGATCGCCGGCGCGATCACCACCTCGACGAATTGTTGCACCACCGCCTCGGCGGTGTCGCGCGTCAGCGTGCGGTTGAAGGCGATGATGCCGCCGAAAGCGGACGTCGGGTCGGTGGTGAACGCGCGCCGGTAGGCCTCCAGCGGCCCGCTGCCGATCGCCGCGCCGCATGGATTCGCGTGCTTGATGATGACGCACGCGGGTTCGTCGAAGGTCTTGACGCATTCCCACGCCGCGTCGGCGTCGGCGATGTTGTTGTAGGAAAGCTCCTTGCCCTGCACCTGCCGGTAGCCCGCCAGCGCGCCGGCGGGCACGTTGAGTTCGCGATAGAACGCGGCGCGCTGGTGCGGGTTCTCGCCGTAGCGCAGGTCCTGCGACTTGAGGAAGCTCAGGTTGAGCTGCTCCGGGAACCCCGCGCGAGTGCCGTCGAGCCCGGTGGCGGTAAGGTAGTTGCTGATGGCGCCGTCATAGGCCGCGGTGTGCGAGAACGCCTTGCGCGCCAGCCGGTAGCGCGTCTCCAGCGCCAGCGCGCCGCCGCTCGATTCCATCTCCGCCAGGATCGGCGCGTAGTCACCCGGGTCGGTCACCACGGCGACGTGGCGGAAGTTCTTTGCCGCGCCGCGCACCATCGACGGGCCGCCGATGTCGATGTTCTCGATCGCCTCGTCGAGCGTGCAGCCTTCCCGCGCCACGGTCTGCGCAAACGGATACAGGTTCACCGCCACCAGGTCGATGGTGGGAATGCCGGCCGCCTCCAGCGCCTGCGCGTGCTCATCGAGGTCGCGCCGCGCCAGGATGCCGCCGTGGATCTTGGGGTGCAGCGTCTTCACGCGGCCGTCGAGCATCTCGGGGAAGCCGGTGTAGGCGCCGACCTCCGTGACGGGGATCCCCGCCTGCGTGAGCGCGCGGGCGGTGCCGCCGGTGGACAGGATGGTGACGTTCAACTTGCGCAGCCCGTGCGCGAAATCGATCAGCCCGGTCTTGTCGGAAACGCTGATCAGCGCCTGCTTGATGACGGCCATGGCAGTCGCGGGTCCTGAAAAAAGAGGTGATTCGGGTCTGGGGATGCCGGCGGCGGCCGCCGTCATTTGATCCGGTAGGCCCGGATCTTCTTGCGCAGCGTGTTGCGGTTCATGCCGAGCAGCTCGGCTGCCCGCGTCTGGTTGCCCTCGGAGTGGCGCAGGACCGATTCGATCAGCGGCCGTTCGACCGAGGCAATCACCATATCGTAGATGCCGCAAGCCTTCTCGCCGTCCAGGTCGCGGAAATAGCGCTCGATGGCGCGCCGGACGGTCCGGTCGATCTCGTTTTCGTTGATCATGCTGCGAGCTCCTCAGCGTACGACGACCGGTTCTCCCTTGCCTCAATCCGGTCGAAGAGTTCGGCTGCCAGCCTGAGCTGCTCCTGCGGCGACTCCGCCGCGTTGATGCGCGACTTCACGTCCGCGTCGGGCGCGAGGCCGCGCGTGTACCACGCGATGTGCTTGCGCGCGATACGGACCCCGAGAAAATCCCCGTAGAAAGCATACAGCGCCTGCAGGTGCTCGAACACGACGGCGCGGATCTCGCCCAGCGCCGGGGCCGGTACCCGCTCGCCGCGATCGAGCAACGCGCGGATCTCGCGAAAGATCCACGGCCTGCCCTG
>DATIUV010000137.1:0-6669 GCA_035466595.1 Pelomicrobium sp.
TCCTCGAGGAAACCCGAACGAAGCTCCATCGGAATCTCCCCATCCTGCTTCGCTGCGCCGCTGCCCGCCGGCGTTGCGCAACCGGCGACCAGCACCACGGTCAGCAACGCAACTCCGCTCGTCCACCACCTTTCCGCGTGCATTACGATCCCCTTTCGGCCGTCATCCATGGAAGTAAAGCGCCAGCGCGACGCTTCGCTGCGGCAGCCTCCTCCGAAACGGCGTGTGCGGCGGGCCAGCTACCGCTTCGCTCTCGCTCCATGCCCCTGTTTCTAGTTAAGGCTTCCATGACGCACTGCGTCAAGGACGGGTTCGAGCGGATCGTCCGCGGCCAGTCGCACGTGCGAGGCGTTCGTCCGGGGTCAGGCTGCGCCAGGGCCGCGTTGGTGTATGATCCCCGTCCCGCTTGCCCACCGTGTAACGTTTTCGGCGGCTCCTCGCCGCCGCACGGATGCCCCGGAAATACTTCAGAAAATTTCTGCCGAGCCAGCAGAGCGTCAAGGACAACCGCTATCTAGCGGTGTTCGGCACGACGCTGCACCATCACAACCTCTGGCACCTGCACCGCCGCTCGGTGGCGGGGGGCGTCGCCGTGGGGCTGTTCTGCGGCCTGATCCCGGGGCCGCTGCAGATGCTCGGGGCGGCGATCCTGGCGCTGATCCTGCGAGTCAACCTGCCGGTCGCGCTGCTCTCCACGCTGTACACCAATCCGATCACCATCGTTCCGCTGTACCTGTTGGCGTACCAGTTGGGCGCGTGGGTGACCGGCAGCGAGGCGAGCGGCGCCCCGAAATCCCAGCCCGACTTCGGCGACGTGCCGCTCGCGGAGTGGATCCCGACGCTGATCGACTGGGTGTCCTCGCTCGGCAAGCCGCTGCTGGTGGGCCTGCCGCTGCTGGCGCTGATCCTCGCGGTCAGCGGTTATTTCGCCGTGCTGGGATTGTGGCGCCTCTACTACAGCGTGAAGTGGCGACGCCGGCAGGCGGCGCGGGCCGCGGCCATGCGCGATGACGAACGCTGAGGCCCTCATGACCCCCGGCTATTGGGATGAGGCGCGCCAGATTCTCGCCGAAGGCGATCCGGTGCTGCGGCGGCTGATCGAGCTCTACGCCGGGCCGGCATTGCGCCGGCGCAGCGACGCCTTCACCGCGCTTGCGCGGGCCATCGTCGGCCAGCAGATCTCGGTCAAGGCGGCCGACGCGCTTTGGAACCGGCTGGCGGATCGCCTCGGCGGCGTGACGCCGCCCGCCGTCGCCGCCGCCGGGGTGGACGCGCTGCGCGCCACGGGCCTGTCGCTGCGCAAGGCCGAGTACGTGCACGACATTGCGCGCGCCTTCACCGACGGCACGATCGTGCTTGACGCGTGGGAGCGGCTCGACGACGAGGCGCTGATCGCCGCCCTCACCGGCTTGCGCGGCATCGGCCGCTGGACCGCGGAGATGTTCCTGATCTTCTACATGCTGCGCCCGGACGTGCTGCCGCTGGACGACATCGGGCTGCAGCGCGCGATCCGCCTGCACTACGGCAACGACCGGCCCGTGTCCAAGCTCAAGATGCGCTCGATCGCCAGGCGCTGGCTGCCCTACCGCACGGTGGCGACGTGGTATCTCTGGCGCAGCCTCGATCCGTTTCCCGTCGAGTATTGAGCATGACCCACGAGCAATTCCGCAATGCCTACCGCCAGGGCACCGCGCGCGTGCAGGTCGACCGCGTCAAGGCGGAGAAGCTTGTCTCGGCGAAGCTGCTGCTGCCGTTCTTCGCCCTGCCGGTGCTGGGCGCCGGTGTCGCGCTGGCGCTGATCGGGCACTGGGTGGTCGGCCTGATCGTCTTCCTCGTCGGCTTCGCGGGCCCGCGGCTGATCAAGCGCTCGGCGCCGCAGTTCATGCTGACGCAGGCGCTGCAGAACGAGGCGTGGTACCGAGACGCGGTGGCGAGCGGCGCGCTGCGCCTCGGCGAGCCGGACTGAGCCGTCAGCGCGGCGCCGCGCCCTCGCGCAGCACGCCGTCCTCGAGCCGCAGGACGCGCTGCGCGCCGGCAGCGATCTCCGGGTCGTGCGTGACGATGACGAAGCTGGTGCCGAGCCGCTCGTTGAGTTCCAGCATCAGCGCGTAGACGCCCTCCGCCGTATGCCGGTCGAGGTTGCCGGTCGGCTCGTCCGCCAGCACGCATTGCGGCTGCGTCACCAGCGCCCGCGCCAGCGCTGCGCGCTGCCGCTCGCCGCCGGAGAGCTCTCCGGGCGTGTGGGACAGCCGCTGGCCCAGCCCGACCGCCGAGAGCATCTCGGCGGCGCGCTGGGCCGCCTCGGCCTTCGGCGTGCGCCGCACCAGCAGCGGCATGGCGACGTTCTCCAGCGCGGTGAACTCCGGCAGCAGGTGGTGGAACTGATACACGAACCCGAGCGCGCGATTGCGCAGCCGGTTGCGCTCGGCTTCGCTCACGCGGTGGATGTCGCGGCCCTCCACCATCACCTCGCCGTCGGTAGGCCGGTCGAGGCCGCCGAGCAGGTGCAGCAGCGTGCTCTTGCCGGAGCCCGACGCGCCCATGATGGCGACGCGCTCGCCGCGGCCGACGTACAGATCGACGCCGAGCAGCACCGGCACCTCGGCATCGCCCTGGCGATAGATCTTCTTCAGGCCCCGGCAGGCGACGACGGCGTCCACGGCGTCACTCGTAGCGCAGCGCTTCGGCCGGGTTGACCCGCGAAGCGCGCAGGCTCGGGTACAGCGTCGCCAGCAGCGAGAGCACCAGCGACACCCCGGCGATGGTGGCGACGTCGCGCCACTGCAGGTCCGAGGGCAACTCGCTGATGTAATACACGTCGGCCGCCAGGAACTGGACGTTGAACAGCCGCTCGATCGCCGGCACCACCGTGTCGACGTTGAGGGCGAGCAGCACGCCGCCGATCACGCCGAGCGCCGTGCCGATGACGCCAATCAGCGTGCCCTGCACCATGAAGATCTTGGTGATCGAGGACGGCGGCGCGCCCATGGTGCGCAGGATGGCGATGTCGGCCTGCTTGTCGGTCACCACCATCACCAGCGTCGAGACGATGTTGAACGCCGCCACCGCGACGATCAGCGTCAGGATGATGAACATGACGTTCTTCTCGATCTGCACCGCGCGGAAGAAGTTGGCGTGGCTGCGGGTCCAGTCGCCGATGTAGACGTCCTCCGCGAGCGAGCGCGAGAGCTCGCGCGCGACCCGCGGCGCGTCGAACAGGTCCTTCAGCTTGAGGCGCACGCCGGACACCGCGTCGCCGAGGCGGTAGAGCACCTGGGCGTCCTCGAGGTGGATCAGCGCGAGCCCGCTGTCGTACTCGTACATGCCGATCTCGAAAATGCCCACCAGCGTGAACTGCTTGAGCCGCGGCAGGATGCCGGCCGGCGTCACCTGCCCTTGCGGCGACACCAGCACGACCTTGTCGCCGGGCAGCACGCCGAGCGCGCGCGACAGTTCCGCGCCCAGCACGATGCCGAACTCGCCCGCGCGCAGGTTTTCGAGCCGGCCCGCCTTCATGTGGTTGCCGATCTCCGCCACCTGCGACTCGGCGGACGGATCGATGCCACGAATGATGGCGCCCTGCACGCGCGGCTGCGCGGTCAGCATGCCCTGCCCCAGCACGAACGGCGCCGCCGCCACCACCTCCGGGTTCTGCCGCGACTCCTGCATGACCTTGCGCCACTCGGGCAGCACGTTGCCGGGACCGGTGATCTGGACGTGGGAGGCCACGCCGAGGATGCGCGCGCGCAGCTCCTTCTGGAAGCCGTTCATCACCGAAAGCACCGTGATCAGCGCGGCGACGCCGAGCGCGATGCCCAGCATCGAGATCAGGGAGATGAACGAGATGAAGTGGTTGCGGCGCTTGGCGCGGGTATAGCGCAGGCCGACGAAGACTTCGTAGGGTTGCAAGGCGGCTCGGGTCTGGCGGCGGGGATCGCCCGCGCCGCCGGATCAAAAATGCGGTGAAGTGTGCCACAAGCGCCGATCCGGCGCGACCGGGCGCCGCCGAACGGGGCCCTACTCGCCCAGCAGGTGCAGCGCCAGGCGCCGCCGCTGGCCGTCGTGCCGGTGCTCGTAGACGTACACGCCCTGCCACGTGCCGAGCACCGGCCTGCCGCCGGCGATGGGGATCGTGAGCTGCGTCTGCGTGAGCGCCGAGCGCACGTGGGACGGCATGTCGTCGGGGCCTTCCGCGGTGTGCTCGAACAGCGGGTCGCCGTCGGGCACCAGCCGCGCGAGGAAGCGCTCGAGGTCGCGCTGCACCTCGGGGTCGGCGTTCTCCTGCACCAGCAGGCTGGCCGAGGTGTGGCGGATGAAGACCGTCAGCAGGCCCTCGCGGATGCCGCTCTCGGCCACCCAGGCGCGCAGCCGATCGCTGACCTCGTGCAGACCGCGTCCGCGCGTGGCCACGGTGAGCTCCGTGCTCAGCTGCCGCACGGCTTCGCCCCCGCGCCCGCAGTGTAGAATCGCGCGATGCCTGCCGAGGTATTCCCCGACGTCGCCGCGGCGTGATCTGTCATCTCGTCGTTCCCCATCTCTCCGGTTTCCCGTGCGACGCCGACCTGTTCGCCGGGCTCGAGCTGCCGGCGCTGGCGCGGCTGCTTTCCCGCGGCGACCCTGCCGCGGCGCCGGCGCGCAGCCTGAACGAGTGGCTGCTCGAGGCCTACGCCGTGCCGCGCCAGCTCGACCTGCCGGTGGCTCCCCTGACGCTGCGTCTCGACGGCGGCGCGCCGGACGGCGACTACTGGCTGCGGGCTGACCCGATCCATTTCCGCGTGGACCGCGACCGCGTCACGCTGGCCGACGCCGGCGCCTTCGTGCTGGCCGAGGCCGAGGCCGCGGCCCTGACCGACGCCCTCAACCGGCATTTTAGCGGGGAAGGCCTGGCCTTCGTCGCGCCGGGGCCCGCGCGCTGGTATTTGCGTGCGGACCCGGCGCCGGATCTCGTCACGCGCCCGCTGCCGGAAGCGGTCGGGGGCGCCGCGGCCGACGCGATCGCCAACGGCGCCGACGCGGCCCGCTGGCGGCGGCTGCAGACCGAGATGCAGATGGTCCTGCACGAGCATCCGGTCAATGCCGCGCGCGAGGCGGGCGGCACGCCGCCCGTCAACGGCGTCTGGCTGTGGGGAGGCGGCCGCGACCCGGCGCCGACCGCGCGCCGCTTCGGCACGGTCGCCGCGAACGATGCGCTGGCGCGGGCGCTGGCGCAGCGCACCGACGCTTTTCTCGGCGACGCGGCGACGGCCGAAACCTGGCTCGCCAGTGCGACGGGTGACGAGGGTCTCGCCGTGCTCGACCAGCTCACCGGCGCCGCGCAGTACGGCGACGGCTACGGCTTCCGCGAGGCGCTCGCGGCGCTCGAGCGGGACTGGTTCGCGCCGCTCACGCGCGCTCTGGAAACGGGCCGCATCGCGCGGCTGGTCCTCTATCCGCTGCCTCAGCCCCGCCGCGTCGAGGTCACGCCCTCGGCGCTGCGCAAGTTCTGGCGCCGGGTAAAGCCGCTATCGGCGCTGGCGGCCGTGTCGCCATGACGGCGCCGCGCACGGTCGAGCGTGGCGTCCCGGATACCGCGGCCCGGCGCCTGCGGGCGGCGGGCGTGCATCCGGTGCTGGCGCGGGTGCTGGCCGCGCGCGGCATGGAATCGCCCGCGCAGCTGATCACCGAGCTGCCGGCGCTGGTGCCGCTCGCCGAACTCTCCCACGTCGATGCGGCGGCGCGGCTGCTGGCGGACGCGATCCGCGACGCCAGGCGCATCGTGATCGTCGCCGATTACGACGCCGACGGCGCCACCGCGTGCGCGGTGGGGGTGCGCGCGCTGCGCGCGCTGGGCGCGGACGTCGACTACCTCGTGCCCAACCGCTTCGAGTACGGCTACGGGCTCACGCCCGAAATCGTCCAGCTCGCCCACGAGACCCGGCGACCTGACGTCCTCGTGACGGTGGACAACGGCATCGCCAGCGTCGAGGGCGTCGACGCCGCCAATGCGCTCGGCATGACCGTGCTCGTCACCGACCACCACCTGCCGGGACCGGAGCTGCCGCGCGCGGCCGTGATCGTCAACCCGAACCAGGCCGGCTGCGGGTTCCCGAGCAAGCATCTCGCCGGCGTCGGCGTCATGTTCTACGTCGTGCTGGCACTGCGCGCCGAGCTGCGCCGCCGCGGCGCGTTCGCCAGCCGCGAGGAGCCCAACCTCGGCCGCCTGCTGGACCTGGTTGCGCTCGGCACGGTGGCGGACGTCGTGCGCCTCGACGACAACAACCGCCTTCTCGTGCACCAGGGGCTGAAGCGCATCCGCGAAGGCCGCGGCCAGCCTGGCGTGCAGGCGCTGTTCACCGCCGCGGGCCGCGAGGCGCGGCGGGCGTCGACCTACGATCTCGGCTTCTGCCTCGGCCCGCGCCTCAACGCCGCCGGCCGCATCGACGACATGGCACTCGGTATCGAATGCCTGCTTGCCGGTGACCCGACCACTGCGCAGCAGCTGGCTCAGCGGCTCGACAGCCTCAACCGCGAGCGGCGCAGCATCGAGGCCGACATGCAGGAAGAAGCGCTTGCCGCACTCGCCGAATTCGACCCTGGCGACCGCTACAGCCTCACCGCCTGGCAGCCCGGCTGGCACATCGGCGTGATCGGCATCCTCGCCTCGCGCCTCAAGGACAAGTTTCACCGACC
>DATIUV010000138.1:0-4910 GCA_035466595.1 Pelomicrobium sp.
TCATCGGCACCGACACCACCTATCCCGAGGTGCAGGACGGGAACATGGTGCTTGCCAACGCGCGCTGCCGCAGCCTCAACATGGTCGCCGAGCTGCTGCTCAAACAGAGGGGATGACGCCATGGCCGTGAAGAAGACCAGCACGGAGACGTTCCGCAACGACCTGCGCGAGCTCGTGGACGCGCTCAACGACGAGACGGTGACGACCTTGAACGCCGCGCGCGAAATGCAGCTCGCCGCGCGCGCGCTGATCGGCGCCGAGGCGGTGCGGCTCACGGCCAAGCTCGGCGCCGAGGCGCCGCGCGTGCAGGCGCTCAAGACCGCGGCGGCCGCGCGCGTCGAGATGGCCCGGGCGCTGGACGTTGAGGCGCAGATCGCCGCGGTGCGCGTGCCGCGCGTCGAGCAAACCGACACGCTGCTGCACGGGCGCATCACGGACCAGTCGCTGAGCAGCGTCGCCGGCGTCGAGGTGCAGCTGACCGACGCCAAGGGCAACGCGATCGCGGACCTGCCGGCCGTCCAGACCGATGCCCAGGGCTACTACGCCTTCGTGCTCAAGCCCGAGCAGGCCGCGGCGCTGGCGAAGCAGAAGCTCGCGGTCAGCGTGGTCAGCAGCGGCCAGAGCGTGAAGCCGACCCAGTCGCCGGTCACGCTCGCGCCCGGCGCGACGCTGGTGCAGGAGGTGCGGCTGAACGACGACGAGCTCGCCCGCCTGAAGGTGCGCCCGGGCGCCGCCGACCTGGGCCTGCGCCGCACGGCGAAGCCGGCGCGCAAGCGCACGACCACCGGAAAATCGCAATCCGCCGCGAAGACGAAGAAGACGACGCGTCGCAGCGCCGCCGGCAGACGGAAAAAGTCGTCGTGATGCGACAGCACGAAGGGTCATTGCCGAAGCCGCGGCCGCGCGCGGCCGGCGTCGGATCGCCGCACCGCTACCGCGCGTTCGCGCGAGGACCGGCGGCAGGCTGCGCCTGCGGCGGCTCGTGCCCCAAGTGCGCAGAGAAAAAGCGCCGCGCGCCGCGCAGCGGCCGCAACGGTGACGCGGAACTGGCAGAGGCGGCGCCGGCCGCCGCCCCGGCAGCGGCGCCCGAGGTCCCGCAGTACCGCGACTGCACCCGCGGCATCACGGGCGTCGACGACGCCAACGAGCGCCTGGAGACGGCGCGCTTGCGCGCGCGCGAGTACGTCGGCGCGGCGCGGCGCGCGCTGGCCGCCGCGCCGGTCGCCGGCAGCGTCTACGACACCGCGCTCGGCCGGCATTTCATCACGCCGAGCGCGGCGCAGCGCGCCACGATCGAGGACAACTATCGCCAGATCCTCGGCACGCTGGTGGTGCGCAACTACATCTGCAACAGCCAGAACATCTGCGGCACCGAGCAGGCGTTCTGGATTCCCGACGACGACCTGGTTCACGTCTGCCGGCCGTTCTGGCCGCTGTCGCCGACCTGCCGCGCGATCATCCTGATTCACGAGGGCGCCCACGACGTCGGCTTCGGCATCGGCGGCACCCACCCGCCCAACCGCGGCTCGGCGAACTATCCGGCGGGCAATGTCGCGCCGCCCGCGGGGCAGACGACCGCGCTGCGCATGGACAACCCCGATGCCTACGCATTTTTCGCCGCGCACGTGTGGCGCAGCACCGACACCAGCCTGACCTGTTTCTGATCGCGCCATGCGCCGACATCACGCCGAGCCATCGCGCCCCGCGCCTCCCGCCGCGCGCGGCGCCGCGGCGGCCCGCGCGGCGGCCGCGACAGTCGCACCGTTCGTCGGCCGCAAGCCATGCGCCTGCGGCGGCGGCTGTCCGCGGTGCGCGGGTGCCTCGGCTATCCGAGTCAGCGCGCCTGGTGACGTCGGCGAACGGCAGGCCGACCGGATCGCCGACGCGGCGCTGGCGCCACGAGGTTCGGTGCCTTCCGCCGAAACGGGCAGTCGCGGCAAGCGCGCCTCGCCCGACAATTCCGCTTCCGGCCGCGCGACCGCATCGACACCGGGCGGGCGCGCCACATCCGGGCGCCGCACCCGCGCCGGCCCGCCTGGCGCCGCAAAGCGCGCAGCGGGCCTCCCCGACCGCGGCGGGGAACCGCTGAGCGAGCCCCTGCGCGAGCTGTTCGAGCCGCGGTTCGGTCAGGACTTCGGTGCCGTGCGCATCCACGCCGGCCCGGACGCCGCCCTCGCGGCGGCGGGATTCAACGCCCGCGCGTTTACGTTCGGCAACGACATCTTCTTCGGCAACGGGCAGTACCAGCCCGCCACCCCCTCCGGGCAAACGCTGCTCGCGCACGAGCTTGCGCATGTGTGGCAGCACCAACAGGGCACGCCCGCCCATGTGCAGCGTTGGCCCACCTGGGACGGCATCCGCGAGGCGATGTTCAGCGGTCTCATCAGCGGCCTGCGAACCGCCCAGCGGGCCGGCCTGTCGCGGCTCCGCGCGTGGGCGGCGACGCTGGACGATACCCAACGGACGATTGCCAACGGCATCATCGCCGCGGTCGAGGCCGTGTCCGAGATCCTGATCCAGCTCACCTTCGCCGTGGTCGGCCTGGTGGTCGGCTTCGGCGAAGCGATCGTGCAGATGATCGTCGGCCTGTTCCAGCTCGCGGTCGGCATCATTCAGGGCCTCCTGCTGTTCCTGTACGGCTTCATCGACGGCGGACGGCGCTTCGACGAATGGGCCCACGGGGTGCTCGACGCGATCGCGAACCTCCCCGCCGCCCTGCGCCGGCTGGTGGACGATTGGCTGCGCCGATTCGAGACCGCGTCGACCGACCGGCAGGTGATCATGATCGGCGAGTTGACGGGCCAGATCCTGGCGCTGATTGCCACGTTCAAGGTCGCCGCTGCGCGGGCCGGCAGTCTTCCGCGGGTTACCGTCGCCATCAGCGAAGCGGCGGGGCCGCGTCTGGCGATGGCGACGGCAGGTACCGGCGGCCGAGTGATGGCGGGCGCGGGCACCGCCATCACCGTGGACGTCGCGTCGCCCGCGGCGGCCGCCGGCATGACGGGTGCGCTCGCCATGAGCGTGGACGCGAGCCTGGAGTCCTTGCTTGGCGAAGGTCCCGAAACCGAGGCGGTTCGCGAAACGACCCGCCGTCGCGCGGGAATGGCCGAGCGGCCCCAGCATCATATTTTTCCCCGCGAGCACCGCCGCTTCTTCGAGCAGCGCGGCTTTGACGATATCGACGACTTCTGCGTGGAGATGGAGGAAGCGCACCATCAGGCGCTGCACGGAGGCGGCGACTGGCGGCTGGGGCGGACCTGGCCGGGCGAGTGGAATCGCCGCATCATGGCGGAACTCACCGAGGCCGAGCGCTTCATGGGGCGGCCCCTGTTACGAGACGAGATCATCACGATCGGGCGCGAACTGATGGTGGAGTATGGCATCGAGCCCAACTGGGTCAGGTGGCGGGGCGCGCCATGAGGTCCGACCCCTGGGCCCCCGGCTGGCGCGAGCACCTGATGCAGCGTGTGCGCGCGCTGGGTCACGAAAGCGTCACGGCGTACCTGCGGGCCTCGCCGACCGCGCCCTACCGTGTTTTGGCTTCCGAGCTTGACGCCGGCGTCGCTCCGATCCAGCTCGAGATGCTGGCCCGCGAGGAGAGTGTGCGCAGCGCCACGCTTGAGCGCTTCGCGCGGGATTGCCTGGTGCGTTACCTGCACCAGAATCTTGCGCAGGGGGCGGGCGATGGGCACGACGCCGAATTCCGCATGGCGCGGGCCTTTGCTTCATGGAGCGCCGCCCTGGGAGAGCGCAACCGGGCCGGCGTCGACGCCGTGTGGAGCCGACTGCGCCGCGACGTCGAGACCGGGTGGCTGCCGGAAGGCGCCGACGATCCCAGGCTCACGCGAGCCTTCTCCGGTCTGAGCTTCGAAACCGCACCCGGCGCGACGTGATGCGCGCGCCCCGAAGACATTCTCCAGCGGGGGTGGCCAAGGCGGCCGCCCGGGTTGCGCCACGCTTCGCAGCGCACACGCCCCTCACGCGCACGACCGCCTGCCCCTGCGGCGGCGGCTGCCCGCGCTGCGCCGGTGCAGCGAAGCTCGCGGTCGGCAGACCCGGCGATGCCGCGGAGCGGAGGGCCGATGCCATCGCGACGCGCGCGCTGGACGGAAACTCACCGCCGCGCCGCGAAGCCCGTGCGCCGTCGGACGCGGCGGCGATGCCCGCCGCCCCGGCACCCTTCGGTCTCGGTGCCGGTTCGCCGCTGGGCGAGCCGGAGCGCGCGTTCTTCGAGCCGCGCCTCGGCGCGGATCTCTCGTCGGTGCGCGTGCATACGGACGAGCGCGCCGCGGCGGCGGCGGTTGCGCTACGCGCGCACGCCTTCGCCCACGGCCCGCACCTGGTCTTCGGCCGCAATGAGTACCGGCCCGGAACGTCCACCGGCCGGCGCCTAGTCGCCCACGAGCTGGCGCACGCGGTGACGGAACCGGCCGGTGTGATCCATCGCACCGCCTACAGCGACTGCTCCGCCGCCGAGCAGCCGGAACTCGAAGCGGCCGTGAGCCGCGCGTGGAGCTGGCTCGGCACGGCCTACGCCATGCTGCGCGAAGAGCCGACGCCCGATCGGGTCCGCTTCGCGCTGCAACTGGCGTTTCGCAACGACTCGACCGACGTCGTCGAGCGCGCGCGGGAAGTGATCACCGCCATCATGCAGGGCCTGCCGAGCGCCACGATCGAGTGCGAAAACCCGGGCGGCGCGGAGTACTGGGGATTCTGCAATCTGATGGAGGCGAGGGGTTTCGTGCGCTGGACGGCCGCGCTCACCGCCACCGGCAACATCCACGTCTGCATGGGCGCGGACATCTGGGGCGACATGAACGACGACGAGCGCGCCCGTGTCGTCATGCACGAGGCCGCGCATCTGTTCGCCAACACCGCCGACGAAGGCTATTTCTCCGGCGAATCCTGTC
>DATIUV010000139.1:0-1858 GCA_035466595.1 Pelomicrobium sp.
GCGCCGCGCCCAGCGCCGGGTCGGCCGCGGCGGGCGCGGCCCCTGCAGCCGGCGCCGCCGGCGCGGCATCCGCTGCGACAGCGATCAGCTCGAGGCCGTAGAGCTTGTCGAGCCCGGCCTGCAGCGCCTCGGCGTTGCCGAGCTTGGCCGCGAGCTCGTCCACCGACAGCGCGCCGTCGATCATGATCAGCAGCATGCGCGAGCGCGGGTCGAGCTTTGCCTCGCGCGTCTCGATTTCCTGGCGCCCCCTGTCGGTCTTGGCGAAGACGGTCGTTCCGGTAAAGGCCATGGCTTCCTCCTCTCAAGCCTTGGCCGGCGACGCTTTTGGCCGGCGTCACTCGGCCGGATAGCGGATCCCGACGATCTCGAGCTCGACGTCGCCCGCCGGGCGCTGCCAGGTGACGGCATCGCCGACGCGCGATCCGAGCATGGCCTTCGCCAGCGGCGACACCCAGCTCACGCGGTTGCGCGTCACGTCCGCCTCATCCTCGCCGACGATGGTGAAGCTGTGGCGCTCGCCGTCCGCGTCCTCCACCTCGACGATGGCGCCGAAGTGCACCTCGTCGGCGGGCTGGGTGGCCAGATCCACCACGACCGCCTTCTCGACGCGGCCCTGGAAGTAGCGCAGGTCGCGCTCCACCTGCGCCAGCTCCTGCTGCTTGTGCGGATCGTCGACGTGGCTCTCGAGCGCGGCGCGCCGCTCCTGCAGCGCGCGCACTTTCTCCTGCAGGCGATCGAGGCCGGCCGGCGTGACATAGTTGGGATGCTCGCTCTGCGGACGATCGGGCAGCTTGTTGACGAGCGCGCTGTCGTCCTGTTCCTTGAGAAATGCCTGGCTCATGGCTCCCTCCTGACGGAGTCGCGGGTCCCCGGACGCCTCGCCGTCGCGCGCTCCGCAATTGCCGCGGTGCGGCACGCGCAAGAAGATGGGACTGGGGGACGCTCTTCGGGACCTGCGACGGGACCTGTGCGGTCGCCCGGCAGATCCCTGAATCGGACCTACGAATCGAGTATACGCCCATTGCCGGACGTCTTGCGCCAGCAAAGCGTGCGGTTGTTGGCCGGCATGGCGACGTCTTCCTCCAAGGTGAGGCCGGCGGCGGCCGCTTCGGCCGCCAGCGCCTCCCGGTCGCGGATGCCCATGAACGGATCGCCGGCGCGCAGCGCCGCGTCGAAGCGCGCGTTGCTCTCGGCCGTGTGGACGCCGCCGGCGCGGAACGGGCCGTAGAGCACGAACACGCCGCCGCGACGCAGCGCGCGGGCGGCGCCGGCGACCATGCGGCGCACCTCGGGCCAGCTCATGATGTGCGCGGTGTTGGCGCTGAACACGGCGTCGAACGCGGCCTCGGGCCAGTCGAACGCGTTGACGTCGAGCGCGAGGGGCGGCAGCACGTTGGGCAGGCGCGCCTCGTCGAGCCAGGCGCGGATCCCCGCGTGATGCGCGACGACGTCGGCGGTCTGCCAGACGACGTCCGGCAGCGCCGCGCCGAAGTACACCGCGTGCTGGCCGGTGCCGCTGCCGATCTCGAGCACGCGATCGCCGTCGCGCAACCATTGCCGCAGCAGCGCCAGGATCGGCGCCTGGTTGCGCTCGCACGCTTCCGAGTACGGCTTCGGCTGCGCCGGGATCATTCGGGAAACGCGGCGACGACGTCGTCGAGGAAACGCAGGTGGTTCCAGGCGCCGGGGCCGGACGACAGCCCGAGCCGCACCACCACCAGGCGCCGCGCCGGGATCACGCTGACGAACTGGCCTTCGAAGCCGACAGCGTGGAACGTGCCCGGCGGCAGGCCGCCGTTGCTGCGCACCCCGCCGGCGAACTCCGCCGGCACCTTGAGCCAGAAGTGGGCGCCGAACG
>DATIUV010000140.1:0-7658 GCA_035466595.1 Pelomicrobium sp.
CTCCTCGCGCGGCGCCACCGCGCAGCCGCCGAGGACCGCCGCCACGGCCAGCGCCACCGCGAGGCCGCGCAGGCGCGCCCTCATGACGCCCGGTCGAGCCCCGGCGGCATGCGCCGATGCCAGTCGGTGGCGAGCTGGAACTGGTGGGCCGCGTTCAGCATGCGCGCCTCGTCGAAGTAGTTGCCGACGATCTGCAGGCCCACCGGCAGGCCCTTGCCGTCGAAGCCGGCCGGGATCGACATCCCCGGCAGGCCGGCCAGGTTCACGGCGATCGTGTAGATGTCCGAAAGATACATCTGCACCGGGTCCGCCGTCTTCTCGCCGAGCCGGAAGGCAGTCGACGGCGAGGTCGGGCCCAGGATCAGGTCGCAGCGCTCGAACGCCGAGCGGAAGTCGTCCGCGATCAGGCGGCGCAGCTTCTGCGCCTTGATGTAGTAGGCGTCGTAGTAGCCGTGCGAAAGCACGTAGGTGCCGATCAGGATGCGGCGCTTGACCTCGGCGCCGAAGCCCTCGGCGCGGGTCTTCTGGTACATGTCGACGAGGTCCCGGTAGCCCTTGGCGCGGTAGCCGTAGCGCACGCCGTCGTAGCGCGCCAGGTTGCTCGAGGCCTCCGCCGGCGCCAGCACGTAGTAGACCGGGATCGACAGGCGCGTGTTCGGCAGGCTCACTTCCACGGTCTCGCAGCCGAGCTTGCGCAACTCGTCCACCGCCGCCGCCACCGCCCTGGCGACGTCCGGCTCCACCCCTTCGGCGAAGTACTCGCGCGGCAGGCCGATGCGCAGCCCCTTGAGCGGCTCGGCGAGGCGGCGTCCGTAGTCCTCCGCCGGCCGGTCGAGACTGGTCGAGTCGCGCGGGTCGAACCCGGCCATCACGTTCAGCAGCAGCGCCAGATCCTCCGCCGAGCGCGCCATCGGGCCGCCCTGGTCGAGGCTGGAGGCGAACGCGATCATGCCGTAGCGGCTCACCACGCCGTAGGTGGGCTTGATGCCCGAGATGCCGCACAGCGCCGCCGGCTGCCGGATGGAACCGCCGGTATCGGTGCTGGTCGCGGCGGGCGCGAGCCGCGCGGCCACGGCGCAGGCCGATCCGCCCGAGCTGCCGCCGGGGACCCGCTCGGTGTCCCACGGGTTGCGCACCGCGCCGAAGTGCGAGGTCTCGTTCGACGAGCCCATGGCGAACTCGTCCATGTTGGTCTTGCCGAGGTTCACCACGCCGGCGGCGTTCATCCGCTCGACGACATGGGCGTCGTAGGGCGAGACGAAGTTGGCGAGCATCTTCGAGCCGCAGGTGGTGGGCCAGCCCCGGGCGCAGAAGATGTCCTTCTGCGCCACCGGGATGCCGGTGAGCGGCCCGGCCTCGCCCCCTTGCAGGCGCGCATCCGCGGCCGCCGCCTGCGCAAGGCTGCGCTCCTCGTCCAGGGTGACGAAGGCGTTCAGCCGCGGGTTGAGGCTGCGGGCGCGTTCGAGAAAGGTGCGGGTCAGCTCGACGCTGGAGATCTGGCCGCCGCGAAGCAGGCTGCCGAGCTGGCCCAGACTGCAGTGGAGCAGATCCATGGCCGCAGCGGCTACTCGATCACCTTCGGCACCAGGTACAGACCGGCCTCCACCGCCGGCGCCGCCTGCTGGAACGCTTCGTGCTGATCGCTCTCGGTGACGGCGTCGGCGCGCAGCCGCGCAGTTACGTCCTGGGCGTGGGCCATCGGCTCGATCTCGGCGGTGTTGACCGCCTGCATCTCCTCGATGAGGCCGAAGATGCCGTTCAGCTGGCCGAGAGCGGCGTGCGCCTCGTCGTCGGTCACCGCGATGCGGGCCAAATGCGCGATGCGCTTGACGTCGTCGAGCGTGAGGGACATGGGCGGGAAGGGAAAGCTACTACAAATGCGAAAGGCCAATAGGGTATCATAACTCATTTGCCGCGAGCAGCCTCGGGCACAGGGACAAGAACCAGATCATGTTCGGATTTTTGGGCAGCTACTTCTCCAACGACCTTGCCATCGACCTCGGCACCGCCAACACGCTGATCTGGGTTCGCGGCAAGGGCATCGTGCTCGACGAGCCGTCCGTGGTGGCGATCCGCCAGGAAGGCGGTCCCAACGGCAAGAAGGTGATCCAGCAGGTCGGCCTCGCCGCCAAGCAGATGCTGGGGCGCACCCCGGGCAACATCATCGCCATCCGGCCGATGAAGGACGGTGTCATCGCCGACTTCACCGTCACCGAGCAGATGCTCAAGCAGTTCATCAAGAAGGTCCACGACACCAAGCTGTTCTCCCCCAGCCCGCGCATCGTCATCTGCGTGCCGTGCGGCTCGACGCAGGTGGAGCGTCGCGCGATCCGGGAATCGGCTTACGGGGCCGGGGCGCGCAAGGTGGAGCTGATCGAGGAGCCGATGGCGGCGGCGATCGGCGCCGAACTGCCGGTCGAGGACGCCACCGGCTCGATGGTGGTGGACGTCGGCGGCGGCACCACCGAGGTCGGCGTGATCTCGCTCGGCGGCATCGTCTACTCGAACTCGATCCGCGTCGGCGGCGACAAGTTCGACGAGGCCATCATCAACTATATCCGCCGCAACTACGGCATGCTGATCGGCGAAACCACCGCCGAGGACATCAAGAAGGAAATCGGCTCCGCCTTCCCCGGTTCCGAGGTGCGCGAGAAGGAGGTCAAGGGCCGCAATCTGGCCGAGGGCATCCCGCGCAGCTTCACCATCTCGTCGAACGAAATCCTGGAAGCCCTGACCGAGCCGCTCAACGCCATTGTCAGCGCGGTCAAGCAGGCGCTCGAGCAGACGCCGCCCGAGCTGGGCGCCGACATCGCCGAAAAGGGCATGGTGCTCACGGGCGGCGGCGCCCTGCTGCGCGACATCGACCGGCTGCTGATGGAAGAAACCGGCCTGCCGGTGATCGTCGCCGACGATCCCCTCACCTGCGTCGTGCGCGGGTCGGGCCGGGCGCTGGAGAAGATGGACAAGCTCGGAGGCAGCATTTTCACCAGTGACTGAACCGCGTCGGCCGGTCGGCGGTCTCACCGTTCCGCCCCCCAGCCGCGGCTGCCGGCTCGCCGCCGGGCCGCCCGGAATGTCCTGACCCGCCGCGACGGCTGATTTATGGAATATTCCCCGCCGTCGTTCTTCAAGCGTGGCCCCAGCCCCCTCGCCCGCCTCACCCTGGCGGTGGCGGTGTCCGCGCTGCTCATCGCCACCGACGCCCGCCTGCGCTATCTCGATGTGGTGCGCGATGCCGTATCCGTTGCCCTCTATCCGCTGCAGCGCCTCGCCACGGCGCCGGGCGCGCTGGCGGCGCGGGCAGGCGAGTTCTTCACCACGCACACCCGCCTCACCGAGGAAAACGCCCGCTTTCGCCGGCAACAGGCCGAACTGCAGGTCAAGGTGCAGCGCCTGGCGGCGCTGGAGGCCGAGAACGTGCACCTGCGCCGCCTGCTGGAGGCCCGCGCCCGCCACGAGCAGAAGGCGATCGCGGCCGAGATCCTCTATGCGGAGCGCAACCCCTTCAGCCGCCGCATCCTCATCGACCGCGGGCGCCAGGACGGCATCGGTCCGGGGCAGGTCGTGATCGACGAGGGCGGCGTCGTCGGCCAGATCACCCGCGTCCACCCCATGCTGTCGGAAGTGGCGCTGGTGACGGACAAGGACCACGCGGTGCCGGTCCAGGTGGTGCGGACCGGGCTGCGCACGATCGTCTTCGGCGGCGAGGACGGCTCGCTGGAACTGCGCTACCTGCCGGTCTCCGCGGACATCGAGACCGGCGACCTGCTGGTGACCTCCGGCATCGACAGCGTCTACCCCGCCGGCCTGCCCGTGGCCGTCGTCACCCGCATTGAGCGTGACGCCAGCCGCTCGTTCGCCCGCGTCCAGTGCCAGCCGGTGGCGGGCCCGGACCGGCATCGCCAGGTGCTGGTGCTGGAGCGGGCGGAGGCCCCGCCGGAGCGGCCGCAGCCCGCGGAGGCGCCCGCCGCCACCGCCAGGAAGAAGCGCGGACGCTGATGGCCGCCGTGAGCCCGCGACCCGAGGAGATCCTGCTGCCCGCGCGGCGCGGCTTCGTGCTGCTGACACTGGTGGCCGCGTTCGCCTTCAACGTCCTGCCCTTCGACGGACTGGCCCTCGCGCTGCGCCCGGATCTGGTCGCGCTGACCATACTCTACTGGTGCCTGCACGATCCGCGCCGCTTCGGCATCGGCAGCGCCTGGATCGTCGGCCTGATAAGCGACGTCGCCGCCGGCACGCTGTTCGGCGAGCACGCGCTCGCCTACTCGGTCATCGCCTTTCTCGGCATGGTGCTGCGGCGCCGGGTGCTGGGCTTCGGCCTGAGTGGTCAGATGCTGCACGTGGCGCCGATTCTGCTCGTCGGCAAGCTCGTCCTGGTCGTGGTGGCGCTGGCGGGCGGCGCGGCGTTCCCGGGCTGGCCCCTGCTCGCCGCGCCGCTGCTCGGCACCCTGCTTTGGCCGGTGCTCTCCGTCCTCTACCTGATCCCGCGCAAGCCGGGCCGCGGCGGCGACGAGCTATGAGCCGACCGGTCGAGCTGCGCAATACTGAGCAAGAGGTCTTCCGCTTCCGGCTGCGGCTGGTGGTGGCGGCCGTGTTCGTGCTGGCGCTGTTCGCGATCCTGGCCGGGCGTTTCTTCTATCTGCAGGTCGTCCAGCGCGAGCACTACACGACGCTGGCCGAGGCGAACCGCATCTCCATCGTGCCGGTGGTGCCCAATCGGGGGCTGATCCTGGACCGCAACGGCGAGGTGCTGGCGGGCAACTTCTCCGCCTACACGCTCGAAATCACGCCCGGCCGCGTCCGCGATCTCGATGGCCTCATCGCCGAGCTGTCGCAGGTGGTGGAGATCACGCCGCGCGACCTGCGCCGCTTCAGGCGGCTGCAGGAGGAGAGCAAGAGCTTCGAGAGCCTGCCGATCCGCACCCGCCTCTCGGACGAGGAGGCGGCGCGCTTCGCCGCCAACCGCTACCGCTTTCCCAACGTCGAGATCAAGGCGCGTCCCTTCCGCCAGTACCCGCTGGGCGAGCAGCTTGCCCACGTCATCGGCTACATCGGCCGCATCAACGACCGCGACCTCGAGGAGCTGAAGGCGACCGGGCGCTATGCCAACTACCGCGGCTCGGACTACATCGGCCGCACCGGCATCGAGAAGACCTACGAGGAGGAGCTGCACGGCGTCACCGGCTTCGAGGAGGTGGAAGTGGACGCCGCCGGCCGCGCGCTGCGCACGCTCTCGCGCACGCCGCCGATCGCCGGCAACAATCTGACGCTCGCCCTCGACAGCAAGCTGCAGGCGGTGGCGGAGCAGGCGTTCGGGGACTACCGCGGGGCGCTGGTGGCGATAGAGCCTGCTACCGGCGGCGTGCTGGCGCTGGTGTCGAAGCCCGGCTACGACCCCAACCTCTTCGTCGAGGGCATCGATCCGCAGAACTGGAAGGCCCTGAACGAATCCTGGGAGCGCCCCCTCAACAACCGCGCCCTGCGCGGCATGTATCCGCCGGGTTCCACCATCAAGCCGTTCATGGCGCTGGCGGCGCTGGAGCTCAAGATGCGCCGGCCCGAGGACGCCATCAGCGATCCCGGCTTCTTCACGCTGCCCGGTAAGACCCACCGCTACCGCGACTGGAAGCCCGGCGGCCATGGCGTGGTGGATCTGCACAAGTCGGTGGTGGTCTCCTGCGACACCTATTACTACGGGCTCGCCGTCGACATGGGCATCGACGCCATCCACAAATTCCTCGGCCAGTTCGGCTTCGGCGAGCGCACCGGCATCGACATCGACGGCGAGCAGGGCGGCCTGCTGCCGTCGCAGGAGTGGAAGCAGAGGCGGTTCAAGGAGCGCTGGTACGTCGGCGACACGGTGTCGGTCGGCATCGGCCAGGGCTACATGCTGGCCACGCCGATGCAGCTCGCGTTCGCCACCGCGGTGATGGCCAACAACGGCACGGCGTTCCGTCCCCACCTGGTGAAGGAGATCGAGAACGCCGCCAGCGGCGAGGTGCGCCAGATCGGCATCGAGCCCGCCTACGCGGCACCGTTCAAGCGCGACAACGTGCGCCGGGTGAAGGACGCGATGGTGGACGTCACCCGCCCCGGCGGCACCGCGGCGCGCGCCGGCGCCAACGCGGGCTACGAGTTCGCCGGCAAGACCGGCACCGCGCAGGTGATCGGCATGAAGCAGGACGAGAAGTACGACGAGTCCAAGATCCGCGAGGAACACCGCGACCACGCGCTGTTCGTTGCCTACGCGCCGGCGGACCAGCCGACCATCGCGCTGGCGATCCTGGTCGAGAACGGCGGCCACGGCGGCGCCACCGCCGCGCCCATCGCGCGCACCGTGTTCGACTATTATTTGCTGGGTAAGCTGCCGCAGCCCGGCACCAAGCTCACGCCCGACGCCGATGCCCCACGCGATTAAGCGCGCCGCCCGCCTGCTGGTCCAGAACGTCGACGCCCCCCTGCTGGGCGCGTTGCTGCTGCTGATCGGCACCGGCCTGTTCACGCTCTACAGCGCCTCCGGCGCGAGCCCGGTGCGGGTCACGGCGCAGACCGTGAACGTGCTGATCGCCCTCGGCATCATGTGGGGCGTGGCGC
Organism: Pelomicrobium sp.; assembly: GCA_035466595.1. Lineage (GTDB taxonomy): Bacteria > Pseudomonadota > Gammaproteobacteria > Burkholderiales > UBA6910 > DATIUV01. Next base: position 6,595 of record DATIUV010000140.1, read on the forward strand.
TGGTGCCGACCCAGCACCTGATGCGCGCCGCGGTGCCGCTCTACATGTTCGGCTTCGCCCTGCTGATCGGCGTCGCGCTGTTCGGCGACGTCGTCAACGGCGCCCGCCGCTGGCTGAACCTGGGCGTCACGCGCATCCAGCCCTCGGAACTGATGAAAGTCGCGGTGCCGATGATGCTGGCGTGGTTCTTCGCCCGCAAAGACACGGCGCTCAGGCTGCGCGACTTCTTCCTCGCCGCCGTGCTGCTGCTGGCGCCCGTGCTGCTCATCGCGCGCCAGCCCGACCTCGGCACGGCACTGCTGATCGCCGCCTCGGGCTTCTACGTGCTGTTCCTCGCGGGCCTGAGCTGGAAGGTGATGCTGGGTCTAGGCGCCGCCGCGCTCGCCAGCCTGCCGGTGCTCTGGAGCGTGATGCACGACTACCAGCGACGGCGCGTGCTGACGCTGCTGGATCCTTCCGCCGACCCCCTCGGCGCCGGCTATCACACCATCCAGTCCACCATCGCGGTGGGATCGGGGGGCGTGTCGGGCAAGGGCTGGCTGAACGGGACCCAGTCGCACCTGGATTTCCTGCCGGAGCGCACCACCGACTTCATTTTCGCCGTCTACGCCGAGGAGTTCGGCCTCGTCGGCAACCTGCTGCTGATCGCCATGTACCTGCTCGTGATCGGCCGCGGCTTCTACATCGCCGCGAACGCAACGACGCTGTTCGGCCGCCTGCTGGCCGGCGGCATCACGCTGACCTTCTTCACCTATGCATTCGTCAACATCGGCATGGTGAGCGGGATCCTGCCGGTGGTGGGCGTGCCGCTGCCGCTGATCTCCTACGGCGGCACCTCGATGGTGTCGCTGCTGCTGGGGTTCGGCATCCTGATGGGCATCCACACGCGCAAGACGCTGGTGACGACGTGACGACGCCCGCGCCGACGTTGCGCACCGGGCCGGGTCGTGCGGCCATCGCCGCGGCGGCGGCCATGCTGCTGGTCGCCGGCTGCGGGGGCGCGCCGAAGCGCCCGGACAGCGGCACCGCGCCGGGCGGCCCGCCGGTCCGCGGCGGCGGCTACT
>DATIUV010000141.1:0-21085 GCA_035466595.1 Pelomicrobium sp.
TGCCGGGGCGCGGTATAATTCGCGTTTTTGTTCAACGCATTGGAACGCCGCCCGACGGCCCCGCCCATGGAACCCCAGTACCACCCGGAACTGATCGAGCGCGAAGCCCAGGCCCACTGGGAAGCGACCCGCGCCTTCGCCGCCACCGAGGATCCGTCGCGGCCCAAGTACTACTGCCTGTCCATGTTTCCGTATCCATCCGGGAAGCTGCACATGGGCCACGTGCGCAACTACACGCTGGGCGACGTGCTGTCCCGCTACCACCGCATGCGCGGGTTCAACGTGCTGCAGCCGATGGGCTGGGACGCCTTCGGCCTCCCGGCCGAGAACGCCGCCATGGCGAACAACGTGCCGCCGGCGCAGTGGACCTACGACAACATCGACTACATGAAGCGGCAGCTCAAGTCGCTGGGCTTTGCCATCGACTGGGCGCGCGAGCTCGCCACCTGCCGCCCGGAGTACTACCGCTGGAACCAGTGGCTGTTCCTGCGCCTGCTGGAGAAAGGCATCGTCTACAAGACCACCGGCACCGTGAACTGGGATCCGGTGGACCAGACCGTGCTCGCCAACGAGCAGGTCATCGACGGCCGCGGCTGGCGCACCGGCGCGCTGGTGGAAAAGCGCGAGATCCCGATGTACTACATGAAGATCACCGCCTACGCCGAGGAGCTGCTGGCGGCGCTGGACGGCCTGCCGGGCTGGCCGGAGCGCGTGAAGACCATGCAGGCAAACTGGATCGGCAAGAGCCACGGCGTGCGCTTCGCCTTTCCCTACGAGCTCGACGGCCGCCAGGACAAGCTCTGGGTGTTCACCACGCGCGCCGACACCATCATGGGCGTCACCTTCTGCGCGGTGGCGGCCGAGCATCCGCTCGCCGAGCGCGCCGCGCGCGACAACCCGGAGCTCGCGGCCTTCGTCGACGCGTGCAAGCGCGGCAGCGTGATGGAGGCGGACCTCGCCACCATCGAAAAGAAGGGCATGCCGACCGGCATCTTCGTCACCCATCCGCTGACCGGCGCGAAGGTCGAGGTGTGGGTCGGCAATTACGTGCTGATGGGCTACGGCGAGGGCGCGGTGATGGCGGTGCCGGCCCACGACGAGCGCGACTTCCACTTCGCGAAGGCCTACGGCCTGCCGATCCGGCAGGTGATCGAGGTGCCCGGCAAGACTTTCTCCACCGACGCCTGGCAGGATTGGTACGCCGACAAGGAGAACGGCCGCTGCGTGAACTCCGGCCGGTACGACGGCCTGACCTACGAAGCGGCGGTCGACGCCATCGCCGCCGACCTGCAGGCCAAGGGCCTCGGCGAGAAGCGCGTGCAGTGGCGGCTGCGCGACTGGGGCATCTCGCGCCAGCGCTACTGGGGCTGCCCGATCCCGATCGTCCACTGCGACACCTGCGGGGACGTGCCGGTGCCGGACGAAAAGCTGCCGGTGGTGCTGCCCGAGGATTGCGTGCCGGACGGCTCCGGCAACCCGCTGGCGAAGCGGCCCGACTTCGTCGACACCGCCTGCCCGAAGTGTGGCCGGCCGGCGAAGCGCGAGACCGACACCATGGACACGTTCGTCGATTCGTCCTGGTACTACCTGCGCTACGCCTGCCCCGACAACGACCGGGCGATGGTGGACGAGCGCGTCGGCTACTGGCTGCCGGTGGATCAGTACATCGGCGGCATCGAGCACGCCATCCTGCATCTGCTCTACTCGCGCTTCTGGACCAAGGCGATGCGCGACCTGGGCCTGCTCGAGCTCGACGAGCCGTTCGCCAACCTGCTCACGCAGGGCATGGTGCTGAACGAGATCTTCTACCGCAAGATGGCCGCCGGGCGCATCCGCTACTACAACCCGGCGGAAGTCGACGTAAAGACGGACGACAAGGGCCAGCGCACGGGCGCCGTGCTGCGCGCCGACGGCCAGCCGGTCGAGTCCGGCGGCATCGGCACCATGTCGAAGTCGAAGAACAACGGCGTCGACCCGCAAGCGCTGGTGGAGCAGTACGGCGCCGACACCGCGCGCCTGTTCATGATGTTCGCCAGCCCGCCGGAGCAGACGCTGGAGTGGTCGGACACCGCCGTCGACGGCGCCTACCGCTTCCTGCGCCGGCTGTGGCGCTTCGGCGCCGAGCAGGCAGAAGCGGTATCCGCTGCCGGCGAGTTCGACGCGAAGCAACTGCCGGCCGCCCGGCAGGACCTGCGGCGCGAGATCCACGCCAATCTCAAGCAGGCGAACTTCGACTTCGCCCGCTTCCAGTTCAACACGGTCGTCTCGGCGGCAATGAAAATGCTGAACGCCCTGGAAGCCGCCAAGCCCGGCCCCGCCGACGCGGCGCTGACGCGCGAGAGCCTGTCCATCCTGCTGCGGCTGCTCTCGCCCATCACGCCGCACATCACCCATGCGCTGTGGCGCGAGCTCGGGTACGCGGGCGACATCCTCGACGCGCCGTGGCCGGAGCATGACGACGGGGCGCTCGTCACCGACGAGATCGAGCTCGTGATCCAGGTCAACGGCAAGCTGCGCGGCCAGGTGCGGGTCCCTGCGCAGGCCGACAAGGGCACCATCGAGCAGCTCGCGCTCGCCAGCGAGCCGGCGCAGAAGTTCGTCGCCGGCCAGCCCGTGAAGCGCGTCATCGTCGTCCCGGGGCGGTTGGTCAACATCGTCGTCTGACCCCGGCGCGATTCCGCGCCGGGGTTCGACAGCTCCTGGGACACCGCCACTACCGGCGGAAAAACTCCTGATTTGTTAAAGGCTTGGCGCCTTTTCTGAGCCGGCAGGCTGATCCCATGTACTCCGCTCGCCCGCGCCCCGCCCGCGGCCTTTTGTTGATTTAGCTCAACAACCAGGCGCACCATAGCCGCGTATAAAAGCCAGAAAAATTCATTCGTCACACCCGCTCAAGGAGGAGCCATGAGACTCGCCACTGTTCTGCTGGCGGCGCTTATCGTCGCCGCGCCCCCCGCGTTTTCCGCGCCCATCGTCGTCAAGTTCAGCCACGTCGTCGCCGAGAAGACCCCGAAAGGCCAGGGCGCGCTCAAGTTCAAGGAGCTCGCCGAGAAGAAGCTGCCCGGCAGGGTGGAAGTGCAGGTCTTCCCCAGCTCCCAGCTGTTCGGCGACGCCAAGGAGATGGAGGCGCTGCTGCTGGGCGACGTCCACCTCATCGCGCCGTCGCTGTCCAAGTTCGACCGCTACACCAAACAGATCCAGGTCTTCGATCTGCCGTTCCTGTTCGAAAACATCGCCGCGGTGGACCGCTTCCAGGCCAGCCCTGAGGGACAGGCCCTGCTCGATTCCATGAAGTCCAAGGGACTCAAGGGCTTGGCCTACTGGCACAACGGCATGAAGCAGCTTTCCACCAACCGCGAGCAGCTGCGCCGGCCGGAGGACGTCAAGGGCCTCAAGTTCCGCATCCAGGCTTCCGACGTGCTCGAGGCGCAGTTCCGCGCGCTCGGCGCCAACCCGCAGAAGATGGCGTTCAGCGAGGTGTACCAGGCGCTGCAGACAGGCGTGGTCGACGGCCAGGAGAACACCTGGTCCAACATCTACTCGCAGAAGTTCCACGAAGTGCAGAAGACCATCGCCGAGACCAACCACGGCCTGATCGAGTACATGGTGGTCACCAACGCCGGCTGGTGGGACAAGCTCCCGGCCGACGTGCGCAAGGGTCTCGAGGAGGCGATGGCGGAGGCCACGGCCTACGCCAACAAGCTCGCCGCGGACATCAACGAGGCCGACCGCAAGAAGATCGAGGAAGCGGGCAAGGCCAGGATCCAGCCGCTCACCAAGGAAGACCTTGCCGCCTGGCGCAAGGCCATGGAGCCGGTCTGGAAGAAGTTCGAGCCCGGCATCGGCGCCGATCTCATCAAGGCGGCGGAAAAGTCCAACCAGTAAAGCAACGCTGACGGCGCGAGGAACACCGCCATGAAGCTCGGCGGGCTCGGCAGGCTGGAGGAGGGCCTCATCGCCCTCCTCCTCGCCGTCATGACCTCGATCTCGTTCACGCAGGTCATCGCCCGCTACGTCTTCAACTACAGCTTCGTGTGGGCGCTGGAGGTGGTCACCACGCTGTTCGCGTGGCTGATCTTCCTCGGCATGTCCTACGGCGTACGCGTGCACGCCCACATCGGCGTCGACGCCCTGATCAAGATATTGCCGTCCAAGGTGGCGCGCGTCCTGGCGGCAGTCGCGGCCCTGCTCGGCGTCGTCTACGCCGCCATCTTCCTCTACGGCGGCACCATCTACGTCAACAAGATGTACACGATCGGCATCCTGATGCAGGACGTGCCGATTCCGCAGTGGGTACCGCGGCTGGTCCTGCCGATCGGCTTCGCGCTGCTGGCGTTCCGTTTCCTGCAGCTGTTCTGGGACGCCATCACCGGCAAGGCCGTGCGCATTCTCGGCGACGAAGCCGAGGACGCGCTCAAGCTGCGCGCCGAGGTGGCGCCCGACCAGAACGGAGGCGGCCGGTGACGACCGCGGTCCTGTTCATTCTGCTGTTCGCGTTCATGCTGATCGGGGTGCCGGTGGCGGTTTCGCTGGGCCTGTCGGCCGTGCTGACGATCCTGTTCTTCGGCCAGGACTCGCTCGCTTCTCTGGCGCTCAAGCTGTTCGAGACCTCCGAGCACTTCACGCTGCTGGCGATTCCCTACTTCATCCTCGGCGGCGCCTTCATGACCACCGGCGGCGTGGCGAAGCGGATGATCCGCTTCGCCATCGCCTGCCTCGGCCACCTGCGCGGCGGCCTGGCGATGGCCTCGGTGTTCGCCTGCATGCTGTTCGCCGCCGTGTCCGGCTCGTCGCCGGCCACCGTCGTCGCCGTCGGCTCGATCGTCATCGCCGGCATGGTCAAGGCCGGCTACCCGAAGCCGTTCGCCGCCGGCGTGATCTGCAACGCCGGCACGCTCGGCATCCTGATCCCGCCCTCGATCGTCATGGTGGTCTACGGCGCTGCGACCGAGACTTCGGTCGGCAAGCTTTTCATGGCCGGCGTGATTCCCGGGATCGTGCTGGGACTGATGCTGATGGCGGCCATCTATGTGCGCGCCCGCATCCTCGATCTGCCGCGCCAGGAGCGCGCGCCACTGCGGGAGATCCTGGTTTCCGGCCGCGAATCGATGTGGGGCCTGCTGCTGATCTTCATCATCCTGGGCGGCATCTACGGCGGCATCTTCACGCCGACCGAGGCGGCGGCGGTGGCGGCGGTGTACGCGTTCTTCGTCGCGGTGTTCGTGTACAAGGACATCGGCCTCAACCAAGTGCCGAAGGTGCTGGTGGATGCCTCGCGCGTGACGGTCATGCTGATGTTCATCATCGCCAACGCGCTGCTGTTCGCCCACGTGCTGACCACCGAGCGCATCCCGCAGTTGATCGCCGAGACCATCGTCGGCTGGGGCATGGAGCCGTGGCAGTTCCTGATCGTCGTCAACCTCCTGCTGCTGGGCGCGGGCATGTTCATGGAGCCCACCGGCATCATCCTGATCCTGGCGCCGATCCTGTTCCCGATCGCCACCGAACTCGGCATCGACCCGGTGCACCTCGGCATCATCATGGTGGTGAATCTGGAGATCGGCATGGTGACGCCGCCGATCGGGCTGAACCTGTTCGTCACCGCCGGCATCACGCAGATGTCGATCACGCAGGTGGTACGGGCGGCGCTGCCCTGGCTCATGGTGCTGCTCACGTTCCTGGTGATCGCCACCTACGTGCCGGCGATCACGCTCTGGCTGCCGAACCTGCTGTTCTGACCCGTTGACGCCTTCGGCGCCGCCGCGGGCGGCCCCGAAGGCGGCGCTATAATCGCGGCTCCATGCCGCCCGTGAACCCCCTGCAGTCCCCGGCGGCGCCCGCCCGCGCGAATCGCCTCGGTCTCGTCGTCCTGCTGGGCGCGCTCACCGCGTTCGGGCCGCTCGCCATCGACATGTACCTGCCGGCGTTTCCGCAGATGGCGGCCGCGCTCGGCGCGCCCATCGGCGCGGTGCAGCTCACGCTGCCGGTGTTCCTCGCCGGCATGGCCGCCGGGCAGATCGTCTACGGGCCGCTTTCCGACCGCTATGGCCGACGCGCGCCGCTGATCGCCGGCTGCCTCGCCTTCGCGGCCGCGTCGGCGGCGTGCGCGCTGGCCGGCTCGGCCGGCGCGCTGATCGTCTCGCGCTTCCTCATGGGTCTCGGCGGCGCGGTGGGCCTGGTGGTCGCGCGCGCCGTCGTGCGCGATCTGTACGACGAGTCCGAGTCGGCGCGCGTCTACTCGCTCATGATGCTGGTGATGGGACTCGCGCCGGTGCTGGCGCCGGCGCTCGGCGCTCTGTTGCTGCTCGCCTTCACCTGGGAGTCGATCTTCTGGGTGCAGGCCTTGTTCGGCATCGCCTGCGCGATCGCGGTCGCCGCGGCGCTGCCGGAGACGCTGGCCGCGCATCACCGTGCCCGCGCGCACCCGGGGTTCATCGCGCGGCGCTTCGCCTTCCTGCTCGGGCAGCGCGCCTATCTCGGCTACGCGCTGACGACGGCGTGCTGCTCGGGCATCCTGTTTGCCTACATCTCCGGCTCGCCGTTCGTGTTCATCGAGCTGTTCGGCGTTTCGCCGCAGCAGTTCGGCCTGTACTTCGGCGCCAACGCCATCGGCCTGTTCTCGGCGGCGCAGCTCAATCACTGGCTGCTGCGCCGGTACACGCCGCGGCAAGTTCTCGGGCGTGCATTCGCCGTCAACGTCGCGGCGGCCGCACTGCTGGTGGGCGCGGCGGTCTCCGGGGCAGGCGGCTTCGCGCTGTTCTACCCGCTGCTGTTCGTTTGCGTCGCGACGCTGGGGCTGCTGCTGCCGAACGCCGTCGCCGCCGCGATGCAGCCGTTTCCGGAGATGGCAGGCAGCGCTTCCGCGCTGCTGGGGATGCTGCAATACGCGCTCGGCGCCACCACCGGCGCGCTGGTCGGATTCCTGCATGACGGCACGGCGCTGCCTATGGCCGGCGTCGTTGCCGCCGCGGCGTGCGCCGGCGCGCTGGCGCTGGCGCTGCTGACGCGCTCTTCGAGGCCTTAGCGTCGTGCCGGGCGTGTGGGAATTCTGGATCGACCGCGGCGGGACGTTCACCGACATCGTCGCAAGGGCGCCGGACGGCGGCCTGCGCACGCTGAAGCTGCTGTCGGAGAACCCGGGCCGCTACCGCGACGCGGCCGTCGAGGGCATCCGGCGCCTGCTGGGCCTTGCGCCCGACGCGCCGATTCCCGCGGAGCAGATCGGCGCCGTCAAGATGGGCACGACCGTGGCGACCAATGCGCTGCTCACACGCAGCGGCGAGCCGACGGTGCTGGTGATCACGCGCGGCTTCGCCGACCAGCTGCGCATCGCCTACCAGAACCGGCCGCGGCTGTTCGATCTCGAGATCGTCCTGCCCGAGCTTCTCTACCGCCGCGTGATCGAGGTGGACGAGCGCGTCGGCGCCGACGGCTCGGTGCTGCGCGAGCCCGATCTCGCCGCAGCGCGCGCCGCGCTGCAAGCGGCGCACGACGAGGGTTTCCGCTCGGTCGCCATCGTGCTCATGCACGCCTACCGGTTCGCCGGTCACGAGCGCCGGCTCGCCGAGCTGGCGCGGGATCTCGGCTTTCGGCAGATCTCGGCGTCTCACGACATAAGCCCGCTGATGAAGCTGGTCTCCCGCGGCGACACCACGGTGGTCGACGCCTACCTCTCGCCGATCCTGCGCCGCTACGTAGACGCCGTGGCCGCCGAGCTTGCCGGCGCGCCGCTGTACTTCATGCAGTCGAGCGGCGGCCTCACTTCGGCGGCGCTGTTCCAGGGCAAGGACAGCATCCTCTCGGGCCCCGCCGGCGGCGTCGTCGGCGCGGCGCGCACGGCGGAGGCCGCCGGCCATGGCCGCGTGATCGGCTTCGACATGGGCGGTACCTCGACCGACGTGTGCCACTACGATGGCCGCTTCGAGCGCGCGTTCGACACGCTGGTGGCGGGCGTGCGCATGCGCGCGCCGATGATGGCGATCCACACCGTCGCCGCGGGCGGCGGCTCGATCGTGCACTTCGAGCACGGCCGCTTCCGCGTCGGCCCTGATTCCGCCGGCGCCGACCCTGGCCCCGCCTGCTATCGCAACGGCGGACCGCTCACGATGACGGACTGCAACGTGCTGCTGGGCCGCATCCAGTCGGACTGGTTTCCCGCCGTGTTCGGCCCCGGCGGCGACCAGCCGCTCGACGCCGGCGTCGTCGCGGAGCGTTTCGCCGTGCTCGCGCAGCAGGCGGCGCAGGCGACCAGCACGCACCGCACGGCAGAGGAAATCGCCGAGGGCTGCATCGAGATCGCGGTGCAGAGCATGGCCAACGCGATCAAGCAGATCACGATCAGCCGCGGCCACGACGTCGAGGGCTACGTGCTGAACGCCTTCGGCGGCGCCGCCGGCCAGCACGCCTGCCGCGTCGCCGACGCGCTCGGCATTCCGCAGGTGCTAATCCACCCCCTCGCCGGCCTGCTCTCGGCGTACGGTATCGGGCTGGCCGGCGTCACGGCGATGCGCGAGCAGGCGATCGAGGCGCTCCTCGCCGAAGACTTCGCGCGGGTGCACGCCGAGTGGCAACGCCTCGAGGCGGAAGCGCGCGCCGAACTCGCGCAGCAGGGCATCGGGGACGTGGCGGTCGTGCGCCGGGCGCACCTGCGCTACGCCGGCACCGACACGGCGCTGATCGTGGAGGAAGGCGGGGCCGACGAGATGGCCGAGCGCTTCGCGCAGCAGCACCGCACCCACTACGGCTTCACCATGCCCGAGCGCGGCGTCGTGGTGGAAGCCGTCTCGGTCGAGGCGGGCGGCGGCGGCGCGCCGCTCGACGAACCGGCCGCGCAGGGGGAAGCGAAGGCTCCGATCCCCGCGGCCGACGTGCCGCTGGTGTGCGGCGGCGAGCGGCGGCGGGTGCCGCTCTTCCGGCGCGGCGACCTCGCGCCCGGCAGCCGCATCGACGGCCCCGCGCTGGTGGCGGATGACAACGCCACCACCGTGCTGGATCCGGGCTGGGCTGCGCGCGTCGACGCCGGCGGCGACCTCGTGCTGTTTCGCGCCGTGTCGCGCCCGGCGCGCGAGGCGCTCGGTACCCGCGCCGACCCGGTCAAGCTGGAGATCTTCAACAACCTGTTCATGGCGATCGCCGAGCAGATGGGCGTGCGCCTCGCCCACACGGCGCACTCGGTCAACATCAAGGAGCGGCTCGACTTCTCCTGCGCGATCTTCGACGGCGCCGGCCGGCTGATCGCCAACGCGCCGCACATCCCGGTGCACCTGGGTTCGATGGGCGAGACTGTCCAGCGGGTGATGCGCGACAACGCCGGCCGGCTGCGCCCCGGCAACGTCTACGCGGTCAACGATCCCTACGCCGGCGGCACCCACCTGCCCGATATCACCGTGGTGACGCCGGTGTTCGACGCCGGCGGTCGCGAGCTGCTGTTCTTCGTCGGCTCCCGCGGCCACCACGCCGATGTCGGCGGCATCACGCCGGGCTCGATGCCGCCGCGCTCGACGCGGGTGGACGAGGAAGGCGTCCTGCTCAGCAACGTGCTGCTGGTCGCGGGCGGCGAGTGGCGCGAGCGCGAGGTCGTCGCGCTGCTCGCCGGCGGTCCGCGGCCCAGCCGCAACGTCGGGCAGAACCTGGCGGACCTGCGCGCCCAGGCCGCCGCCAACGAGAAGGGAGTGCAGGAACTGCGGAAGATGGTGGAGCGCTACGGGCTCGACGTCGTGCGCGCCTACATGGAGCACGTGCGCGCCAACGCCGCGGAATCGGTCCGCGCGGTGCTCGACCGTCTGCGCGACGGCCGCTTCGAACTCGAGATGGATTGCGGTGCGGTGATCCGGGTCGCGGTGACGCTCGACCATATCGCGCGCCGGGCGCGCATCGACTTCACCGGCACCTCGCCGCAGACCGCGGACAACTTCAACGCGCCGCTGGCCGTGACCACTGCCGCGGTGCTTTACGTTTTCCGCACGCTGATCGGCAGCGACATTCCGCTCAACAGCGGCTGCCTCGAGCCGATCGAGCTCGTCGTTCCCGAGGGGTCGCTGCTCAACCCGCGCCATCCGGCGGCCGTGGTGGCGGGCAATGTCGAGACCTCGCAGAACATCGTCGACGCGCTCTACGGCGCGCTCGGCGTGATGGCGGCCGCGCAGGGCACGATGAACAACTTCACGTTCGGCAACGCGCGCCATCAGTACTACGAGACCATCGCCGGCGGCACCGGCGCCGGACCGACCTTCGACGGCGCCAGCGGCGTGCAGAGCCACATGACCAACTCGCGCCTGACCGATCCGGAGATGCTGGAGCTGCGCTTTCCGGTGCGCGTCGAGGAATTCGCGTTGCGCCGCGGCAGCGGCGGCGACGGACGCCACCGCGGCGGCGACGGCGTGCGACGGCGCGTCCGCTTCCTCGAGCCGATGACCGCGGCGCTGCTCGCCGGAAGGCGTCGGATCGCGCCGTTCGGCCTCGCTGGCGGCGCGCCGGGCGCCACCGGCCGCGCCTGGATCGAGCGCGCCGACGGCCGCATCGAGCCGCTCGGCGCGACGCAGGAGGTGGAGGTCGCCGCCGGCGACACGGTGGTGATCGAAACGCCCGGCGGCGGCGGGTCCGGCGCTTGGGGCGGCTCCGAACCGAAGGGCGCATAGCAGGCGCGCCGGGACCGAAAGCACGCGGCGCGGCGGTATAATTTCGCCATGTCGCCGCCCAGTTCCCGCCGCACCTTTCTCGCCTTGCTCGGTGCCGCCGCCCTCGCGAGCTGCGGCTTCCGCCCGCGCGGCGAGCAGAACCTGCCCTTCGAAACGCTCTATATCAGCGGCGGCAGCGACGCCTTCGCGGTCGAGCTGCGCCGGGCCATCGAGGCCGGCTCCGGGACCCGCGTCGTCGACGATCCGAAGAAGGCGCAGGCGCAGCTGCAGATCCTCAACGTCCTTCAGGACCGCGTGATCCTGTCGCTGTCGGGCGCCGGCCGCGTGCGCGAGCTCGAGTTGCGCTACCAGATCAGCTACCGCGTCGTCGATCCCAAGGGGGCGGTGCTGCAGCCGCAGCGCGCCATCGCGCTCAAGCGCGACATGACTTACGACGACTCGCTGGTGCTGGCGAAGCAGCAGGAGGAAGTGCTGCTGTTCCAGGACATGCAGAACGACGCCATCCAGCAGATGCTGCGCCAGATGGCCTTGTCGCGCCGGCTCGGCTGAGGCGGCTCGCCCCGCTGATGGCGACCCTCGATTCCGAAGCGCTTGCGGCGCAGCTCCCGAGGGGCCTCGCCCCTCTGTACGCGATTCACGGCGAGGAGCCGCTCCTCGCCATCGAGGCCGCCGACTGCATCCGCGCGCGCGCGCGCGAGGAAGGCTACAGCGAGCGCGAGGTGCTCACCGTGGAGAGCGGCTTCGACTGGTCGCAGCTCGCCGCCGCCGGCGCCAGCCTGTCGCTGTTCGGCTCGCGCAAGCTGGTGGAACTGCGCATCCCCACCGGCAAGCCCGGCACCGCCGGCGCGCAGGCGATCGCCGACTATTGCGCGGCGCTGCCGCCGGATCTGGTGACGCTGGTGGAGTTCCCCAAACTGGAGCGCGCGGCGCTGTCGAGCCGCTGGGTCGGCGCCCTCGAGGGCGCCGGCGTGCTCGTGCATGCGCGACCCGTGCCGCGCGAGAAGCTGCCCGCTTGGCTCGCCGCCCGCCTGAAGCTGCAGAATCAGCAGGCCGACCGCGAGACGCTGGAGTTCATCGCCGAGCGCGTCGAGGGCAACCTGCTGGCCGCCTGGCAGGAGCTGCAGAAGCTCGCGCTGCTGCTGCCGCCGGGCGCTCTGGAGCCGGAGGCGGTGCGCGCGGCCGTGCTCAACGTCGCGCGCTACGAGCCGGCGCAGGCCGGCGAGGCGCTGCTGACGGGCGACGTCGCGCGTCTGGCGCGCGTGCTCGACGGCCTGCGCGGCGAGGGCGCGCCGGTGCCGCTGATGCTGTGGCAAATCGCCGACGATATACGTGCGGCGTGCCGCGTGAGCGACCTGCTGGCGGAAGGCATGCCGGCGCAGCGCGCGCTCAAGGAAGCGCGCGGGTGGGGGCCGCGCCAGAGCTGGGTCGGCGTCGCGGCACGCCGCCTCCCGCGCGCCCGGCTCGACGAGGCGCTGGCGCGGCTGGCCTGGGTCGACCGCGTCGCCAAGGGCGTCGCCCGCGGCGACGTCTGGCAGGAGCTGGCGGCGCTGGGGCTGAAGCTCGCCGCCCGGCCCCGGGCGGCCCGGCGCGAAACGGTTTAAAATCCGCGTCATGGATCTTTCCAACGGGATCGACGTGAAGGCCTACATGCAGGCGCTCGGGCGCGCGGCGCGCGAAGCCGCGCGCGCCATGGCGAAGGCCGATACCGGCGCCAAGAACGCCGCGCTCACGGCGATGGCGGCGGCGATCGAGCGCGACCGCGACCGCCTGCTGGCGGAGAACGCGAAAGACGTGGAAGCCGCGCGCGCCAAGGGCCTCGAAGCCGCCATGGTGGACCGCCTGACGCTGACGGCGAAGACCGTGTCGGCGATGGCCGACGGCCTGCGGCAGATCGCCCAGCTCGCCGACCCGGTCGGCGAAGTCACCGATCTCAAGTACCGGCCATCGGGCATCCGCGTCGGGCGCATGCGCGTGCCCCTGGGCGTGATCGGCATCATCTACGAGGCGCGGCCCAACGTCACCGCGGACGCCGCCGGGCTGTGCCTGAAGGCCGGCAACGCGGCGATCCTGCGCGGCGGCTCGGAGGCCATCCATTCCAACCGCGCCATCGCCGCCTGCGTGCATGAAGGCCTGGAGGCCGCCGGCTTGCCGCGCGCGGCCGTGCAGGTCGTGGAGACGACGGATCGCGCCGCGGTCGGCGAGCTCATCACGATGAAGCAGTTCGTCGACGTCATCGTGCCGCGCGGCGGGAAGGGGCTGATCGAGCGCATCTCTGCGGAAGCGCGCATTCCCGTGATCAAGCACCTGGACGGCGTCTGCCACGTCTACCTCGACGACGCCGCCGACGCCGACAAGGCCGTGCGCATCGCCGACAACGCCAAGACCCAGCGCTACGGCACCTGCAACACGATGGAGACGCTGCTCGTCGCGCGCTCCGTCGCCGCAACGCTGCTGCCGCGGCTCGCGCGTATCTATCTCGACAAAGGCGTCGAGCTGCGCGGCTGTGACGAAAGCCGCGCGCTGGTGCCGGCAATGAAGCCCGCCACCGAGCAGGACTGGTACGCCGAGTACCTGGCGCCGATTCTCGCCGTGCGGGTCGTCGACGGCATCGACCAGGCGATCGACCACATCGCGCGCTACGGCTCGCAGCACACCGACGCGATCGTCACCGAGGACTACACCCGGGCGATGCGCTTCCTGCGCGAGGTGGATTCGAGCTCGGTGATGGTGAACGCCTCGACGCGCTTCGCGGACGGCTACGAGTACGGTCTCGGCGCCGAGATCGGCATCTCCACCGACAAGATCCACGCCCGCGGCCCCGTCGGCCTGGAAGGGCTCACCAGCCTGAAATTCATCGTGCTCGGCGACGGGCACGTCCGGCAGTAACCCGGCTCCGGCGCGAGCCCGTCGCCGCGGGCGCCCGCCGCCGCCGCGGCCGCAAGAACATGAACGAGGAGCAGCCATGGCCCAGCCCGTCGAAGTGAAGGTTCCCGACATTGGCGACTTCAAGGACGTTCCCGTCATCGAGGTGCTGGTGAAGCCCGGCGATACCGTCGAGGCGGAGACGCCGCTCATCACGCTGGAGTCCGACAAGGCGACCATGGACGTGCCGTCCCCCGCAGCCGGCACGGTGAAGGAGGTCACGGTCAAGGTCGGCGACAAGGTCGCGCAGGGCACGCCGATCCTGACGCTGGAGCCGGCGGCCGAAGCGTCCACCAGGCCGCAGGCGGCGGAGACGGCGAAGCCGGCGGCACCGAAGCCGGCGCCGGCGGCGCCTGCTCCCGCGCCCGCCGCGGGCGCCTACAGCGGCAAAGCCGACATCGAATGCGAGATGCTGGTGCTGGGCTCGGGGCCGGGCGGGTATTCCGGCGCGTTCCGCGCCGCCGATCTCGGCATGAAGACCGTGCTGGTCGAACGCTATCCGCAGCTGGGCGGCGTCTGCCTCAACGTCGGCTGCATTCCGTCCAAGGCGCTGCTCCACGTCGCCGCCGTCATGGACGAGGCGAAGGCCATGGCCGCGCACGGTGTGAGCTTCGGCGCGCCGAAGGTCGACCTCGACAAGCTGCGCGGCTGGAAATCGAAGGTCGTCGGCAAGCTGACCGGGGGACTCGCCGGCATGGCCAAGGCGCGCAAGGTCGAAGTCGTGCGCGGCTACGGGACGTTCCTCGATCCGCACCATCTCGAAGTGGAGCTCACTCAGGGCGACGGCCAGGAAAAGACCGGCGCGAAGAAGGTGGTGCGGTTCGAGAAGTGCATCATCGCCGCCGGCAGCCAGGCAGTGCGGCTGCCGTTCATCCCCGACGATCCGCGCATCGTCGATTCCACCGGTGCGCTCACGCTGCCGGCGATCCCGAAGCGCATGCTGGTGATCGGCGGCGGCATCATCGGGCTCGAGATGGCCACCGTCTATTCCACGCTCGGCGCGCGCATCGAGGTGGTCGAGATGCTCGACGCGGTGATGCAGGGCCCCGACCGCGATCTCGTCAAGGTGTGGGAAAAGATGAACGCCCACCGCTTCGACAAGATCATGCTGAAGACGAAGACGGTGGCGGTGGAGGCGAAGAAGGACGCTCTGCTGGTGAGGTTCGAGGGCGAGAACGCGCCGGCCGAGCCGCAGCGCTACGACTTCGTCCTGCAGTCCGCCGGCCGCTCGCCCAACGGCAAGAAGATCGGCGCGGAGAAAGCCGGCGTGAACGTCACCGAGCGCGGCTTCATCGAGACCGACAGCCAGATGCGCACCAACGTCGCGCACATCTTCGCCATCGGCGACATCGTCGGCCAGCCGATGCTCGCGCACAAGGCCGTGCACGAGGGCCACGTCGCCGCGGAAGTGGCCGCCGGGCAGAAGAGCCATTTCGACGCGCGCGTGATCCCCAACGTCGCCTACACCGACCCGGAGGTGGCATGGGTCGGCCTCACCGAGGCGCAGGCCAAGGCCGAGGGTCGCAAGGTCGGCGCCGCCAAGTTCCCGTGGGCGGCCTCCGGGCGCGCGATCGCCAACGGCCGCGACGAGGGCTTCACCAAGCTGATCTTCGACGAGGAAACGCACCGCATCGTCGGCGGCGGCATCGTCGGCACCCACGCCGGCGACCTGATCAGCGAGATCGTGCTCGCGATCGAGATGGGGGCCGACGCGGCCGACATCGGCAAGACCATCCACCCGCATCCCACGCTCGGCGAATCCGTCGGCATGGCGGCAGAACTCTACGAAGGCGTCTGCACCGACCTGCCGCCGCAGCGGAAGAAATGACACTTTCGTGAATGGTGCGGCGCAGCAGCCGATGCGCTACAGTGCGCTTTGCCATGGCCGTGCCCGCGCAGCAGATTCCGTTTCCGCCACCGCTGGTGACGGTGCGCGACATGCGCCCCGAAGAAGTCGATGTCCTGGCCGCGCTGGTGCTGGCGTCGTTCGAGGCGTTCGTGGCCCGGGATTTCGACGATTTCGGTCACGCCGCCTTCGAGAAATTCGCCTCCGCCGACGCCCTGCGCACTCGCCAGCGGCACGGCTATCCCACCCTGGTCGCGGAGATCCACGGCAAGGCCCGCGGCATCGTCCAGGTCCGCCCGCCGTCGCACGTCGTGGCGCTCTACGTCTCGCCCCACTATCAACGCCGGGGCATCGGCCGCCAGCTGATGCGTGCGGCGATCGAGCGCATCCGCGCGGCTTACCCGGGCGCCGCGTTCGTCACGGTGGCTTCGTCCGAGAACGCGCTGCCGTTCTACCGGCATCTCGGCTTCGAGCCGGTATACCGCGGCGAGCGGGAGGATCGGCGCTACCTCGGCCTGCGGCTGCCCCTGCACCACGCCGCCGATCCGGATCACTGAGCCGCGCCGCTGCCCGGCGCAGCGGGTGATGTTCGGCCTCTCGCCGCTCGACCTGCTCGGCGCCACCGCCGCCATCACGCTCGGCGCCGTGGTCCAGGCTGCGACCGGACTCGGCGGCGGGCTCGTCGTGGTGCCGCTGCTGGCGCTCGTCAGCCTGCAGCTGGTCCCGGGACCGGTGATTTTCGCCAGCCTCGCGCTCTCCGGGTGGATGGCCTGGCGCGGATGCCGCGACATCCGTGGCGCGGGCATGGCACCCCTGCTCGCCGGCATCGTCGCGGGGCTCCCGCCGGGGCATCACGCGAGCTGTCCGGGACGGCGATGCGGGTCGGGCAGCGCGGCTTCCTCCTCGGCCCGGCGCGCCGCGCGCGCCTTGCGGAACCAGTGCGGCACCGCCGCGCCCAGGAACAGGCCGATCGCGATGACGATGACGATGCGGTTCATTTCCAGCATGCGCCCGTCGATCCGTTCGAGCATCCGCTGCACCTGCAGGAAAGCGAGCCCCAGGATCGCGCCTTCTGCGACGGCTTCCGCCGCCCGCGCCCAGCGCGGCGCGCGCTCGGCGCGACCGCCCCAGTCGTCGGCCAGATAGGCGAGCGAGACGGCCACGCAGAAGGTCATGAAGAGCCAGGGATAGGACTTCCCCATGTCGACGAGCGCATCGTAGAAGCTGCGGAACAGGATCAGCTTGAATAGCAGCTGCACCACCAGGCCGCAGCCAATGGCCAGCACGCCGGAGAGCAGATAGGCGGCCACCGGTCGCTGGCCGGTCTGGGTGATGTCGGCGAAGCGCCACGCAATCTTCGGCGCCACTGCGCAGACCACCGCGGCGCCGTAGATGGCGGCCACCATCACCGCCAGGAACAGCGGCCCGCCGGGCGACTCTCCGGAACCCATGATCGACACCCCGGAGAACAGGATCAGCCCCACCACCGACGCCACCGTCAGCACCTGGTTGAGGTCGAGCGACGCGCGGCTCTCGTCGACGTAGTCGTAGCCGAGCTCCCGCAGCTTGCGCTTGCGGTCGTGCTGGCTCGCTTCATTGAGCAGGATGCCGCGCGCAAGCAGCTGGCACATGTCGGAGTACAGCGCATCGCAGCGCTCGCGAAATCCCCGCCGCAGTTCCGTCAACGGCGCCGTCGCCGTCGTTTCGCTGGCGTGCTTGTCGATCACGGTGAAGCACCGGCTCGCGCTCGCCACCGTCTGCTCGAAGCGCACCTTGATCGATGCGTACTCCTCGGCGAAGTCCTCCAGCACGCGCGGGTAGCGGCGCGGTCCCGTGCTGAAGTTCTCCAGCACCCCCATCAGGTAGATGAGCCGGGTGAAGTGGTACCGCGGGCTGTCGTCGGGGTCGAACTGGAGATCGGCCTCGGTGATGCCGGCCAGGCGCGGGTCGTCGACGGCGCGCCTGAGCAGTCCATGCCGCGCCGCCGCCGGGATGCGCAGCTCGGAGCGTGCGAGGCGGTCGCGCCACGAGCGCACCTCGAGCGGAATGTTGCCGAGGTCGCGAAACAGCTTGAGCATCCAGCGGTCGATCTCGGACAGGATCGGGAAGTTGGGCAGCAGCGCGGTCATCAGCAGCGCAGCCATGATCGGGCTGGTGAGCCCCTTGAGCGAAGCCGGGACGCTCTCGGCGCCGCCCAGCTGCAGCGCGCCGAACAGCTGCGGCGAGCTCGCGGCGATCGCCGACAGGAACACGAACAGCAGCAGCGTCGCGCCGTAATAGAGCGCCGCGGCGCTGTAGTAGCGGAACAGCGTGGTGGAACCGATGTTGGTCTTCGGCGTGTGAAAGCGGCCGTGGGCGTAGAGGATCACCAGCAGGCCGCCGACGATCCACTCGTAGAGCTCCGTCATCACCTCCTCCCGGAAGACGTCGCGCGCAAGCGACTGTCTTCGCCGCCGATTCGAATTTTCAGTATAGACAGCGGCCCCGTGCTTCCGGCGGGTCAGGAATGCCCCACGACGTGGCGCGCGCGGTCGACTATGGTAAAAGCGGCGCGGTCGCCGCGATGCGCGCCGTCCCGTGCCGAGGAGGATTTCGCCATGCCGACGCCGTTCGCCGTCATGACGTGGAACGTCGAGAACCTGTTTCCGCCCGGCTTCCGGATCACGCCGACGAAGGAAGTGACGACCGCGGATTACGAGCGCAAGCTCGATTACCTCGCGCGGCGCGTGGCCGAGGTGAAACCCGACGTGCTGGCGCTGCAGGAGGTCGGCAGCCGCAACGCCGCGGATACGCAGTCCGTCGACGACCTGCAGGCACGACTCGGCAGCGCCTACGCGCACCGTGCGCTGTCCGATTTTCCCGACGGCCGCGGCATCCGCGTCGTGCTGCTGTCGAAACTGCCGCTGACGGACGTGCGCCACGTCTCGGCCTTTCCGGCCAGCGAGCTCTCGCCGGTGCCGAACTGGGAAGGCAGGCCGCCGATCACCGCGATGGGCCGCGGCGCGCTGGCAGCCCTCGTCGAGCCCGCGGGCGGCGCCCGCGTGCGGATCGTCACCGTGCATCTCAAGTCGAAGCTGATCAGCTATCCGGGCACGGGCGGCGCGCGCTTCAGCCCGAGAGACGAGGACGAGCGCGCCAGGGGCGCCGCACTGGCGCTGTACCGTCGCTCGGTCGAGGCGGCCACGGTGCGCGGCTACCTGAACGCGGCGATGGCGGCGCAGGACGGGACGCAGGTGATCCTGCTCGGCGACCTGAACGACGAGCCGCGCGCGCAAACCTCCCAGCTGCTGCTGGGTCCGGAGGACGCCGACGCGACCTCTGACGACAAGCTCGACTGGGTGCGCCTGCACAACGTCACCGAGGCGATTCCCTGCCGCGGCGGCGCGGAGAACGACAAGCTGTTCCTGCCGGCGGGCGAGCGCTACTCGCGGAAATACCTCGGCCGGCGCGAGCTGCTGGACCAGATCATGGTCAGCAAGGGCCTGCTCGGCGAGGCGACGACGATGCGCCAGGACGACTGGAAGGTGAAGGAAGTGCGCAGCCTGGTGGACAGCATCGAGAAGGAGAGCGTCACCGACAGCCCCGGCGAGCGGGTCGGCGCCCTGCGGCCCGACCACGCGCCGGTGTACGCCCGCTTCGAGCTCTAGGTGAACCCGCGGGCCCGAGCCGTCAGCGCTCGGGCTGGTAGCGCGCCAGTTCCCGCCGGCGCTCCGCGATGTCCGCGCCGCGTGCGTCCGTCACGTCGACGAAATCCGCGCCCCAGCGGTTGCCTCGCTGCACCCGGAAGCGGGCCTGGTAGATCCGCCCCCGCTGCGCATCGAGCATCACCGTCACCGTCTCCCGGCAGAAACCGGTGTTGTAGGCCGGCGCGCCGCCGTAGCTGGGGTTCGCGCCGTAGGCATAGTCGGGCTGGTAGGCCCCGGCAGGGCCGGGGCTCGCCGCCGGCGTCGCATAGCTGAAGCACAGCTCGAACGCGTTCGGCCCCGGCAGCACCTCGATCAGCAGGGAGCCGCCCGCCGGCACCTCGGGACCCAGGCGCCGGTAGTCGGCGAGCGGCTTGCCATTCACCGCGACGAAGCGGATCACGCCGTCGTCGGTCACCGCCGCCGTCTGTTCCGGCGGCCGCGCGTCGCCCTCGTAGGCAAGCCGGGCCTGCATGACATGGCTGCAGCCGGCGAGGCCGGCCGCGAGCACGGCGAGGAGCAGCCTGGAAACGAAAAACCGGGTCGACATGAAACGCCCCCGACGGCGATGGGTCCGCAGAAATTAGACCACACGCGCGCGCCATTCAGGGCGACGCGGCGAAACGCGGCGGATTCAGCAGGTTACGGCCGCATCCGGCCGCGTCGACGGGATGGAACAAGCGCTGCGTGCGGGCGTCGTACTTGTAGAGACTTTACTCATCGCCAAAGAAGGAGGTGCGGTCATGAGAGACACCACCAAACATTGGCAACACTGGGTCACCACGGCGCTGGGCGCGTGGCTTTTCCTCTCGCCCTGGATCGTCGGGTTCGCCGACGCGACGGCTGCGGCCGCCTGGAACGCCTATCTGATCGGCGCAGGGGCGATCGCGTTCTCGCTGCTCTCCCTGCGCAGCCGCAAGGTCGGGGAAGATCTCACCAACGTGGCGTTCGGCGTCTGGATGGTGATTGCGCCCTGGATTCTCGGCTACAGCGGCGTTGCGCTCGCGACGGCCAACTCCATCATCGTCGGCGCGCTGCTGGCCGCGTTCGCGGTGTGGGCGGTGATCGACCGCGGCCGCGTCGGCCGGGATCAGTGGGCGTCGAGCACCAAGGCCGGCAGCGAGCCGCGCTGAGCCGGGCCGAACACGCCGCGGACGGGTGTCCGCGAAGGAAGCCGCGCAAGCGGCTTCCTTGTTCCTAACCGCAGCCGAATCTCGCCGGCGGCCGCACCGCGCGCGCCGGCGCCGCCACGCCCATGTTCGAATACAGCTATGCCGATTTGCAGGCCCAGGTCGCCGGCCTGCCGGCGGGTTACGGTCTCTGGTTTCGCTGGATGTTCGTCGTCATCGTCCTCGCGCCGTTCGCATTCCTGAAAACGCCGCAAGGACGCGTCGCCGCGGCGTTGTCCGTCGTCTTCCTGCTGGTGCAGATACCGCTCGCGTTCGCGGTTGGCGTGACGCACCTGCTGTCGCTGCCGCATCTGCTGATCTGGGGCCCGCTTTTCCTCTATCTGGCCCGGGAGCTGCACCACCGGCGCATCCGGCCGGCATCCATCCTGGGGGTCTGGAGCCTGGCCGCGCTGGCGACGCTGGCCGTGACGCTGGTCTTCGATGTCCGCAACTTCGGCTGGTGGCTGGCGGGCAATCACGGCGTGCTCGATCCCTCGGCGCACCCGGGCATCCCCTGGCCGTCGATTGCGGCAATGTTGCTGGTGGCCGCACTCGTTGGCTGGTACGTCTTCGGCGGCGAACTGCCGAGGCGGGCGGAGCACCGCGGCTGACGGGCCGTCGGTGCGCGCAGGGCAATCGGGGCGCCCGCGCCGGCTAATCCTCCCGCGCGAAGCCGCGGACGATGTAGCCGCCCGACTTGTCGTCGCGCTCCAGCGTGAGCAGGCCCTTCTCCCGGGCCGCCTCGAGCACGTCGCCGAAGGTCTTGAAGCCGTGATAGCTCTCGTTGAAGCCCGGCTTGCGGCGCTTGATGGCCTGCTTGACCATCGA
>DATIUV010000142.1:0-16622 GCA_035466595.1 Pelomicrobium sp.
CGGTTCCTCTCGTTGCGTTTAGCGTCGGAAATCGAATGCAATTATAGCCTCCGTGTTGCGCTGCCGCAGGCGGGCGGTCAGGATCGTCCCAGCAACGCGGAGACTTCCAGCTCGGCGCCGCAACCGGACGCATCGTACCCCGGCAGCGCGCCGATCAGGCGCCGGGCATCGCCGCCGCGCAGCAGCGCCACGAACTGCGCGAGGCCGCGCCGGCTCATTGCGCGCGCCCGATGCGCCAGCAGGTAGCGCTCGCGCGCGATCGGGACGAAGTCCAGCCCGAACGGCTCCGCCGCGGCGCGGATGCCGAAGCCGACGTCCGCCCGCCCGGCCGCGACCGAGGTCGCCACCGCCAGATGGGTGTATTCCTCCTCGCCGTAGCCGTCGATGCTGCCGCCATCGATGCCGGCCCGGGCGAGCAGGCTGTCCAGCAGCAAGCGGGTGCCGGAGTTGCGCTGCCGGTTGATCAACGTCACGTCGGGCCGCGTCAGGTCTTGGAGCCGGGTGACTGCCTTCGGATTCCCGCGCGGCACGAGAAATCCCTGCTCGCGCCAGGCGAACTCGATCAGGCGGTCGCGCCGCGGGCGCAGCAGCCGGGCGAGGCTTTCGCGCACCGCCGGGTCGAGCGGCTCGGCGACGTGGAAGCCGGCCGCGTCGCACTCGGGGGCCGACAGGCAGGCGAGCGAATCGAGGCTGCCGAGGAAGCGCAGGTCCATCACGAGGCCCTGGGTCGGAACCCAGTCGCGCAGCCGCGCCAGCGCCAGGTCGTTGCTGGCGTAGAGCGTTACGCCCGCGTCGTGCACCGCGGGCGCGCGCTCGAGCGAGCGCTGCATGTCGAGGGCGAGCTGGTCGAGGAGCGGCTTCACCGCCTGCTCGACCTGCCGGTGCGTTGCGAGAACCCGCGCGCCCAATGGCGTCAGCGACGCGCCGCGGCCGCGCGCAAGGCGCACCAGCGCGCCGCCCAAGTCCCGCTCCCAGCGCCCCAGCAATCCCCACAGGTGCCGATAGGAAAGTCCCAGCGCGCGCGCGGCGCCCTGCAGGGAGCCGTGGATTTCGATCGCATCGAGCAGCCGCAACGCCAGCGGGTCCAGAGAAAGACCCGGGCGGGGCTCGATGGATAGCTCGCAGCGAATCCGCATAAATTGGCTTTTTATTTCATATTGCCGATGTAAGTGCATAAAAATTAACATCGACCTCCTCTCCGAACAAGCTATGCGAAAAATGCCCGATAGGAAGATCCGGTCCGTTCCGTGGCGAGGTCTGATCGTGACGATGGTGATGGCCGCTTCATCGGCCGCGGCGGCGGCGCCACCGCCCAAGGTGCTGGCCGCGGGCAGCCTGCGGCTCGCGGTCGACGAGATGCTCTCGGTCTGGCAGCAGCGCTCAGGCCAGCGATTCGAGGCGACCTACGGGCCTTCCGGAAAACTTCGCCAGCTGATCGAGCAGGGCGAGCCCGTGGCGGTTTTTCTCTCGGCGTCGATCAAGCACACCGACGCGCTGAAGGCGGCGGGCAAGCTCAGGAGCAGCGTGCCGTTCACCCGCAACGTGCTCTGCCTCATGGCCGCGCCGGGGCGCAAGGTCACCAGCGAAACGGCGGTCGACGTCATGCTCGATCCCTCGGTGCGACTCGGCACGTCGACGCCGAAGGCCGATCCGTCGGGTGACTACACCTGGGAGATGTTCCGCAAGGTGGACCAGATCCGGCCCGGCAGCCTTGCCAGGCTCGACGCGAAGGCGCTCAAGCTGACCGGCGGCGCGGTCGACAAGAAGCAGACGGGGCTGCCGTACGCAGCCGTGTTCCGCGAGAGCAAGGCCGACGTGTTCGTCTCCTATTGCACCAATGCCGTCGCCACCGCGAACGAAGTGCCGGGGCTGACCTGGGTGCGGCTGCCCGAAACGATCAACGTCGGCGCGGTCTACGGCCTCGGCGTCGCGTCCGCGGCCGGCGCCGAGGCGGATGCCTTTGCCGAGTTCGTTCTCGGCGCCGAGGGCCAGGCGATCCTCGATCGCTTCGGCTTCAAGTAGCGGGCGGACGGCGTGAACCCGCCGGCTGCGTCGGCTCGCGACGGGTCGGAGGCGGCGCCCCGCTTCCGTTTCGATCGGCTGGAGCTGGCCGGCGCCTTCGGCGACATCGGCGCGCTGATCCCGTTCCTGGTGGCCTACATCACGCTGGCCGGCGTCGATCCCACCGGGATGCTGGTTGCCTTCGGGCTCGCCATGATCTTCACCGGCCTCTGGTACCGCACGCCGTTTCCGGTGCAGCCCATGAAAGCGATCGGCGCGGCGGCGACGACCCAGGTGGCCCACAGCGTCGCGCTGACGCCGGGCGCGATCCACGCCGCCAGCCTCGTGACCGGGATCATCTGGCTGGTGCTTGCCTTTACCGGCCTGGCGCAGCGCCTGGCCGTGTTGATGTCGCCCCCCATCGCGAAAGGCATCGTGCTGGGTCTCGGCATTTCTTTCATGCTGGACGGCGCACGCTTCGTTTCCGAAGGCTGGCTGTTGGGCGCGGCCGGGCTCGGCGTCGCGCTCGTGCTCACCCGCAGCCGGAAGCTGCCGGCGATGCTCGTGCTGCTGCTGGGGGGCAGCGCGTACGCCGTCGCGGTGGACGCCGAGCTGCGCGCGGCGCTCGCCGCGGCGCAGTTCGCCTGGACCTGGCCGCGGTTCCAGCTGGGCTCGGTGTCGTGGGAACAGGTGATCGCCGGCACGCTGCTGCTGGCGCTGCCGCAGCTGCCGCTGACGCTCGGCAACGCGGTCGTGGCGGTCGTGCAGCAAAACAATGCGCGCTTCCCGGGACGTACCACCTCCGAGAAGGAAGTCGCCGCCAGCACGGGCGTCATCAACGTCGCCGGCTCGCTGATCGGCGGGGTGCCGATGTGCCACGGCGCGGGCGGGCTTGCCGGCCAGGTCCGCTTCGGCGCGCGCAGCGGAATGGCGCCGGTCATGCTCGGCGCGCTGCTGCTGATGCTCGGCCTCGGGCTGAGCGGCTCGGTGGCGACGCTGCTGCAGGGGTTTCCGGTGCCGCTGCTCGGTGTCGTGCTGTTCCTCGCCGGGACCGAGCTGGCGCTGGGCTCCGGGGTCGGCGAGGTGCAGGGCAACGACATGCGCTTCGTCACCCTCAGCGTCGCCGGGCTCGCGGCGTGGAACGTCGGCGCGGCCTTCGTCTACGGCCTCGTCGTGCACATGGCGCTGCGGCGCGGATGGATCCGGCTGTAGGCCATGAGCACGATTGCGCAGGCATTCGAGCAGGCCGCGGCGATGATCGCGCGCGGCGACGACGAGCTCGTCGAAATCGTGCTGCTGAGCGTGCGCGTGAGCCTGACGGCGACGCTGATCGCCAGCGTTATCGCGCTGCCCATCGGGGCCGTCACGGCGGTGGCCCGGTTTCCGGGACGGCAGTCCCTGATCGTGGTCCTGAACGCGCTGATGGGCCTGCCGCCGGTCGTGATCGGCCTGCTCGTCTACCTGCTGCTCTCGCGCGCCGGTCCGCTCGGCGATTACGGGCTGCTGTTCACGCCGACCGCGATGATCATCGCGCAGACGATCCTCATCGTGCCCATCGTCGCGGCGCTGTCCCGCCAGGTCGTCGAGGACGCCTGGCGGGAGTACTCGGAGCAGCTGCGCTCGCTCGGGGCGGGGCTCCGGCGCGCGGCGGTCACGCTGTTGTGGGACACCCGCTTCTCGCTCGTGACGATCGTGCTCGCCGGTTTCGGCCGCGCGGCGGCGGAGGTCGGGGCGGTCATGATCGTCGGCGGCAACATCGCCGGCGTCACGCGCGAGATGACTACCGCCATCGCTCTGGAGACCAGCAAGGGCGATCTGCCGCTCGCGCTGGGGCTCGGCATCGTGCTGATCTCGCTGGTGCTGCTGCTCAACGCCACGGCCTACGGCGTGAAGCAGGTCGCGCAGCGGCGGTACGGCGGATGATGCGACATCCGTCCACGCTGCTGCCGCTGCGGCTCGAAGGCGTCACGTTCGCCGCCGGCGGGCGCACGATCCTCGACGCGATCACGGCACGCATCGAGGCCGGTCCGCGCACCGTCATCCTCGGCCCCAACGGCGCCGGCAAGAGCGTGCTGATGCGGATCATGCACGGCCTGCTCGAGCCCACCGGCGGAGGCGTGCGCTGGAACGCGGCCGAGCTCGCTGGCCGGCGGCGCGGCCAGGCGATGGTGTTTCAGCGCCCGGTGATGCTGCGGCGTTCGGCGCTCGGCAACGTGGCGTACGCCCTCAAGCTCGCCGGCGTGCCGCGCTCCGAGCTCGACGACCGCGCCCACGACGCGCTGCGTCGCGTCGGGCTCGAGCGGCTGGCGCGCAGCCAGGCGCGCGTGCTCTCGGGCGGCGAGCAGCAGCGCCTCGCGCTGGCGCGGGCGTGGTCGATCCAGCCCGAGGTGCTGTTCCTCGATGAGCCGACGGCGAGCCTCGACCCCGCCGCGGCGCGCGAGGTGCATGCGATCGTGCAGGCGATCCACGAGGCGGGCACCAAGATCGTCATGACGACGCACAACCTGGGGCTGGCGAAGCACTTCGCCGACGAGGTGCTGTTCCTGAACGAGGGCCGGCTGCTCGAGCACACGCCGGCCGACCGGTTTTTTTCCCATCCGGCTTCGGGCGAAGCCGAAGCCTTCATCCGAGGAGAACTGTTATGGCATTGACCCGACAACTCTGCATCGCCGCGGCACTGGTGCTTGGATTGGCCGGCGGCGCCACTGCGGCCGACAAGTTCATCACGGTCTCGTCGACGACCTCGACCGAGAACTCCGGGCTGTTCAAGGACATCCTGCCCAGGTTCAAGGACAAGACCGGCATCGAGGTGCGCGTGGTGGCGCAGGGCACGGGGCAGGCGCTCGACACCGGCCGCCGCTGTGACGCCGACGTCGTGTTCGTGCACGACAAGGCGTCCGAGGAGAAATTCGTCGCCGAGGGCCACGGCGTCAAGCGCTACCCGGTGATGTACAACGACTTCATCCTGGTCGGGCCGAAGTCCGATCCCGCCGGCGTCGCCGGCGGCAAGGACATCACGGCCGCGCTGAAGAAGATTGCCGCGGCCAAGGCGCCGTTCGCTTCCCGCGGCGACAACAGCGGCACGCACAAGGCGGAGCTGCGGCTGTGGAAGGCGGCCGGTGTCGATCTTGCCGCGGCCAAGGGCCCGTGGTACCGGGAGACCGGCTCGGGCATGGGCGCGACGCTCAACACGGCGGCGCAGATGAACGCCTACGCACTGGCCGATCGCGGCACCTGGCTCTCGTTCAAGAACCGCGCGGATCTGACGATCGTCGTCGAGGGCGACGAGCGGCTGTTCAACCAGTACGGGGTGATCCTCGTCAATCCCGCGAAGTGCCCCAGCGTGAAGAAGGCCGAAGGGCAGGCGTTCATCGACTGGCTGGTGTCGCCGGAGGGGCAGCAGGCGATCGGCGCCTACAAGATCAACGGCGAGCAGCTGTTCTTCCCGAACGCCAAAAACTGAGTAACTTGCTCAGTGAAATCGGTTTTGCCGGTGGCCGGTCGATAGACCGGCCGCCGGTCGTCCATCCGGGTCCACCCGCATGGACAAAATGTCTCAATCCGTGGTCTAATTTCCCGGTAAATCAACGAGATTTCCACGGAGGGGGCATGGCCTTGACCGACGCGGTGGCGGACGGCAACGGCGTTCGGGAGCGCAGCCGGACCGCGGGAGATGCCGCGGGCTGGCAGCAGCATTCGGTGCTGGTGGTGGACGACGAGGAGGGGATGCGCAGCTTCCTCACCCGCGCGCTCAGGCATCGCGGCTGCGGCATGGTGGAGGCGGTGCCGAGCGCCGAGGAGGGCGCCCGCCTGCTCGAGCGCTGCCACTTCGATCTCGTCATCCTGGACATCGCCCTGCCCGGCAAGGCGGGCGTGGTCTGGCTGCGGGAGCTGCGCGAGGCGGGCTTTCAGGGCGAAGTCATCCTGATCACGGCGTTCGCCGATCTCGAGTCGGCCATCGACGCGCTGCGGGCCGGCGCGTCCGACTTCATCCTGAAGCCGTTTCGCATCGATCAGATCCTCAATTCGATCCAGCGCAGCCTGGATCGCGCGCGCCTGGCCCGGGAGAACTACGTGCTGCGGCGCGAAGTGCAGAAGCGCGGCGGCGTCGAGGGCCTCGTCGGCGAGTCGGCCGCCGTTGCCGAGCTGCGCGAGATCGTCACGCGCCTGGCGCCGCTGCCGAGCACGGTGCTGATCCAGGGCGAGTCCGGCACCGGCAAGGAGGTCGCCGCCCGCGCGCTGCACGCGTTGAGCGGCCGCTCGGCGCGGCCGTTCGTGCCCGTCAACTGCGGCGCGATTTCCCCCGAGATCATCGAGAGCGAGCTGTTCGGCCACGTGCGCGGCGCCTTTACCGGGGCCTCCGACAACCGCAACGGCCTGTTCTTCTACGCCCAGGGCGGTACGCTGTTCCTGGACGAGGTCGGCGAGCTGCCGCTTGCCTTGCAGACCAAGCTGCTGCGCGTGCTGGAGGAAAAGAAGATCCGCCCGGTCGGGTCCGAGCGGGAGGTGCCGGTGGACGTGCGCATCGTCGCGGCCACCCACCGCGACTTGACACCGATGGTGGCGGCCGGCCGCTTCCGCCAGGACCTCTACTACCGGCTCGACGTGGTGAACATCACGATTCCGCCGCTGCGCGAGCGGCGCGAGGATATTCTCGTCATGGCGCGCCATTTCATGGCGCAGCTTTCGGCGCAGCTCGGCATGCCGCCGGTGCCGCTCTCGCACGAGGTCGTCGGCGCGCTGATGCGCTACCACTGGCCCGGCAACGCGCGCGAGCTGCGCAATCTGCTCGAGCGCTCGCTGATCCTGGGCCGCGTGCCGCTCGAGAATCTCGGCGTCGAGGCGGCAGCGCAAAGCAGCCCCGCGCCGGCGCGGATGACGCTCGAGGACGTCGAGAAGCGTCATATCCTCGAGGTGCTGAGCGCCGTGGCGGGCAACAAGTCGGAGGCCGCGCGCCGGCTCGGCATCTCGCGCAAGACGCTGGAGCGCAAGTGCGCGCTGTGGAACGGCGCCTGAGCGGGCATCGCCCGCGGAACCCAACCGCAACCGATCTGCGTCGATGGCACTGATCGCCAGGCTCGTTTCCCGCTACCGCTCGTCGGTGCGCACCAAGCTGGTGTTCATGGTGCTGCTGCCGCTGGTGGTGGTGCTGCCGCTGCTGGTGGTGCTGCTGGTGTACTGGAGCGCCACCTCGCACGAGCGCCTGATGATCTTCAAGGTCAACAGCGACCTCGCGGTGGCGCAGAGCTACTTCTCGCGCGTCGTGCAATCCGTCGGCGCGGATGTCCGCGGGACGGCGGGCTCGCACCGGCTGGCGATGGCGCTGGCGGGCCCCGATGCAAAGCAGCTTGAGCAGCTGCTGACCGCGGAGCGCAACGACCACCGCCTTGATTTCCTGCAGGTGCTGGATCCGCGGGGCGACGTGGTCGCGAGCGGCAACGCCCTGTCGTCGCCGGCCAATCAGGCCGGCTGGCCGGTGGTGGCGGCGGCGGCCTCGGGGCAGGGCAGAACGGCGGTCGACGTGTTTTCGCCCGATCAGCTGGCCGCGATCGACGTACGCCTGCGCGAGCGAGCCTTCATCAAGCTGCTGCCGACGTCGAAGGCAGTCCCCACCGACCGGGCGCACGAGGACCGCGGCATGGTGGTCCATGCCGCCGCGCCGATCTACGACGCCGAGCAGCGCCTGGTGGGCGTGCTGCACGGCGGCATCCTGCTCAACGGCAACCTGGAGTTCGTCGACAACCTCAACAGCATCGTCTACCGCCCCGAATCGCTGCCGCTGGGCAGCCAGGGCACCGCGACGCTGTTCCTCGACGACGTGCGCATCGCCACCAACGTGCGCCTGTTCCAGGGCGAGCGGGCGCTCGGCACGCGGGTGTCGGCGGAAGTTCGCGAAAAGGTGCTCGAGCAGGGCAAGACCTGGCTCGACCGCGCGTTCGTCGTCAACGACTGGTACGTCTCCGGCTACGAGCCCATCGCCGACAGCTTCGGCAAGCGCATCGGCATGCTCTACGTGGGCTACCTGGAGGCGCCGTTCATGGCCGCCAAGCGCCACGCGCTGTGGGTGCTGGTGGGGCTGTTCGCCCTGGTCATGCTGTTCGGCGCCTTCCTCTCGCTGCGCTGGGCGCGGGTGGTATTTCGCCCGCTGGAGCGCATGAGCAGCACGATGAGCGCGGTCGAGGCAGGAAACGCCGACGCCCGGGTCGGGCCGCTGACGAAGAGCGACGAGATCGGCCAGCTGGCCCAGCACTTCGACCGCCTGCTGGACGGCCTGCAGGCGAAGAATCGCGAGCTCAAGAGGCTGGCGGACGAGCTGGACATCAAGGTGCTGGAGCGCACGCGCGAGCTGGAGCAGGCCAACCGTCACCTGCGCGACGCGCAGCGCCAGCTGGTGATGTCGGAGAAGCTGGCGGCCATCGGCGAGCTGACCGCCGGGGTCGCCCACGAGATCAACAACCCGATTGCGGTGATCCAGGGCAACCTCGAGCTGCTGCGCGAGCTGCTGGGCGAGGCGGCGGAGCCGGTCGAGCACGAGATCCGGCTCATCGACCAGCAGGTCAACCGCATCCGCGAGATCGTCGCCAAGCTGCTGCAGTTCGCGCGGCCGTCGGATTTTGCCGGCTACGTCGAGGCGGTGGACGTCAAGGCGGTGATCGACGACTGCGTGGTGCTGGTCCGCCACCTGATGCAGCGCGGCGACATCCGCGTCGTCCGGGAGGACCGCGCGACGCGGCCGGTCAGCATCAACCGCAACGAGCTGCAGCAGGTGCTGATCAACCTGATCGTCAACGCGGTGCAGGCGATGGCGGGCGGCGGCACGCTGACGCTGCGCTCGCGCGACTGGGACGATCGCGGCGTCGTGCTGACGGTCAAGGACACGGGGCCCGGGATTGCGCCGGAGTATCTGAGCCGGATCTTCGACCCGTTTTTCACGACCAAGAAACAGCAGGGGACCGGGCTCGGGCTGTCGATCAGCTACGCGCTGGTCGAGCGCTACGGCGGCACCATCGCGGTGGAAAGCCGCCGCGGCGAGGGGGCCGAGTTCAACGTGTTCCTGCTGACGGAGCCGCATTACGGCGAGACGGGCGAAACGGCGCCCAGTCTGGTGATGCGCTACGGCGCGTCCTGAGGAGGTGCAGATGAGGATAATCGGATTCGCCGGCTATTCCGGCAGCGGCAAGACCACCATGATCGAGCAGATCATCCCGCGCCTGGTGCTGGAAGGCGTGCGCGTCTCGCTGATCAAGCACGCGCACCACGACTTCGACATCGATCGGCCGGGCAAGGATTCCTACCGTCACCGGGAGGCGGGCGCCACCGAGGTGCTGGTGAGCGCCGGCAGCCGCTGGGTGCTGATGCGCGAACTGCGCGGCGAGCCTGAGCCCACGCTGCAGGAGCAGCTCGGGCGGTTCTCGCCGTGCGACCTGGTGATCGTCGAGGGCTTCAAGAAGGAGCCCTATCCGAAGATCGAGATCCACCGGCGCGCGACGGGCAAGCCGCTGCTGTATCCGGACGATCCGACGGTGGTGGCGGTGGCCACGGACGAGGCGCTGCCGACGGCGCTGCCGCAGTTCGGGCTCGAGGACTACGATGCCATCGCGGCGTTCGTGCTGGACTACACGGGGCTGGCGCAGCGCCCGGGCGGCGCTGCCAGCAACGCGCGGGCGCGCGCGATCGAGGTGTGACGATGATCCGGATTCTATACTTCGCGCGACTCAAGGAAGCTCTCGGCACCGGCTCCGAGCAGGTGTCGATGGTCTCCGGCATCGAGGACGTGGGCTCCCTGATCGAATGGCTGCGCAGCCGCGGCGGCGCGTGGGCCGAGGAGCTGGCGCCGGGCCGGGCGGTGCGGGTGGCGGTCAACCAGGAGATGGCGGGCTACGACACGGTCGTCGGCGACGGCGACGAGGTGGCGTTCTTTCCGCCCGTGACGGGAGGCTGACATGGCAGTGCGCGTGCAGGAGCAGGACTTCGACGCCGGCGCGGAGATCGCGCGCCTGCGCTCGGGCAATCCCCGGATCGGCGCTGTCGCGAGCTTCATCGGCGTGGTGCGCGACGTGAACGACGGCGATGCCGTGCGCGAGCTGGCCCTCGAGCACTACCCGGGCATGACCGAGAAGGCGCTGGAGCAGATCATCGAGGAGGCGAAAGCGCGCTGGGAGGTGCTCGACGCGCTGATCGTGCACCGCGTCGGCGCGCTCCGGCCGACGGATCAGATCGTGCTCGTCGTGGTGGCCTCGGGACATCGCGGCGACGCGTTCGCCGCCTGCGAATTCATCATGGACTACCTCAAGACCCGGGCCCCGTTCTGGAAGAAGGAGGCGACCCCCGCCGGCGAGCGCTGGGTCGACGCCCGCGAGTCCGACGACGCCGCTGCCGCGCGGTGGAAAGGGTGAGCGGCGTCGCCCGGGAGACGCGCGGGCGCCGGGCCAAGGGCGCCGGGGCCGCCGCGTCGACGGCCGGCGCGAAGCCGCCGCAGGTCCGCATCCTGCTCAACAACGTGATCGCGATCGGCCCGGGCAAGGCGAATCTGCTCGAAGCCATTGAAGCGCGCGGCTCGATTTCGGCGGCGGCGCGGGCGATGGGCATGTCCTACCGCCGCGCCTGGGATCTGGTGGCGACGATGAATGCAAGCTTTGTGCAGCCGGTCGTCGATACCGCTACCGGCGGCGCGCATGGCGGCGGCGCGCGGTTGACCCCCTTTGGAGAGGACGTGCTGCGCCGCTACCGCGCGATGGAGGAGCGGGCACGCCGCGCGATCGCCCCGCAGGTGGCAGCTTTCGACGAGCTGCTGCGGCGGGGCCAGGGCTGACTCGGTGGTTTTTTTGCCCGTCGTTATGGCCCATGGTATATAACGAGTTCCGGAGCGGTTGCCAACGGGAGTCGATGATGGGGAGTTGGGCGGGGCGGGTTGCGGCCGTGCTGCTGCTGGCGAGCTGGGCGCTGCCGGCGCCGGGCCAGCCGCTCACCGTGTTTGCCGCCGCCAGCCTGAAGACTGCGCTGGACGCGGCGGCGGGCCACTATCACCAGCAGACCAACGTCGCCGTCGTCGCTTCGTACGCCGGCAGCGCGGCGCTGGCGAAGCAGATCGAGCAGGGCGCGCCGGCGGACGTCTTCGTTTCGGCCAACGTGAAATGGATGGACTATCTGCAGGAGCGCAAGGCGATCGACCCGGCCACGCGCGTCGACCTGCTGCGTAACGGCCTGGTGCTGGTCGCGCCCAAGGCGAGCGCCGTCGACCTCAAAATCGGCCCCGGGATGCCGCTCGCGGAGGCGCTCGGCAACGGGCGCCTGGCGATGGGCGATCCCGACCACGTCCCGGCCGGCCTCTATGGCAAGGCGGCGCTGGAAACGCTCGGCGCCTGGCGCGCGGTGGCGCCGAAGGTGGCCCGCGCAGACAACGTTCGCGCGGCACTGACCCTGGTCGCGCGCGGCGAGGCGCCGCTGGGCATCGTTTACCGCACCGATGCTGCCGCCGAGCCCGGCGTGCGGGTCGTTGGGGCGTTCCCGGCAGACAGCCATCCGCCCATCGTCTATCCGGCCGCGGTGACGTCCCGCTCGCACGCGCGGGCCGAGGCGGCGAGGTTCATCGCTTTCCTGCGCGGCGCCGAGGCCGCGGCGATCTTCGAGCGGCATGGATTCACGCTGGTCAGGTAGCGGATGACACTGGGCCCGGAGGAACTGGAGGCGATCCGCCTGAGCGTCAAGGTGGCGCTGTGGAGCGTTGCCTTCAGCCTGCCTCCAGCGGTCGCCGTCGCGCTGCTGCTTGCACGACGCGATTTTCCGGGCAAGACCCTGCTCGACGCGGTCGTGCACCTGCCGCTCGTGCTGCCGCCCGTGGTGGTGGGTTATTTCCTGCTGGTCCTGATGGGGCGCAACGGCGTCATCGGCGCGTTTCTGGAGCAGCATTTCGGGCTGGTGTTCGCGTTCCGCTGGACCGGCGCGGCGCTGGCGGCAGCGGTGATGGGCTTTCCGCTCATGGTGCGCGCCATCCGGCTGTCGATCGAGGCGGTGGACCGGCGGCTGGAATCGGCCGCGGCGACGCTGGGCGCGTCCCCGGCCGGCGTGTTCTTCAGCGTGACGCTGCCGCTGATCGCGCCGGGCATCGTCACCGGCGCGCTGCTCTCGTTCGCGCGCAGCCTGGGCGAGTTCGGCGCGACCATTACGTTCGTCTCGAACATCCCCGGCGAGACGCGTACGCTGCCGATCGCGATCTATTCCTTCACCCAGGTGCCGGGCGGCGACGCCCAGGCGCTGCGCCTGAGTCTGATCGCGGTCGCGCTGTCCCTCGTGGTGCTGTTCGTCTCCGAGGTGCTGGTGCGGCGGGCCAACCGACAGGTTCTGGGCCACGATGCTTGAACTCAAGGTGCAGAAGCAGCTCGGCGCGTTCCGGCTGGATGCCGAGGTGGCGGCCGGCGGCCGCGTCACCGCGCTGTTCGGCCGCTCGGGGTCGGGCAAGACCACGCTGGCGAACGTCGCCGCCGGCCTGGTGAAGCCCGACCGCGGGCGGGTCGTGCTGGGCGGAACGGTGGTATTCGACAGCGAGCGCGGCATCGACGTCGCGGCGCACCGCCGCCGGGTCGGCTACATCTTCCAGGAGGCGCGGCTGCTGCCGCACCTCACCGTCCGCGGCAATCTTCTGTACGGGTACCAGCGCACGCCGGCAGCCGAGCGTACGGTCGAGCTTGCGGAGGTGGTCGAGCTGCTGGGCATCGCCCACCTGCTGGAGCGGCGCCCGGCCGGCCTCTCGGGCGGCGAGAAGCAGCGCGTGGCGATCGGCCGCGCGCTGCTGACCAGCCCGCGCATGCTGCTGATGGACGAACCGCTCGCCTCGCTCGACAACCTGCGCAAGGCGGAGATCCTGCAGTACATCGACCGCCTCAAGGAGGAGCTCAACGTTCCGATCCTCTACGTGAGTCACGCGATCGACGAGGTGGTGCGGCTCGCCGACACCGTGGTCGTGCTGTCCGACGGCGCGGTGCGCGCCGCCGGGCCCGTCGAGGAGGTCATGGGCCGGCTCGACCTGCGCCCGCTGACCGGCCGCTACGAGGGCGGCGCGGTGATCGAGGCGCGCGTCGTCGCGCAGGACCTCGACTTCGGGCTGGCGACGCTGCGCTTCTCCGGTGGCGATCTCCATGTCGCGAACCTGGAAGCGCTGGTCGGCGAGCCAGTGCGCGTGCGCGTGCGGGCGCGCGACGTGGCCCTGGCGCTGGAGCGGCCCGAAGGCCTGAGCATGCTGAACGTCCTGGCCGGCACCGTCGCCGAGATCGCCGATGAGGGCGGCGCCATCGTCGACGTGCGCGTGCAGGTCGGCGACGACGCCCTCATTTCGCGCATCACGCGGCGCTCGCTGCACGACCTCGGCCTCGCCCCCGGCCAACCGGTGTACGCGCTGATCAAGGCCGTCGCGCTCGACCGGCGCAGTCTCGGCTTCATGTAGACGTCATGCCGTCTTGCGCCGCCCCGTGCGCGAGGCGGCGCGGCTGCGGTAAGCTTGGCTAAAGGTCGGCGCGGGTTGCAGCTGCGCGGAGCGGAGATGAACGGGGTTTTCCTGCGGTTTTACGTGACGGAGTTTTCCCAGCACCGGGGGCGGCTCGTGTACGAGTGGCTGATCGAGCAGGCCTACCGGCGCGGCATCGGCGGCTGCTCGGTGTTTCGCGCCATCGCCGGCTACGGCCGCCACGGCGAGGTGCACGAGGAGTCGTTCTTCGACCTGGCGGCGGAGCTGCCGCTGGAGGTGTGCTTCGTGCTGAGCGAGGCGCAGGCCGCGGAGCTGCTCGCCGCGCTGCGGGACGAGGGGCTCGACCTGTTCTACGTCCAGCACCCGGCCACGTATGGCCGCGTGGTCAGCGGGAAGCCGCGGCCGGTGCGGGCTCAGCCGGACGAAGAATAGACCCAGGCGTTCAGCAGCCGGCGGGCGGCGTCGGCGGTTTCCGAAGCGCTGAGGCCCAGGGGGCCGCCGTTGCCGGCGACGCACTCGTCCGCCGCGGCGCCGTGCAGGTACACGGCGAGCCGCAGCGCCTCGGCGAGCCCGACGCCCTGGGCCGTGAGCCCTGCCACCAGGCCGGTGAGCACGTCGCCCATGCCGGCGCTGGCCATGCCGGGATTGCCGGTGGTGTTGAGCCATGCCGGACCCTGCGGAAACGCGCAGACGCTGCCGACACCCTTCAGCACCACGCCGCAGTTGAAGTTTTCGGCGATCCTCCG
This sequence comes from Pelomicrobium sp., assembly GCA_035466595.1. Lineage (GTDB taxonomy): Bacteria > Pseudomonadota > Gammaproteobacteria > Burkholderiales > UBA6910 > DATIUV01. The sequence goes on from DATIUV010000142.1 coordinate 14,209, forward strand.
CGCGGCGGCAATGCGATCGGTCTGAACCTCAGTCGTCGAGCTGCCGAGCAGGCGCGCGGCCTCGGCCGGATGCGGCGTCAGCACGGCGTTGCCGCGGCCGGCGAGCTGCTCGCCGAGGCGCGGCAGGCGCGCGATCAGGTTGAGGGCGTCGGCGTCGAGCACGAGGGGCCACGGGCTTTCCAGCGCCGCGGTCAGCCACTCCAGCGCGTCCGGGGACATACCGAGGCCCGGTCCCACCGCCAGGCAGTCCAGCTTCGGCAGCTGGAACAGCGCTTCCGGCGGCCGCAGCATCAACTCGGGCTGCGCGAAATCGACCGCCGGCGCGTCGTCGCCGATCGGCGCGACGTAGACGCGCCCCGCGCCGGCCCGCAGCGCGCTGCGCCCCGCCAGCAGCGTCGCACCCACCATGGATGGCGCGCCGCCGAGGATGCCGACGTCGCCATAGCTGCCCTTGTGGCTGTTCTTGGGGCGGCGCGGCAGCACCGCCGCCGCGCGGTCGCGCTCGATCACGCGCAGCGTCGGCTCCGGATACAGTTCCTCCGGGATGCCGAGCCCGGCGACGTGGACCTCGCCGCAGCAATCGGGGCCGTCCAGCGTCAGCAGGCCGGGCTTCAGGGCGATGAAGGTGACGGTCAACTCGGCGTGCACGGCGGCGCCGCGCACTTGGCCGGTGTCGCTGTCGAGCCCGCTGGGGAGATCGATGGCCAGCACCGGGCTGCCGAGCGCGTTGACACGCTCGACGAGATCACGATAACGCCCGTCGAGGTCGCGCTGCAGGCCGATGCCGAAGAGTCCGTCGAGCACGAGATCCCATTCGCCGTCGGCAGGGATCTCGCCGGCGACGGTGCCGCCCGCGCCGCGCCACTGCTCCAGCGCGGCGCGGGCGTCGCCGGAGAGCTTCGAGGCCTGGCCCGTGAAGACGACGTCGACGCGGTACCACCACTCGCGCAGGTGACGCGCCGCGACCAGCGCGTCGCCGCCGTTGTTGCCGGGCCCGGCCAGCACCAGGATGCGGGCGCCGTCCGTCAGCAGCGCCCGCGCGGTCTCGGCCACGGCGAGCCCGGCGCGTTCCATCAGCGGCAACGCCCGCGGGCCGCGCATCGCAGCGCTTTCGATGGCGCGAATCTCGTCGGTGGCGTAGAGGTGCAGCGGGATGCGGGGCTTCATTCAGGGCAGGCGGCGGAGGGAAGGCCGTCATTCTCGGCCATGCGCCGGCGACGGGCAAGGCGGGCCGCGGCGGCGACCCGGCTTGCGGTAAAATCACGCTTTTTCCATGCACCGCGATTTCACGATGCTCCGGCTGCGCGGCGGTAACGCGCTTTCCGCTTTTCGCCGCGACAAGCTGCTCCAGCGCCTGCGCGCCGCGGTGCCCTCGGTGGCCGACGTCCGGGCCGAGTTCATCCACTTCGTCGCCCTCAACGGCGAGCTCACGCCGGCCCAGCGCGACACGCTGGCCGGCATCCTGACCTACGGACCACGCTCGGCCGCGATGGCCGAGGACGGCGAGCTGCTGCTGGTCGTGCCCCGGCCCGGCACCATCTCGCCGTGGTCGTCCAAGGCGACGGAGATCGCGCAGGTGTGCGCCCTGGCGGCAGTGGAGCGCATCGAGCGCGGGGTGGCCTACCGCGTCAGCGGGGAGCGCCGGGACGGCTGGTCCGCCGGGGAGCGCCGCGCCATTGCCGCCGAGCTGCACGACCGCATGACCGAGGCGGTGCTCGACACGCTGGACGAGGCCGAGCGGCTGTTCCATCACTACGCGCCGGCGCGGCTGGCGAGCGTTCCGCTGCTGGCGCAGGGCCGCTCCGCGCTCGAGCGCGCGAACCGCGAGCTCGGTCTGGCGCTGTCGGAGGACGAGATCGACTACCTGGCCGAGAGCTTCCGGCGCGAAGGGCGCGATCCCACCGACGTCGAGCTGATGATGTTCGCGCAAGCCAACTCGGAGCACTGCCGGCACAAGATCTTCAACGCCCGCTGGGTGATCGACGGCGAGCCGCAGGACACTTCCCTGTTCGGCATGATCCGGCGCACCCATGAGCTGCGGCCGCAGGACACGCTGGTAGCCTACTCCGACAACGCCTCGGTGATCCGCGGCGCGCGGGTGCCTCGCTTCTACCCGTCGCCGGCGGACGGCAGCTACCGCTTCCACGAGGAGGACGCCCACATCCTCATGAAGGTGGAGACGCACAATCATCCGACCGCGATTTCACCGTTTCCCGGCGCGGCCACCGGTGCCGGCGGCGAGATCCGCGACGAGGGCGCGGTGGGGCAGGGCGGCAAGCCGAAGGCGGGCCTGTGCGGCTTCTCGGTGTCCAACCTGCGCCTTCCCGGCTTCGAGCAGCCGTGGGAGCGCCACGACGGCTCGCCGGGCAAGCCGGAGCGCATCGCCTCCGCGCTCGCCATCATGCTGGAGGGCC
>DATIUV010000143.1:0-1842 GCA_035466595.1 Pelomicrobium sp.
CGTTTTGGCGGCCAGCCCGGCGGTCATCAGCGCGGCGGCGACCCAGGTCACCGGCTCCGGGCGCGCGCGCTGCGCGAGCAACGCGATGTCCAGCGTGCCGTAGGCGCCGTAGAGCAGCGTCGCACCGGCGAGATAGAGCAGCGAGCCGGCCAGCGCGAACAGCAGGTAGCGCAGCGCGGCCTGCATGTTCTCGGCGCGGCCCGACAGGCTCACCAGCGGCACGGCCGAGAACGTCAGCAGCTCGAGCGCGACGAACAGCGTGAAGAGGTCGCCCGCCAGGAACACCGTGTTCAGCGCGCCCCAGCCGGCCAGCAGCAGCAGCCAGAACGCGAACGGCCCGCGCGCCTCGGCAGTGCCCGCCGGGGTGGCGAAGTCGGCGCGCGCGAAGACGCCGACGGCGCAGACGATGATCGCCGTCGTGAGCAGCATCGCCGCCGCCAGGCCGTCCGCGCGCAGCGTGACGCCGAGCGGCGGGGCCCAGCCGCCGAGCAGGTAGACGAGGGGCTCGCCCGATTGCAGCAGGCGCCAGGCGATCGCGGCCGCGAGCGCGAGACCGATGGGCAGAACCGCGAGCGCGATGCGCGAGGCAGAGCGCCCGCCCGCGGCGAGCGCAAGCAGGACACCCGTGACCGGCGCCATCAGCGCCAGCACGAGCAGGAAGCTGCCGGGCGTCGCCGCGTCAGCCACCGCCGCCCTCGGCATCGTCGCGCACCGGCGCGGCCGCGAGCGAAGCGGAACCGGCGGCGTCGGCGAGCCGCGTGAGAAGCGCCACCGCCAGCGCGGTCGCGCAGAAGGCCACCACGATGCCGGTGATCACGAGCGCCTGCGGCACGGGGTCGGGGCCGAGGCCTGGCAGCGCGCCGCGGCTCGCGGCGACGCCGAACAGCAGGAACGCGCCGTTGCCGACGAAGTTGAGCGCCAGGAGCTTGCGCAGCGGCTGCGGCTGGACGAGCAGGCCATAGAGGCCCAACCCGACGAGCGCCGCGGCGCAAAACCCCGCAAGGGTCGCCGCGCTCATCGCGGCGCGCTCCGCGGCGGACCCGCCAGCAACAGCACCAGCAGCAGCGCCAGCGACGCCGTCAGCGCCACCTCGATCGCCATGATGAGCGCCTTCGCCTGCGGCTCGGGGTAGGCGAGAAAGGCGCCGGCCGCGGCGACGCCCGCGATCCCGATCGCGACGAACACGAGCGGCCCCGCGACCAGCGCGGCGCGCAGGCCGCGGTGGCCGACCGGCGGCGCCTGCATGATCCCGGAGAGCATCAGCAGCAGCGCCATCGCCGCCAGCACGGTGGCGGCCTGGAACTTGCCGCCGGGCTCGTCGGCCCCCACCCAAAGCAGGTACACGCCGACGACGACGCCGATCGGCGCCAGCACGCGCGCCGCGAACGCGGCCGGTCCCGCCGGATCCGCAACGCCCGGCAGCGCCGGGCGTGCGCCCCACGCGGCATCGGGCGTCAGCGACCACACGCCGATCAGCGCGAAGACCACCACGACGGTTTCCAGCAGCGTGTCGATGGCGCGGAAGGCGAGCAGCACCGCGGTGATGGGATTGCCGAGGCCCGTCACGCCGATATGCTCGGCGGCGGCCGGCGCCAGCGTCGGCGCCGGATCGGGCAACGCCAGCACCGCGTACGCGATGGCGGCGGCCACCGCCGCCGAGAGCAGCGCCGCGACGACCCGGGTCAAGGCGCCGGTCTTCTCCGCTGCGCCGCCGGCCTCCCGCACCCGCGCCGCCGCGCCGATCAGCAGCACGCCCGTGAGGCCGCCGCCAATGGCCGCCTCGGTGAGCGCGACGTCCGGCGCGGCGAGGCGCACCCAGAACAGCGCCAGCAGCAGGCCGCA
>DATIUV010000144.1:0-3997 GCA_035466595.1 Pelomicrobium sp.
CTTGGGTTGACATCTCTGGTTATCTTGTTACAATGCGAATGGTTTTAACACGTATGATTTTTACTGAACCGGATGATTCGACGACCGACATCGACCGAAAACCCGCCGACCGGCGGCTCGCCTGCGGAGACGGAGCGCGCCACGAGTGCGGGCGAGCCCTTCGCCGGGCGTCGCCCGCACCCGCCGGCTGAAACGGAGGCCGCGCTGCGTGCGCGGCTGGATCTGCGCGTGTTTCGTTCGATTCGGCGCATCATCCGCGCGGTGGACCTTAACTCGAAGCAGCTCGAGTCCACGCGCCAGATCACTTCGCCTCAGCTCATCGCCCTGCGGGCCCTCGTGCATGCCCGGCAGATGAGCGCCAAGAACCTCGCGGCCGAGCTGCAGGTGAGCCCCAGCACGATGGTGGGGATCCTGGACCGGCTCGAGGAGAAAGGCCTGATCGTCCGCGAGCGCAGCCGGCACGACCGGCGCGTCGTGTGGGCGCGGCCGACGGAGAAAGGGGCCAAGCTCGCCGAGGAGACGCCCTCGCCGCTGCAGGAGCGGCTGGCCGAGGGCCTGCACCAGCTTCCGGAATTGGAGCAGGCGGCCATCGCCCTCGCGCTGGAGCGGGTCTGTGAATTGATGGAAGCGCACCACATCGACTCCGCGCCCATCCTCGAAACGGGCCCGATCGCGCGGCCCTGACCGCTGTTCCCGCCGTGCGCGCCGGCGTCGCGCCAGCGCGTCAACGACCATTGAATATCGAAGGAGGACAATGAGCACTGCTGCTGCAGTTTCACCTGACGCGCACCCCGCGATCCGCCTGGTAAGGCCGCGGGTCGAGCAGGGCGCAGCCATCCGCGCGCTGATCGAGGCCTGCCGGCCGCTCGACGTCAATTCGACCTACCTGTACCTGTTGCTGGCGCACCACTTCGCCGACACCTGCATCCTGGCGTTGGCCGGGGAGCGCGCTGTTGGCTTTGTCTCCGCGTACCGCCCGCCGGGGCGGCCGGACACGCTCTTCGTATGGCAGGTGGCGGTGGCGCCGGAGGCCCGCGGGCAGGGCCTCGCGGGCAGGATGCTGCGCGCGTTGCTGGCGCGGCCGGCGTTACGGGGCGTCACCCGCATCGAGACCACGGTGTCGCCTTCCAACGCGGCGTCGCGCGGAATGTTCGCCAGGCTGGCGGCGGATCTCGCCGCGCCGCTCGAGGAGGGCGCGCTGTTCGACGCCGAATATTTCGGGGCCGAGGCGCACGAGGACGAGCGCCTAATCGCCATCGGCCCGTTCAGTACCGAAACGATCACCAAGGAGGACACATGAACCTGAGAATCTTCAACCGACTCGAGTCGGAAGTGCGCGGCTACGTCCGCTCGTTTCCGGCCATCTTCACCCGCGCTCGCGGCGCCCACCTGTGGGACGAGGCGGGCAAGCGCTACATCGACTTCTTCGCCGGCGCCGGCACGCTCAACTACGGACACAACGACGCCGCCATGAAGGCGCGCCTGCTGGAGTACATCGAGCACGACGGGGTGGTGCACGGCCTCGACATGGCCACCAGCGCCAAGAAGGAGTTCCTGGAAACGTTCGAGCGCGTGATCCTGCAGCCGCGCGGCCTGAACTACAAGGTGCAGTTCCCGGGGCCTACCGGCACCAACGCCGTCGAGGCGGCGCTCAAGCTGGCGCGCCAGATCAAGGGCCGCACCGGCATTGTCTCCTTCACCAACGCCTTCCACGGTGTCACCGCCGGATCGCTGGCCGTGACCGGGAACGAGAAGTTCCGCAAAGCCGCGGGCATCTCCTTGCCGGACACGACTTTCGTTCCGTACGACGGCTACCTCGACGGCGCCGACAGCACCGAGATGCTGGACCGCATGCTGACCGACAAGTCGAGCGGCATGGATCTGCCGGCGGCCGTGATCGTCGAGACCGTGCAGGGCGAGGGCGGCGTCAACGCCGCGCGCCTCGAGTGGCTGCGCAACCTCGAAAAGGTCTGCCGCCGGCACGACATCCTGCTCATCGTCGACGACATCCAGGCCGGCTGCGGCCGCACCGGCACGTTCTTCAGCTTCGAGCCGGCCGGCATCAGCCCGGACATCGTGACGCTGTCGAAATCGCTCTCCGGCTACGGTCTGCCCATGGCGCTGGTGCTGATGAAGCCCGAGCTCGACATCTGGCAGCCCGGTGCGCACAACGGCACCTTCCGCGGCAACAACCTGGCGTTCGTCACCGCGCGCGAGGCGCTGCTGCACTACTGGGCGAGCGACGACTTCGCCGAGCAGATCGAGCGCAAGGGCCGCATCATCAGGAACCGTCTCGAGCAGATCGCGAAGTCCTACCCCGAGGGCGGGTTCACGCTGAAGGGGCGCGGCATGATGCGGGGCCTCGCGACCGAGGCCCCGGCGCTGGCGGCGGAGATCGCCCGGCGGGCGTTCGAAGGCGGGCTCGTCATCGAGACTTCCGGCCCGGACGACGAGGTAGTCAAGCTGCTGCCGCCGCTCAACATCGCCAACGGCCCGCTGGCCGAGGGCCTCGACATCCTCGAGGCCGCGGCCGCCGGCGCCCTCGGCGTAGAGGTCCGCGCGCCGGCCAACGTCAAGCCGCTCAAGGCGGCAGGAGGCGCGCGATGATCGTGCGCCGAGTCGCCGACCTGATCGGCACCGACCGCGACGTGGTGACGCCCAACTGGGCGAGCCGCCGCCTGCTGCTGAAGCAGGAGGGCATGGGCTTCTCGCTGCACGAGACCACCATCTTCGCGGGCACGGAAACGTATATCTGGTACAAGCATCACCTCGAGGCGGTCTTCTGCGTCGAGGGCGAGGGCGAGGTGGAGCTGCTGGGAGACGGCAGCGTCCACCGGATCACGCCCGGCACCGTCTACGCGCTCGACCGCAACGACAAGCATCTGCTGCGGGCCAAAACCGACATGCGCATGATCTGCGTGTTCAACCCGCCCCTCACCGGCAAGGAGGTGCACGACCAGGACGGCGTGTACCCGCTGGTGACCGACGAGGCGGCCTAGGCCCGCGAACCGAAACCGATAGAAGGAGTATTGCAACCCATGATTTCAGTGACCGACGTCTACCGGTCCCGCTTTGACAACGAGGCGGCGATCGTCATGCGCCAGGACCCGGTGATCTATCCCGGCTGGGAAGAGACCGGACCGGCAGATCTTTCACAGCACCAGCTGGCCCGCTACAAGAAGAAAGGCTACGTCGTGCTCAAGGACTTCTTCGGCCCCGAGGAAGTCCGGCGCCTGCTCGCCGAGGTGGAGCGCATGGCCCACGAACCGGCGCTCAAAGAGCGCGACGAGGCCATCCTCGAGCCCGACAGCGGCGAGTTGCGCTCGATCTTCAAGGTGCACGAACTTAGCCCGATGCTCCAGCGCCTGTCGCGCGACATCCGGCTCGTCAACATCGCGCGCCAGATTCTCGGCAGCCAGGTCTACATCCACCAGTCGCGCGCCAACCGGAAGCCCGGCTTCAAGGGCAAGGAGTTCTACTGGCACAGCGACTTCGAGACCTGGCACGTGGAAGACGGCATGCCCGACATGCGCGCGGTGTCGTGCTCGATCCTGCTGACCGAGAACACCGCGCACAACGGCCCGCTGATGCTGATCCCGGGCTCTCACCTGAGCTACATCCAGTGCGTCGGCGAGACGCCGGAGAACCACTACAAGCAGTCGCTGCGCAAGCAGGAATACGGCGTGCCGGATCCGGCCAGCCTGCGCTTCCTGGTGGAGCGCGGCGGCATCGACGCCGCGACGGGCCCGGCCGGCACCGTGGTGTTCTTCGACTGCAACACGATGCACGGCTCGTCGAGCAACATCACGCCGCTGCCGCGCACGAACCTGTTCTTCGTCTACAACTCGGTCGAGAACGCGCTTCGCGACCCGCTCGGCGATCTCGCGCCGCGGCCGGAGTTCATCGCCACGCGCGAGGACTTCTCGCCCATCGAGCCCGTGGCGCCGGAGGCGCCCGAGCAAGGGGCGTGAGCGCCGCGCGGCGGCGGCTGCTCGCG
>DATIUV010000145.1:0-6038 GCA_035466595.1 Pelomicrobium sp.
CCGCCGCGCCAGTACCGCTCCAGAGAAGCCGTTATCGGGTCCGTCGAACCGGGGTTGCGCGCCGAGCGCGCGGGTGTTGCCGCCGTCCATGGGCCGTCTTTCCGTCCTTTATGACGCTGCCCATGGTAGGGAGCCGGCCGTCAAGCCGGCGTCGCGGTGTTGTGAAGTTTTTGTGAGGTCCCGAGAAAAACAACGCGGAAGGTGCTGCCCCGGCCCGGCTCGCTCGCCACCGTGACCTGCCAGCCGAAGCGGTCCGCGATGCGCTGCACGATGGCCAGCCCCAGCCCGGAGCCGTCGCTCGCGCTGTCGGCGCCGCGGAAGTGGCGCTCGAAGATCCGCGGCAGGTCTTCGGGCCGGATGCCGCTGCCGGTGTCGGTCACGCTGAGCCCGGCGCCGTCGTAGGTCACCCGGATGGCGCCGCGGCGGGTATGCGCGAGCGCGTTCTTGACCAGGTTGGCGACGACCAGAGCCAGCGCGGCGCGCTGGGTCTGCAGGACGGCGTGCGGCGCCACCTCGATCGCGAGCTCGACCTCGGGACGGCGCTCGAGCGCCCCGCGCAGCGGCGCCACGGCTTCCTCGACCGCCTCGCGGACGTTCACGGCCTCGATCTCGGCGGGCGCGGTTTCGCGGGCGAGCAGCAGCAGGGCGCGGATCGATTCGTCCATGCGCGCGGCCGCCTGCAGGATCGACTCCACCCGCGCGCGGCTACGCTCGCCGAGATTCGGGTCGTGCGCCAGCAGCTCGCCGCCGGTCTGGATCGCCGTGAGCGGCGTGCGCAGCTCGTGGCTCGCGTCGGCGGTGAATTCCTTCTCGCGCGCCAGCAGCGCTGCGGTGCGGTCGTGGTAGCCCGCGAACGCGCTGGCCAGCGTCGCCACTTCCGCGTCCGCGTAGTCGTCCGGCGCCGGCGGCGCATCGCCCGCCGCGAGCGAGGACACGCGCTGCGCGAGCTCGCCGACCTGGCTCACCAGCAGCCCGGCCAGCCAGTAGCCGGTGGCCGCGATGATGATCGCCACGGCCAGCGTCGCCAGCAGCATGGCGTCGCGAAACTCGTGCACCCGCTGCTCGTGGGGCGTGGCGTCGTAGACGAGGATCAGCCGGGCGTCGCCCTCCTGCCGCACCTCGACGTGCAGTTCCTTGCCGTTGTGCTCGAACTCGGTCGTGCCGACCGGCAGGCCGCGCAGTTCGGCGGGCAGCCGGTCGAGCTCGGCAGGCGTGCGGATCAGGTAGCTCTGCAGGTTCTCGCTGAACGGCAGCCGCGGCGTGGCGCCGCTGCGCAGCTCGTCCTGCAGCGGGCGCAGCTGGGCGTCGAGGATCTGCGTCACCACCTCGTCCTCCTGCTGCTCGGTCAGCACGATGACGGTAGCCGTCTGGGCCGTCACCAGCAGCAGGCTGAACACCGCAATGGTGAGCGCGACGCGGGCCCGCAGGCCCCATTTAATCGCCATCGGTTTCCAGCAGGCGGTAGCCGAGGCCGTGGACGGTCTCGATGGGGTCGTGCCCGCCGGCGGCGCTCAGCGCGCGGCGCAGGATGTGCATCTGGCTGCGCAGCGTGTCGCTGGTGGGCTGCTCATCGCCCCACACCGCGGTCTCCAGCTCGGCGCGCGAGAACACCCGGCCCGGCTCGCCCATCAGGATCTCCAGCAGCCGGATGCCCTTCGGCGGCAGCTTCACCGGCGCGCCGCCGAAGCGTACCGACAGCGTGCGCGGATCAAACGTCAGCTCGCCGACCTTGAGCTCGCGCGGCGTCACGCGCCCCGCGTGGCGCTTGTGCAGCGCGGCCAGGCGGGCTTCCACCTCGCGCAGAGAGAACGGCTTCACCAGGTAGTCGTCGGCGCCGTGGGCAAAGCCGGCCAGCTTGTCATCGAGCGTGTCGCGGGCGGTCAGCATCAGCACCGGCGTGTCCTGCCGGGCGTCCTCGCGCAACTTGCGGCAAAGGGTGATGCCGTCCATGCCCGGCAGGTTGAGGTCGAGCACGATGGCATCGAAGGGCTGCGTCACCGCCAGGTGCAGGCCGGTGACGCCGTCGGCCGCGGCGTCCACCAGGTGGCCGCGGCCCTGGAGGTAGTCGTAGAGGTTGGCGGCGATCGTCTTGTCGTCTTCGACGATCAGGATGCGCATCGCGGGCGTGGCGCCCTCAATCAGGGCCGCTCAAGCGGTTGCCAGCGACCGTCGATCAGGCCTTCCATGGGCTGGAAGTTGACCTTGTAGGACATCTTGCGGCTCTCGCCGATCCAGTAGCCGAGGTAGAGGTACGGCAGCCCGAGCTCGCGGCAGAGCTGCGCCTGCCAGAGAATGTTGTAGGTGCCGTAGCTCGCGTCGGGGACGTCGGGATCGAAAAACGTGTAGACCGACGACAGGCCGTCGGACAGCTCGTCGATGATGCTGATCATGGCGAGACGGCCGTCGTCGTGGAACTCCACCAGCTTGGACGAGACGTTGCTCTGCAACAGGAAGTGGCGGTACTGCTCGCGGCTGTCCTGGTCCATGCCGCCGCCGGCGTGGCGCCGCGCCTGGTAGCGCAGGTAGAGCGCGTAGTGGGAGGCGCTGTAGTGCAGGTTGTGCACGCTCGCGCGCAGGTTCTCGTGCCGCATCCAGGAGCGGCGCTGCGAGCGCGTCGGGCGGAAATCCTCCACCACCACGCGCACCGGAACGCAGGCGCGGCAGTGGTCGCAGTAGGGGCGGTAGGTGAACGCGCCGCTGCGGCGGAAGCCGGAGCGCACCAGCTCGCTGTAGATGCGGGTGTCGATCAGGTGGCTCGGCGTCGCCACCTGGCTGCGCGCCATCCGCCCGGGCAGGTAGCTGCACGGGTAGGGGGCGGTGGCGTAGAACTGCAGCACCGACAGCGGGAAATCATTCAGCTGCGCCATCGTCGAAAACCCAGTTCCCCTTGATGTCGGTGTAGTTTACCAATTCCCCGACGAGCCGCGTGAAGTCGGTGCGCGGGATCTCGCGCGCGCCCAGGGACGCCAGGTGCGGGGTGCTCATCTGGCAGTCGATGACGCCGAACTCCCATGCATGCAACTGGCGCGCCAGGTGCACCAGCGCGATCTTCGACGCATCGGTCTCGCGCGCGAACATCGATTCGCCGAAGAACGCGCGGCCGATGGCAAGGCCGTAAAGGCCGCCGGCGAGCCGCCCGTCGATCCAGGTCTCCACCGAGTGCGCGTAGCCTAGCCGGTGCAGCCGCGCGTAGGCCTCGCGCATCGCCGGCGTGATCCAGGTCCCGGGCTGGCCGGCGCGCGGGCCGGCGCACGCCGCCATCACCTCGCCGAACGCGGTGTCGCAGCGCACCGCGTAGTCGCCCTGCCGCAGGCGCCTGCGCAGCGAGCGCGATACCGTCACCTCCGCGGGGAACAGCACCATGCGCGGGTCCGGGCTCCACCACAGGATCGGCTCGTCGTCGCTAAACCAGGGGAAGATGCCGTGGCGGTAGGCGTCCAGCAGGCGCTCCGTGGAGAGGTCGCCGCCCGCCGCCAGCAGGCCGTTGGGCGAGCGCAGCGCGCGCTCCACCGGCGGAAAGGGTGCGCCGGCGCGCAGCCACTCGATCATGGCGCGCTCAGGCGCTCGCCGGGCTCAGCAGTTGACGCGCTGCTGGCAGTACGCCGCCAGCTCGGACACCCGCGCGGTGCTGGCCACCGGTGTGCGGGGCGCCGCATCCGAGCCGTGCTCGAGTGTGAGCTTGAGGTCGTACTTGCGGAAGAATTCGTTGAACAGCTCGCCGCCGAGCGTGCCGATCGCGTACAGGCGGTCGGTCGCCGGCTCGTGCTCGAGCAGGATGGCCGCCAGCGGCTGGTTCGCCGGACCGCCCAGCACGCGGCCGCCGCTGGCCGGGTCGTACTCGCTGTGCTCGGCGCAGCAGTGGATCGTGTCGGGGCGCGCGAAGGTCGACCCGTCGTCGCCGTTGCGGTAGCTGATGAAGCTGATCTGCCGCGTCGGGTAGGCAAGCTTGTGCGCGCAGATCGCCGAGAAGGCCACCACCGACTTGCGCGCGCCGACGCCGCCGGCCCAGACGTAGCGCTTGCCGTCGGCGGTCTTGAGCTCGACGTCGCGCTGCGTCGGCTTGCCGAGGTTCAGCAGGAAGCAGGGCGTGCCGCCGAAGGGGTAATGGAAGATGTAGTTCGTTTCCGGCTTCAGCGTCGAGGCCGCCAGCGCCGCGCCGTTGCGGTCCACCAGCAGCGCACGGGAGTAATAGCGCGGGCTCGCCTGCTGCGCAGCCAGCGCTTGCGGGGCGGACGCGGCCAACGTTGCGCCGGCGGCGCAGGCCTTGAGGAAATCGCGGCGTTCCATGGGATTCGTTCAGAGTGACACGCGCATTACTATGGAGTTCCGGGCGGCCGGCGGTCAAGCGGTCACCGCGTCAGCGCGTGCGCCGGTCGACCTCGTCGGCGAGCCGGCGCAGCGGCGCCGACACCTCCACCTCATAGGGGCCGGGGTCTTTGAGCGCGCGCACTGCCGCCGGCAGCCGTTCGTACTGCGCCAGCGCGTAGTCGCGGATCGCGGTCAGGGGCCGCGGCGGCGCGACCCGCCGACCCTCGCGCATCACGGGCGCAAGCAGCGCATCGCCGTCATTGGGGTCGTCCAGGGTGGTGAGCAGGTCGCCGCCGTACAGCCCGTTGCCGTCGTGGCGGCGGTAGACCTGTTTACGTCCCGGCCACGTCGCTTTCCCTTCGGAGCGCTTGCGGCGCGCGATGCCCGCGTACTCCTGCAGCTTGTACACGCTGTCCAGTGACGGCGCGTCGGCGGAGGTGGTCAGGCTGGTGCCGACGCCGTAGCCGCGGATCGGCGCGCCGCGGGCCTCGATTGCCGCCAGCTTGTACTCGTCCAAATTGCCGCTGGCGAAGATGATGGTGTCGCGCAGGCCGCCGGCGTCGAGGATGCGCCGGACCTTGACCGCGTGGTCGGCGAGGTCGCCGCTGTCGAGCCGGACGCCGCGCACGCGGATGCCCTCGGGCGCGAGCTTGCGCGCCAGCGCGACCACCTTCTCGGCGGCGGCCTCGGTGTCGTAGGTGTCGATCAGCAGGATCGAGTTGTCGGGGAAGGCACGCGCGAAGTCCTCGAAGGCGCCGGCCTCGTCGTCGTGCGCCTGCACGTAGGAATGCGCCATCGTGCCGTAGACCGGGATGCCGAAGTCGCGCCCGGCCGCAACGGTCGCGGTGCCGGCGAAACCGGCCAGGTAGCTGGCGCGCGCGGCCATCATGCCGGCTTCGGCGCCGTGCGCGCGGCGCAGGCCGAAATCCACCAGCAGCTTGCCGGGCGCCGCCAGCACGCAGCGCGCCGCCTTGGCGGCGATCATGGACTGGAAGTTGATAAGGTTGATGAGCCGCGTCTCCACCAGCTGCGCCTGCGGCATCGGCGCCGCCACGCGCAGGATCGGCTCGTCCGGGAAGAACGGCGTGCCCTCGGGCATTGCGTCGACGTCCCCCGTGAAGCGCATCCCGGCGAGGAAGTCGACGAAGTCGGCCCGGAACAGCCCGCTGCCGGCGACCCAGTCGAGATCCTCGCGGGAGAACCGGAGGTCCTCGAGAAACTCCACGGCCTGCTCGAGGCCCGCGGCGACCAGGAAGCCGCGTTCCGGCGGCAGCTTGCGCACGAACAGCTCGAACACCGCCGTCTCGGTCATGCCGCGGTTCGCGTAGGCCTGCAGCATGGTGAGCTGATAGAGGTCGGTCAGCAAAGGGCTCGAAGTGCCGCGCATCAGGTCTGCCTTTCGGGATTCAGGGTCGCGCCCCGGCAGCCGTCTCCCCCGGGGGGCGGGAAGGCGTTCGGGCTGGTCGGCCGGCGGCATGGAGCGGCGCCGACGATCGGGGTCGCTGCTCGCGTCTCGCCGACCGCCGGCGGCCTGCGAAGTATAACCTCCCGGCCCGCAACGCCTTTCCACCGGCTGTGGCTTGGCGGCAACAGGCGAGGCGCGCTGACGGCAAATCATGATTCCATTTGACCTAAATCAAACCCTGAGGGGACTAGGGCCTTAGGATTTGTGACAGAGGATTGCAGGTGACGCGGCGGTAAGCGGCATCCCGATCCTTCATTTAACGTCA
>DATIUV010000146.1:0-4535 GCA_035466595.1 Pelomicrobium sp.
TGGCGCTTCCGGCCCGCGCATCGTGCTCTCCGCCGCGCGCGAGCTGCATCGGCGCGGCGGCCGCTACGCGCTGGTCTCCATGTGCATCGGCGTCGGTCAGGGCATCGCTGCCGTCATCGAGCGCTGCGAGTGAGGTGAAGCCGATGGCAGCAGTGGGGCTACCGAGCGAGGGCGTGACGTTCACCGGCGGCGAATTCGCCTGGGACGACCCGTTTCTGCTCGAGCGGGAGCTCACCGAAGAGGAGCGGATGATCCGCGACAGCGCGCGCGCCTACGCCCAGGAAAAGCTCGCGCCGCGCATCCGCGAATGGAACCGCCACGAGCGCTTCGACCCGGCGGTCATGCGCGAGATGGGCGACCTGGGGCTGCTGGGCGCGCCGCTCTCGGGCTACGGCTGCGCCGGCGTGAGCTACGTCGCCTACGGGCTCATCATGCGCGAGCTGGAGCGCGTGGACACCGCGTTTCGCTCCGCCTGCGGCGTGCAGACGACGCTCTCCATGCTGCCGATCCACGCCTACGGCAGCGAGTCCCAGCGCGAGAAGTACCTGCCGCGTATGGCGAAGGGCGAGCTGCTCGGGTGCTTCGGCCTGACGGAGCCCGATCACGGCTCCGACCCCGGCAGCATGCGTGCCCGCGCGCGCAAGGCGGACGGCGGCTGGCGCCTGACCGGCAACAAGATGTGGATCACGCATTCGCCGATCGCGGACCTGATGGTCGTCTGGGCGAAGGACGACGACGGCGTGATCCGCGGCTTCATCCTCGAGCGCGGCATGCAGGGGCTGTCGACGCCGAAGATCGAGGGCAAGTTCTCGGTGCGCGCCTCGCCCACGGGCGAGATCGTGATGGACGACGTATTCGTGCCGGAGGAGAACCTGCTTCCCGGCGTGAAGGGTCTCAAGGGCCCGTTCGGCTGCCTGAACAACGCGCGCTTCGGCATCTGCTGGGGCGCCATGGGCGCGGCGGAGTTCTGCTGGCACGCCGCGCGCAGCTACGCGCTGGAGCGCAGCCAGTTCGGCCGGCCGCTGGCGGCGAACCAGCTGGTGCAGAAAAAGCTGGCGGACATGCAGACCGAGATCGCGCTGGGGCTTCTTGCCTGCCTGCGGGTGTCGCGACTGCGCGACGAGGGGCTGGCTACGCCCGAGATGGTGTCGCTGCTCAAGCGCAACTGCGCGGGCAAGGCGCTGGAAATCGCCCGCGCCGCGCGCGACATGCACGGCGGCAACGGCATCGCCGACGAGTACCACGTGATCCGCCATCTCCTGAACCTGGAGACGGTGAACACGCTGGAAGGCACCCACGACATCCACGCGCTGGTGCTGGGCCGCGCCCAGACCGGCATCTCCGCATTCAACTAGACAAGGCAAATGGCCACCGGACTCACCGCGCTCGTCAAGCCGGCGTCGATCGCCATCCTCGGCGCCTCGGCCGACTTCAAGAAGATCAACGGCCGTCCCCTCAAGCACCTGCTGGAGAAGGGCTACGAAGGCAGAATCTATCCGGTCAACCCGAAGTACGAGCGCATCGGCGAGCTCGCCTGCTATCCGACGGTGGAGGCGATTCCGGGACCCATCGATCTCGCGGTGGTCGTGCTGCCGGCGGCGGCGGTAATCGAAGCCTTCCGCGCGCTCGGGCGCAAGAAGGTGCCGGCCGCCGTGGTATTCAGCTCGGGGTTCGGCGAGATGGGCCCGGAAGGCAAGCGGCTGGAGCAGGAGCTGGCGCAGGTGGCGCGCGAGAACGGTGTGCGCCTGTGCGGCCCCAACTGCCTTGGGCTCATCAACGCCTTCGAGAAGGTGATCGCAACGTTCAGCCAATACGCCGACGGTGAGAACGTGCCGGGGCCGGTGGCGTTCATCACGCAGTCGGGCGCTTTCGGCACCGCGATCGCGGCGCTCGCACGCAACCGCCGCCTCGGCATCGGTTACTTCGTCAACACCGGCAACGAGGCCGACGTCAATCTGGTCAGCGCGATGGAGGAAGTGCTGCAGGATTCGCGCATCCGCGTCGGCACCGGCTACATCGAGGGCCTCAAGGATGGGGCAGGGCTCGCACGCCTGGCGCGCCAGGCGCTGGAGCTGGGCAAGCCGCTGGTGCTGACCAAGGTGGGGCGGATGGCCGCCGGCGCCCGCGCCGCGGCGTCCCACACAGGCTCGCTCGCCGGCGAGGATGCAGTGTTCGATGGCGTCGTGCGGCAGCTCGGCATCGTGCGCGCGAGGAATGAAGAGCACATGCTGGACATGGCGCAGGTCTTCGCTCACTGCGCGCTGCCCGAGGGCCGCGGCATCGCGATTGCCAGCCAGTCGGGCGGCGCCGGCGTGCTGATGGCCGACCGCGCCGAGGAGCTCGGTCTTTCCGTGCCGACCCTCTCGCCCGAGACGCAGGCGAAGATCAAGGCGACCATTCCCGGTTTCGGCGTCGCCGCCAATCCGATCGACGTCACCGGCCAGTTCGTCGCCGAGCCGGCGATCCTGCGCGAGAGCATCCTGCTGATGCTGGAGGATCCCCAGGTGCACATTGGCATCGCCTGGCTGCAGTTGATGCACGCCAACGTCGATCTGCTGGTGAACATCTTCAGGGAAGTTAAGGCGCGCAGCACGAAGCCCTTCATCGTCGTCTGGTTGGCCGCGCCGGATTCGGCGGTGAAAGCGCTGGCCGAGCTCGGCGTCCCGATGCTGCGCGGCGGCGAGCCGGCGATCGACGCGATCGCCGGGATGGTGCACTTCGCCGAGGCGCGGCGACGTTACCTCGCGGAACGCTTGGCGCCGCCTGCGCTGCCGAAGCTCGATCTGCCGGCTTCCGGCGGAATCGTGCCGACAGCCCAGGCGACTGCGCTCTTGGAGTCCGCGGGCGCACCGATGGCACCCGTTCGGCTCGCGGCCGACGTCGAGGCAGCCGTCGACGCGGCTCGCTCGCTCGGCTATCCGGTGGCCCTGAAGATCGAATCGCCGGACATCCTGCACAAGACGGAGGCCAAGGGCGTTCGGCTCAACCTCGCCGACGACGCGGCGGTACGGACCGCTTTCGCGGAGATCATGGCGGCGGCGCGGCGCTACAGGGCGGACGCGCGCATCGACGGCATCGTCGTGCAGAAGATGGCTACCGGCGACGTCGAGTTCGTTCTCGGCCTGAAAAACGACCCGGCGTTCGGTCCGGTGCTGATGGCCGGCCTCGGCGGCGTGCTGGTGGAGGTCTTGAAGGACGTCGCCTTCCGCCGCTGTCCTCTGGCGCCGCACGAGGCCGAGCAGATGCTGGGCGAACTGAAGGGCCGCGCGATTCTGGAGGGCGTGCGCGGCAAGGCACCGGTAAATCGGGCGGCGCTGATCGAGCTGATTTGCGCGGTGTCGCGGTTCGGCGCGGCCGCCGGGGCGCGCCTCGCGGAGCTGGACCTCAATCCGGTGCTCCTGTCGGCGGAGGGCGCGGTCGCGGTGGATTGCGTGCTGGTGACGAACCCTGCCGGCTAGAGGTTTTCCGAAACTAACCGCGCGGCGGAAAGGAGCAGGCTCTCCTCGCCGGCGCCCGCCGCCAGCTGCACGCCGATCGGCAGGCCCTTGTCGCGCCCGCAGGGCACCGCCAGGGCCGGCAGGCCGGCCACCGTCCACAGCGCCTGAAGAATCGGCACGCCGGTGCCCTCTGTCCGCGGCGGCGCCACGTCGTCGACGGCCGCGTTCACGGCAATCGTCCCGGCCGGGAGCATCCCCGCGAGCTGGTGGGTGAACTCCTCCGCCGCCGCGCAGGCGTCGGCATGCTCCGCGTCGCTGATGGCCCGGCCGCGCTCCACCAGTTCGCGCATGCGAGGGCTCATACGGTCGGCGGCCCGCTCGTAATCCGCGCCGTGGTGGCGCGCGATGCCGCGACAGAGAAGCGTGTAGGTGATCCACTCGACGCGGTCGAAGTCGGCGGGCAGCTCGATGCGCGTGACGTTGATGCCCGCGCGCCGAAGCGCCTCGGCCGCGCGCTGCACGGCGTGCTCGCTGGCAGGCCGGACGCGCGCATGCAGCGGGCCCACTACCAGCAGCGCGTGGCTGGGTCGCGGAGCGCTCGCGAGATCCGGCGGCGCGACGTCGCGCGAACCCGGATCGTCCGGATCGCGGCCGAAAAGAACGCGACACGCGAGCGCAACGTCCTCGACATCGCGCGCCAGCACGCCGACATGATCGAGCTCTTCCGCCAGCGCCATACCGCCGCGCGTGCTGATGGCGCCGCGTGTCGGCTTGAGACCCAGGATGCCGCAGTAGGTCGCGGGCCGCACGATCGAGCCGATGCTCTGCGAGCCCAGCGCGAGGGGCGCCAGGCCGGCGGCGACGGCGGCCGCCGAGCCGCTCGAGGAGCCGCCCGGCGTGCGCGACGCATCATGCGGATTGGTGGTCGGGCCGGCGGCGGCAATGGCGTACTCGGTGGAGACAGTGGTGCCGAGAACGACGGCGCCCGCGGCCATGAGCCGTGCAACCGGCGGTGCATTGGCAGTGGGTACGCGGCCTGCGTGAATCGGCGTGCCCCACGCGCAGCGATAGCCGGCCACGTCGAATACCTCCTTCAGG
>DATIUV010000147.1:0-7580 GCA_035466595.1 Pelomicrobium sp.
CGTCCGCTCCGGCGTGGACACCACGTCGGTCACCGCCGGATGGAACGGCACGCGCCGCGATTCGTTCAGTCGGGCTTCGACACTTCGCGCAGCGCCTCCGCCGGCACGCGCTCGTCGCGGACGTGCAGCGCCAGGTCGCCCAGCGACACGATCCCGACGGGGTGGTTGTTGGTGTCGGTGACGACCACGCGGCGCACCTGCATGTCCTCCATCAGCTCCACCGCCTCGCTGACGTCGGCACCGGCGGAGCACGTGAACACCTCGCGCGTCATGATGTCGCGCACCGGGACTTTCTTCGGGTCGAGCCCGTCTGCGATTGCCCGCACCGTGATATCACGGTCCGTGACCATGCCGGACAGGCTGCCGTCGATCAGCACGGGCAGCGCGCCGATGTCGGCATCGCGCATCTGTTTCGCCGCGTCCAGCACGACCGCATCGCCGTTGATCGTCTTGACGCCTTTCGTCATCACTTCCTTGAGCTGCATGGCGTACTCCTGAAATGGCCCCGCCGCTAATAGCGGCCGCCGGGCTTGTCGGGATCGGGGCCGGGCTTGGGCTTGCGCCCGCTCGGCGCGTTGGCGCCCGGTTCGTCCACGTCCGGCCGCTCGTCGGCCGGCGGTCGCTCCGGCTTCTCGTGCGGCTCGTCTTCACCGGGCTGGTTGCCGCCGTGGTGGATCTCGTCGGGCTGGTGCCCGCCGTGCTGCCTCGACATGACTCCTCCTTGCGTTTCTTGCGCGTATATAAAAGCGACACCGCGCGGACGCAACGCGTTCCTCTGCAGCGCCGTCCGAACCGCCGCGGCCCGCGCGTGGTCGCACCAGCATGCGCAACGTTCTGCGGGCCGCTTTTTGCGGCGTATGCCTGCTTGCCCTGACGGCCTGCGGCGACACGGCGGAGCTGCCGGCATCCGCCGGCGTCGGCCCCGACCCCAGGCTGCCCGCGCCCGACCCGCCGCTGGTCCCCACCGTCCACATCGCGCCGGCGACCGGCTGGCCCGAGGGCAAGGCGCCCACCCCGGCCGAGGGCCTCGCCGTCCGCGCCTTCGCCCGCGGGCTGGAGCATCCGCGTTGGCTCCACGTCCTGCCGAACGGCGACGTGCTGGTGGCCGAGAGCGCGGCGCCGGCCCAGGCCGGCGACGGCGGCATCGTCGCCTGGATCGAACACAAGGTGATGCAGCGCGCCGGCGCCGCCGTGCCCAGCGCGGATCGCATTACGCTGCTGCGCGACGCCGACGGCGACGGCGCGCCCGAGCTGCGCACCGTGCTCCTGGAAGGGCTGCACTCTCCCTTCGGCATGGCGCTGCTGGGCGATTACCTGTACGTCGCCAACACCGACGCGGTGGTGCGCTTCCCCTACACACCCGGCGCGACCCGCCTCGACGCGACCGCGGAGAAGGTCGTCGACCTGCCGGCGCAGCCGCCGAACCGCCACTGGACCCGGGACCTGATCGCGAGCCGCGACGGTGAGCGGCTCTACGCCACGGTCGGCTCCAACAGCAACATCGGCGAGAACGGCATGGACAAGGAGGCGGGCCGCGCGGCGGTGTGGGAGATCGACCCGCGCACGGGTGAGAGCCGTCTCTACGCTTCGGGCCTGCGCAATCCCAACGGGCTCGCCTGGGAGCCGCGCGGCGGCGCGCTGTGGGTGGCGGTCAACGAGCGCGACGAGCTCGGCAGCGACCTCGTGCCCGACTACATGACCGCCCTCGTCGACGGCGGCTTCTACGGCTGGCCCTGGAGCTACTTCGGCCAGCACGTCGACGGGCGCGTTGAGCCGCAGCGACCGGAGCTCGTCGCCCGAGCGCTGGTTCCTGACTACGCGCTCGGGCCGCACACGGCCTCCCTGGGCATGGCCTTCACGGACAGCGACAACGCGCTCCCGCCCCGTTTCGCCTACGGCGTGTTCGTCGGGCAGCACGGCTCGTGGAACCGCCGCCCCTTTGCCGGCTACCAGGTGATCTTCGTTCCGTTCGCCGACAGCAAGCCCGCGGGCGCGCCACTGGACGTGCTCACGGGATTCCTGAGCGCCGAGGGGAAGGCCTACGGCCGCCCGGTCGGCGTCGCGCTCGACCGGACCGGCGCGCTGCTGGTGGCCGACGACGTCGGCAACGTCGTCTGGCGCGTGCACACCGCGCCATGAGCGGCCGGGCAAAGCGCGCCCTGCCGCCCCTTCCCGCGCCGCGGCGCACGGATCGACACTTCCCGCCGCCGTCGGGCGCCTCTCCCGCGCAGGAACTCGCGCCGCCGAAACGTCTTCGAAAAAGAAAGGAGAGGCCCAATTGGAGACACGCTATCCCGTCGCGAATCCTCGCCGCGGGGCCGACCCGGAGGAGCCATGCAGACACCCCCAGAGATCATCTTTCACGACGTGTCCCGCTCGGCTTGGATCGAGGACTACATCCGCAAGCGCGTCGCGCGCCTGGACAGACTCTCCGATGACCTGATCTCCTGTCACGTCATCTTTGAACGCCAGCAGCACTCGCAGCACAAGGGCAACACCTATCGCATTACGGTGAACGTGCGCCTACCGCGGCACAAGGATCTGGCGGTGAACAAGGACCGGGTCATGAACGACATGGATACCGAACTGCGCGCGCTGATCCGCGGCGCCTTCGAGGCCATCGAGCGCCAGCTCAAGGAAGCCCTCGCGAAGCGCCGCCGCGAGGTGAAGACGCCCGCCGACGAGGAGCCGCGCGGCCTTATCGAGACGATTCATCGCGACGACGGCTTCGGCTTCATCCGCGGACTCGACCAGCGCGAGTTCTACTTCCACCGCAACAGTGTGCTGCACGACGATTTCGATCGACTCGAGGTCGGCACCGAGGTACGCTTCATGCCGCAGATGGGCGAGGAAGGCCCCCAGGCGAGCAGCGTGCAGATCGTGGGCAAGCCCGGCGCGCGGGCGGGCA
This sequence comes from Pelomicrobium sp., assembly GCA_035466595.1. Classification (GTDB taxonomy): domain Bacteria; phylum Pseudomonadota; class Gammaproteobacteria; order Burkholderiales; family UBA6910; genus DATIUV01. Next base: position 2,909 of record DATIUV010000147.1, read on the forward strand.
AGGTGCGCTAGCAGCTTTCGATGCCACGCGGGCACGCGCCGGCGGGCAAGGCTACGTCAGTGACCGCCGCAGCAGGTTCAGCCCGATCAGCACCAGCACCACCAGCAGCGCCCGCTCGAATACCTGCTGGCTGATGCGCGCACGCACGCGCTGGCCGAGATAGATGCCGGCCAGTGCCGGCGCCAGCGCAGCAGCGGAAGCAAGCGCGTCGTCGCGGCCGAGAATGCCGTGTCCCGCGAGAAAGACCGACAGGGCGACGGCGCCGGAGAGAAAGATCAGCGCCACCGACGCGGTGAAGACGTCCTTGTTGAGCTTGAGTCCCGCCAGGAACAGGATCAGCGGCGGGCCGAAAAAGCCCGACATGCCGCCGATCATGCCCGAGGGCAGCGCGATCACCGGCCCCAGCCACGGCTCGGCCGGGGGCGGCACCCGGAACGCGGGATTGAGCACGCTCAACACCGGATAGACCAGCACCATCAGCCCCATCACCAGGTAGAGCGTGCGCTGATCCAGGTTCACCAGCAGCTGGGTGCCGGCGCCGATGCCCAGGATCAGCACCAGCGCCATCGGCCAGAACCGGCGCAGCACGTGCGGAAAGTGGCCGCCGTGCAGGCACTGCCAGATGTTGGTGACGAACAGCGGGATGGTGAGCAGCGCGAGCGCCTTCGGCACGGACACGAAGGTGGCGATCAGCGGCACAGAAACCAGCGGCAGGCCGATGCCGACCGCGCCCTTGGAGAAGCCGCCGGCGAACAGCGCCATCGCGCACACCGCCAACGCCAGCGGCCCCAGCGCGAGCCATTCGTTCATCGGGGTTTCAGCCCAACCACGGATGCACAGAAAGGAAATTCTTTAACCGCAAAGGACGCAAAGGTCGCGGAGGAAACCACAAAGACCATTTCCGGAAAAGTCTTTCCTCTGCGTCCTCCGCGTCCTCTGCGGTGAATGAGTTCTTCAGTTTCTATGCGCCTCCGCGTCTCTGCGGTGAAGGCCGTCCGCACGAATCAGATCACCTTGCCCGGATTCATCAGATCCTGCGGATCCAGCGTGCGCTTGATCGCACGCATCAGCTCCAGCTCGAGCGGCGCCTTGTAGCGCGTGATCTCCTCGCGCTTGAGCTGTCCCAGGCCGTGCTCGGCGCTGATCGACCCGCCCAGCGCGGCCACCACCTCGTAGACGACGTGGTTGACCGGCGCCGAGTCCTGGATGAACGCGGCATTCTGCCCAGGGTCGGCCATGGAGACGTTGTAGTGCACGTTGCCGTCGCCGATGTGGCCGAAAGCGACGATGCGCACGCCGGGAAATGCAGCCTTCAGCGCCTCGCTGGCCTCGTCGATGAACCGCGCCATGCGCGAGACCGGGACCGAGACGTCGTGCTTGATGCTGATGCCTTCCTCCTTCTGCGCCTCGGCCATGCCGTCGCGCAGCCGCCAGAGCGCATGGCCCTGCGCCTCGCTCTGCGCCAGCACGGCGTCGCGCACGCGGCCCTGCTCCATCGCGGGCTCCAGCGCGGACATCAGCCGCTCGGCGAGTGCCGCCGATTCGCCGCTGTCGGAGAGCTCCACGAGCACGTACCAGGGATGCGCGTCGCCAAGCGGGTCCGCCGTGCCGGGGATATGCCTCAGCACCAGCTCGAGGCAGACGCGCGACATCAGCTCGAAGCCGGTGAGACGATCGCCGACTGCCCCGCGCAGCACTGACAGCAGAGCGACCGCCGTCGCCGGATCGTCGACGCCGAGAAACGCAGTCGCGGTGGCGGTCGGCCGCGGGAAAAGCTTCAGCACTGCGGCGGTGATGACGCCCAGCGTGCCCTCGGCGCCGATGAAAAGCTGCTTCAGGTCGTAGCCGGTGTTGTCCTTGCGCAGGCCCCGCAGGCCGTCCCACACGCGGCCGTCGGGCAGCACCACCTCGAGGCCGAGCACCAGGTCGCGTGTGTTGCCGTAGCGCAGCACCGCCTCGCCGCCCGCGTTGGTGGACAGGTTGCCGCCGATCTGGCAGCTGCCCTCCGCGCCGAGGCTCAGCGGAAACAGGCGGTCGGCCGCCGCCGCCGCTTCCTGGATCGCCTGCAGCACGACGCCGGCTTCGACGGTCAGGGTGTTGTTGGCGGCGTCGAGCTCGCGGATGCGGTTCATGCGCGCGAGCGACAGCACGATCTGGCGCCGCCCGGCCACCGGCACCGACCCGCCGCACAGGCCGGTATTGCCCCCCTGCGGCACCACGGCGACGCCCTCTTCCGCGCACGCGGCCACCACGGCCGCCACCTGCTCGGTGCTCGCCGGGCGCACCACCGCCTCCGCCTCGCCGCGGTAGCGACCACGCCAGTCTTCGAGGTATGCGGCGGTGTCGGCGGGATCGGTCAGCAGGCCGGCGGCGCCGACGATGGCGCGCAGCCGATCCGCGAACGCCGCCGCCTTCACGCCGGGTCCGCCCATGGGTGCGTTACTTCCGGCACTCGCCGACGCGCCTGCCGCTCATCACCTGCCGCATCTTCATCGGCTGGCCGCCCTCGCCGGTCATGGTGCTGTTGATCTCGCCGGTGAAGGTGTCCCCCTTGTAGGTGATGCGGCCCGTGCTCTCGATGGTCTGCCCCGACTGCTTGCACACGGTGCTCCAGCTCACGGTGTCGCCGCTCACTTTCGGCTCCACCTTCGTGCAGTTGGGGCTCTGCTCGGCGCGCTCCGCCTTCGGCACCAGGTTGTCCTTGGTGACGCAGTACTTGATCGACTGCGCGGGCACGGTCTGGCCGTTCATCTCCATTTTCATCGTCATCTCCCACTCGCCTTCCTTGACGTTGGGAGCCGCGTGGACGGGCAGATTCGCGGCAAACAGCAGGGCCGCCAGGGCGAGACGCTTCATGGCTTTTCTCCGAATGGCAAAGAAGGGAACCGGCAGGCGGACCAAGCTAGCACAGCGTCCGGTGCGCTTCAACGCACCACGAGCGGCGGGCGCCGCGCGCCAACGCCGGTGGCTTGCTCGAAGGCGTGGGCCAGTTGCAGCACGCCGAAATCGTCCCGGTGGCGGCCGACGATCTGGATGCCCACCGGCAGGCCCTCGCCCGTGAAGCCGCACGGCACCGAAATGGCGGGATGGCCCGTCACGGTGATGAAGTAGCAGGTCTTCATCCAGTCGATGTAAGTCACGGAGGGCACGCCGTCGATGTGCGGCGGGTACTCCTGCTCCACCGGGAACGGCGGCACCTGGTTCACCGGCAGCACCAGGAACTCGTAGCGCTGCATGAACTCTCGCATGCGATGGTAGAGCGCCGTGCGGCGGGCTTCGGCACGGGCGAGTTGCGGCCCGGTGATGGCACGGCCCTGCTCGGCGTTCCAGATCACCGTCTCCTTCAGCAGCTCGCGGCGGTTGTCGAGCAGATCGGCGACCCGGAGCTCCATGCGCCAGGCGCGCCACAGCCGGAAGGTCTCGTCGGCGTCGGCGAGGTCGGGCTCCGCCGGCTCGACGGCGCAGCCGAGGTCTTCGAACACGTGCCGTTGCGCCTGCAGCACTTCCGTCACGCGCAGGTCCACCGGCAGCCCGCCCAGGTCTCGGCTCCAGGCGATGCGCGCGCCGCGAAAGTCCCGCGCCAGCGGCGCCGCGAAGGCGCTGCCCGGCGTTTCCAGCGCGATCGGCGAACGGTCGTCGGGGCCGGCCAGCGCCGAGAGCATCAGCGCGCAGTCGGCGACGGTGCGTGCCATCGGGCCGGCGACGGTGAACGGATACCAGCCGAGCTGATCGGGCCAGGTCGGCACGCGCCCCGGCGACGGCCGGAAGCCGACGACATTGCAGTAGTTGGCCGGGTTGCGCAGCGAGCCGCCGAGGTCGGTGCCTTCCGCCAGCGGCACCATGCCGCAGGCGAGCGCCACGGCCGCGCCGCCGCTGGAGCCGCCGCAGGTCTTGGTGACGTCGTATGGATTCAGCGTGGCGCCGAACACGGCGTTGAAGGTTTGCCCGCCCGCGCCGAACTCCGGCGTGTTGGTCTTGCCCACGGAAATGGCGCCGGCGCGCTTGAGCCGCTCCACCGGCAGCGCGTCGAAATCCGGCACGTGATCCGCGTAAGCCGGCGAGCCGAAGGTGGTCCGCACGCCCCGGGTCGGGAAAAGGTCCTTGTGCGCGACCGGCAGGCCGTGCAGCGGGCCGACGGCGTCGCCGCGCGCGAGGCGCTCGTCGGCGGCCTTCGCCTCCGCCAGCGCCGCCTCGGCGGTCAGCGTGACGATGGCGTTCACCTTAGGATTCACCGCCTCGATTTGGTCGAGGTGCGCCTGCATCACCTCGACGGCCGAAAGCTGGCGGGCGCGCAGCGCCCGCTGCAGCTCGATCGCCGTCATGAAGCAGATGTCGTCGGTCATTTCACTTCACTTTAGTTCCACCACAGAGACACAGAGAGGGCAAAAACTCCTTTAACGCAAAGGGCGCAAAGGACGCGAAGGAATCCGGAAAAATCCATTCTTTGAGTTTCTCCTTCGCGTCCTCTGCGTCCTCCGCGGTGAAAAGGCCCTTCTGATCTTCTCTGTGCCTCTGTGTCTCTGTGGTGAACAGGGGTCCTACCGCTTCGCCAGCGCCGCCTTGCGGATGGCCGAGAGCGTCGTGCGGGTAGTGATCGCGTCGGGGTCGATGACGAGTTCGATCAGCGCCGGTTTCCCGCTCGCGAGCGAGCGCTCCAGCGCGGGGCCGAACT
>DATIUV010000148.1:0-6387 GCA_035466595.1 Pelomicrobium sp.
TTGCCGTAGGCGCGCAGCCCGGCCTCCATCAGCGCCACCAGATTGTTGCAGACGATGACGCTGGCGGCGTGGTAGATCGACTTGTGCCGCGCGTCAACGTCGAACAGCCGCGCGCCGAGGCCGGCGAAAGCGGGCCTGAGCGCCGCCAGCGCCTGCGCGTCGCCCTCGACGCCGCACCAGGTGCCGGCGAAGGAGGCAGCCGCCGCCTCGGGATCGGCCAGGCTTTTCACCGGATGCACGCTCGCCACCGCCGCGCCGCGCTCGGCGCACGCGGCGAGCAGCGTCGAGGCGTGGGCGCCGCTGAGATGAAACACGGTGTCCCCCGGACGCAGGCGTCCCGAGTGCGCGAGCGTTTCGGCGGCGTCCGCGATCACTGCGTCGGGCGTCGACACCAGCCAGAGGTCCGCCGGCCGCGCATCCGAAACGCGCGCCACGGCGCGGCCGGCACGGGCGAACGCGGCGCCGGCTTCGGCCAGCTCCGGGCTGCGGTCGAGCAGGTCCTGCACCTGCAGGATGCGCGTTGCGCCGAACAGCCGCGCCAGGGTCTTGCCGGCGCGGCCGCAGCCGATGACGTTGAGGGTGAGCACGGAAGGACGCTGCGGGCCGGAACGGGAATGCGCATGATAGCCTGCCGACCGTCACCGGGAAACGCGGCTGCGCCCCCTGCCGCGCCGCCCCCGGCTCGGGCATCATACGCGCTGACCGAGGAGATTCCGCCCGTGAAAGAGAAAACCGTCCACGATTTTTCCGCCTGCACCATCGACGGCAAGGAGAAGAAGCTCGCCGACTACCGCGGCCAGGTGCTGCTGGTGGTCAACGTCGCCAGCGAGTGCGGTTTCACGCCGCAGTACGCCGGGCTGGAAGCGCTGCAGCGCAAGTTCAAGGGCCGGGGCTTTTCCGTGCTCGGCTTTCCCTGCAACCAGTTCGGCGGCCAGGAGCCGGGCGACGAGGCCGAGATCAAGACCTTCTGCGAGACGAAGTACGACGTCACCTTTCCCCTCTTCGCCAAGATCGACGTCAACGGCGACGACACCCACCCGCTCTACCGCTACCTGAAGGCGGCGGAGCCGGGGCTGCTCGGCAGCGAGGCGATCAAGTGGAATTTCACCAAGTTCCTGGTCGGCAAGGACGGCAAGGTGGTGAAGCGCTACGCCTCGACGACGAAGCCGGAGGCGCTGGAGGAAGCGATCGCCGCCGAGCTGGCGCGCTGAGCTCGCCGGGCGCGTCGTGAAGATCCGCGGCCAGAGCGTCTCGCTGCGCGACCTGGCGGCCGCCGCGCTGCCGGCGCTGGTGGTGCTGGGGGCCGTATTCTGGCTCGCCTACCAGTTCGTCAAGCCGGCGCCGCCCGATACCGTCGTCATGAGCACCGGCGGTCCCGGCGGGGCGTACCACGCGTTCGGGGAGCGCTATGCCCGCGTGCTGGCGCGCGAGGGCATCACGCTCGAGCTGCGGCCCTCCTCCGGCTCGGTGCAGAACCTCGAGCGGCTGCAGGACGAAAGCAGCGGCGTGTCCGTGGCGTTCCTGCAGGGCGGCATCGTCGGCGAGGAGCAGGCACCCGGCCTGGAAGCACTGGGCACCGTGTACCTGGAGCCGCTGTGGATCTTCCATCGCGGCAAGGAAACCACGCGGCTCGACGCGCTGGCCGGCAAACGGCTCGCCGTCGGCGCCGAGGGCAGCGGCACCGTCAGGCTCGCCACGGACCTGCTGGCCGCGACCGGCGTCGACCGCGCGAAGGCCGAGCTCGTCCCGCTCGGCGGCGCCGACGCGGCCGACGCCCTGCTGGAGGGCCGCGTCGACGCCGCCTTCTTCGTCGCCTCGATCGACGCGACCGCGGTGCAAAGACTGCTCGCCGCCGACGGCATCCGGCTCATGGAGCTGGAGCTGGCCGAGGCCTACGCGCGGCGCTTCCAGCACCTGGCGCTGGTGACGCTGCCGCGCGGCGCGGTGGACATCCGGCGCGTGATCCCGCAGAGGGACGTCACCCTGCTCGCCGCCCGCGCCAACCTGGTGGTGCGCGAGGACCTGCACCCGGCGCTCGTCTACCTGCTGATGCGCGCGGCCGAGGAAACCCACGGCCGGCCGGGCGTGTTCCAGCGCCACGGCGAATTTCCCTCGGCCGCCAACACCGACTTGCCGCTGAGCCCGGAAGCGCAGCGCTACTACCGCTCCGGAGCGCCGCTGCTGCAGCGCTATCTGCCGTTCTGGCTCGCCAACCTGGTCGATCGCCTGCTGGTGATGCTGGTGCCGCTCATCGCGATCGCCTTCCCGCTGTTCCGCCTGCTGCCGCTGCTCTACGCCTGGCGCGTGCGCTCGCGCATCTACCGCTGGTACGGCGAGCTCAAGTTCCTCGAAGCCGAGGTGGAACGCGAGCCTTCCGCCGCGAAAGTCGAGGCGCACCTGCGGCGGCTCGAGGAGATCGAGGCGGCGGTCAACCGCACGCGCATCCCGCTCGCCTACTCCGAGCATCTCTACATCTTCCGCGAGCACGTGGCGATGGTGCGCGACAAGATCAGGTCACGGGCGCCGGCAGCGGCGGCCTGACTGTGCCATCATGGACCTCCGCCCCAAGGAGGCTCCCATGACCATCACCAACCGTGAGTCGGGCACCAACGTCCACGAGGTCGCCGACGGCATCTATCGCATCAACACGCCGGTGCCGATGGAGGGCGGCGGCTTCTCGTTCAACCAGTACCTGATCGTCGACGACGAGCCGCTCTTGTTCCACACTGGCCCGCGCAAGCTGTTTGCGTTGGTCCGCGAGGCCGTCGCCACGGTGATCCCCGTCGAGCAGCTGCGCCACATCGGCTTCTCGCACGTCGAGGCCGACGAGTGCGGCTCGCTCAACGAGTGGCTCGCCGCCGCGCCGCGCGCCGCGCCGCTGTGCGGGCGGGTGGCCGCGATGGTCTCGATCGCCGACCTCGCCGACCGCGAGCCGCGCGCCATGGCCGACGGCGAGACCCTGACGCTGGGCCGCCGTCGCGTGCGCTGGCTCGACGCCCCGCACCTGCCGCACGCGTGGGAGTGCGGCTTCCTGTCGGAAGACACGACGCGCACGTTGCTCTGCGGCGATCTCTTCACGCAGGGCGGCGCCGACCTGCCGGCGCTCACCGAGACCGATATCCTGGGTCCGAGCGAAGCCTTCCGCCGGCAGATGGACTACTTCTCGCACACCCGCTTCGCCGCCGATCTGATCGAGAAGCTCGCGGCGACGGACCCCGCGACGCTCGCATGCATGCACGGCAGCGCCTGGCGCGGCGACGGGGCCGCGCTGCTGCGCGCGCTCGGCGAGTCGCTCGCGCGCTGAGAAGCGCTCGCGGGGATGCGATGATCCGCGTCGGCCTGATCTCCGACACCCACGCCCTGCTGCGCCCGGAGGCGGCGGACTTCCTGCGCGGCGCCGACGCCATCGTGCACGCCGGCGACATCGGCGACCCGGCCGTGCTCGAGCAGCTGCGCGCGATCGCACCGGTCACCGCCGTGCGCGGCAACGTCGATCGCGGGCCGTGGGCCGAGACGGTGCGCTCGACGGAGGTGCTGCAGGTCGGCGCGGTGTTCGTCTACGTGCTGCACAATCTGGACGAGATCGATCTCGATCCCGCGGCGGCCGGATTCCAGGTGGTGGTGTCCGGCCACACGCACCAGCCGCTCATTGCCGAGCGCGACGGCGTGCTGTACGTGAACCCGGGCAGCGCCGGCCCGCGCCGGTTCCGGCTGCCCGTGGCCCTCGGCGAGCTCGTCATCGACGGCAATTCCGTGCGGCCGCGGATCGTCGAGCTGGCGCCGGACCCCGCCCCGCAACCGAAGGCCCGAAGCCGCGTTCAACGTAGAGAGGGAAACACCCTATGACGTGCGAGCACCTGCGGGGGCTGGAGCAGGCCCTGCTCGAGGCCGGCGTGCGCGAGACGTACCGCGGCCAGCCGTGGTCGCAGAATTGCCGCGAGTGGATCTATTTCGACTGCTGGCTCGACCTGCCGGCGCTGCGCCGGAAATTCTCGTTCGCGCCGTGCGTCGAGGACCATGCCCATCGCGGCACCCACGAGGGAAGCGAGCGCGGCTTCGTCTGCACGCAGTGTCACGACGCGGTCATGGGCCGCCACGATGCTTCAGCCCACGTCGCCGTTTTCGCCGGCTGAACCCGGACACTGCCCGGCCAGCCGCTTGAACAGGAGAACGACCCGATGCAGGAAACGATGAAAGTCGACGTCGCCGTGATCGGCGCCGGCACCGCGGGGCTCAACGCGCGGCGCGAGGTGGAAAAGCGCGGCGGCCGCGTCGTCATGATCGAAGGCGGCGCCTACGGCACCACCTGCGCCCGCGTCGGCTGCATGCCCTCCAAGCTGCTGATCGCCGCCGCTGACGCGGCACACGGTCTCGAGACCGCGCCGCTGTTCGGCGTGCATCCCGGCGCCGACCGGCGCATCGACGGCCCTGCCGTGATGGAGCGCGTGCAGCGCGAGCGCAACCGCTTCGTCGGCTTCGTGGTCAAGGACACCGAGGCGATCCCCGAGGCGCAGCGGCTGCGCGGCCACGCGCAGTTCGTCGGCCCGACGACACTGCTGGTGGACGAGCGCATCCGCGTCGAGGCGCGCGCCGTCGTGGTGGCGGCCGGCAGCCATCCGTTCCTGCCGCCGCCGTTCGACGCCATTCGCGACCAGGTCCTCACCAGCGACGACCTGTTCGACCTGCCCGATCTTCCCGTGAGCCTGGCGGTCATCGGCACCGGCATCATCGCGCTCGAGCTGGGCCAGGCGATGCAGCGCCTCGGCGTGCGCGTCGCGTTCTTCAACCCGTACGACGAAGTCGGGCCGTTCACCGATCCGGAGGTCAAAGACGCGGCGCGACGCGATCTCGGCGCCGAGCTGGATCTGCGCATCGGCGTCGAGGCGCAGCGCGCGGAAGTCGCCGACGACGGTATTCGTCTCCACTGGCGCGACGCGGGCGGCGCGGAGCGCACGGAAACCTTCGAGCGCGTGCTGGTGGCGGCCGGCCGGCGGCCCAATATCGCTGGCCTGAAGCTGGAGGCGACCGGGCTGCCGCTGTCCGACAAGGGCCTGCCCGCGATCGACCCCGAGACCGCGCAGTGCGGGGACGCGCCGATCTTCTTCGCCGGCGACATCAGCGGTCACGTGCCGCTGCTGCACGAGGCATCCGACGAGGGTCGCATCGCCGGCGCCAATGCCATGCTGTGGCCGAAAATCGAGCGCCACGACCGGCGCACCAAGCTCGCGGTCGCCTTCACCGACCCGCAGATGGCGATGGTGGGGCTGCGCCACGCCGATCTTCCCGCGGGGCGGCACGCGATCGGCAGCGTCTCCTTCGAGAATCAGGGCCGCGCGCGCGTGGCCGGCGCGAACCGCGGCCTGGTGCGGATCTACGGCGAGTTGGAGAGCTGCCGGCTGCTCGGCGCCGAGATGTTCGGCCCCGGCATGGAGCACATGGCGCACCTGCTCGCCTGGTCGGTGCAGCAGGAGCTGTCGGTGCCCGCCGCGCTGTCGATGCCGTTCTACCATCCCGTGCTGGAGGAAGGCCTGCGCAGCGGCCTGCGCGATCTCGGCCGCAACCTGAAGGCGATGGGCAGGTGCCGGCCCGAGGACCACGCCGAGGCGCCGGGGGACTGAGCGCGCGCCGGGCGCCGGTTGCCTGTCCACGGTCGAACCGGCGGGCCGCCAAAAGAAAACGGCGGCGGGTCGCCCCGCCGCCGCCCTCTGCCGACGCGGCTACTTCTCGCCCTTTTCCACCTTCCAGCCGTACTCGACGTTGCCCTTCTTCTTGCCGGCCGGGCTTTCGGGCGCGGCTTCCCGCGCGCTCTGCACGGCGGGCAGAAGCAGCCCCGCCGGCTTCGGGTCCTGACTGCCCTGGAGCTTGTTGGCGGGCGCCGCCGGCGCCGGTGTCGGCGCGGGACGCGCTTTGGTGCTTTCGCCCTGGACGCCGCCGAGCTTGATGTAACCCGCGCTCAGGGCGGGGGCTGCCAGGGCGAGGCCGGTGATGACGAACAGGCTGGTCGTGAGCTTACGGATCATGGCTTTTCCTCCTGTGAGTGGTTGGTCCGCACCCTTGGGTCGCGGCCCGGCGGTCTTCGGTTCAAATTGAATTGGCAGCCTTTCCCGCCAGGCCGTCAGCACAGGCGTTCAAGGCCGCGGATCAATGAAAAAAACCGCCCGGCTCGGGGCCGGGCGGCGGTCGTCGCTGTGGCTCGGTCAGCGCGGCTGGACGGCTCGGGCGGGGGCCGGCTCGGGCTCGGTCGGCGCCGCCTTCAGCTGCAGTCCCGCCGGCGGCGTGGGTCCCGGCTTGGCCGGCGCCACGTTGAGCGTCGGCGCCCCGGGGGTGGGCGGCGGCACCGGCTGCGCGGGCGCCACCTGCATCGTCGGCGCCGGCGGCTGGGGGCTG
>DATIUV010000149.1:0-7574 GCA_035466595.1 Pelomicrobium sp.
CATCGAGGGCCACCACCTGTCGCTGCACTTCACGCTCGCCGGCGGCAAGGTCGTCGCGACGCTGCCGCAGTTCGTCGGCGCCAACCCGGCCGAGGTGCCGAAAGACATCGCCGGCGGCCCGCGCCAGGGCGCGCGCGCGATGGCGGCGGAAGAGGACCGCGCGTTCGAGCTGCTGGGTTCGCTGAGCCCGCAGCAGCGGCAGGCGGCGATTTTCAGCGAGCAGAGCTACGGCGACATCGTCACCCGCAACGCGGCGAAGGTGGATCCGCTGGAGCCGGTCGGCATTGCATTCAAGGATCTCGACCGCGCCCAGCAGGCGCAGCTGCTGCGCATCGTCGAGGCGTTCGCGAGCCCGGTCGAGCCGGCGCTGGCGGAACAGCGGCTCGAGCGCGTGCGTTCGGGCGGTCTGGAGTCGATCCGCTTCGGCTGGGCCGGCGCCACCGAGCGGCGGCAACCCCACTATTACCGCATCCAGGGCGCGACCTTCCTGATCGAGCTGGACAATCGCGGCGGCAATCACATCCACTCGGTGTGGCGCGATTTCGACGGCGACTGGGGTCGCGACGTCCTGCGCGAGCACTACCGCAAGGCCGCCGGGACGTCGCACCGACACTAGGGGCCGCTGAGCGCCATCCTTTCGTGACCCCCACGGATTTCCTGCTGCGGCCCGGCCGGCCGGACGAGCTGGACGCGATCAACGCCGTCGTCGAGCGCGCCGTCATGACCTGGCGCGTGCCGGAGCGCGTGAAGCGCCTTGCGCTGCCGGGCTACCGTTACTCGGCGCACGACTTCGAAGTCTTCACCTTCGTCGTCGCGGAAGCGCCGGCCCATGGCGTCGCCGGCGTCGCGGCGGTCGAGCCGGGGGAGCGCCGTGACCTGCCCGAAGGCGCGACCGGCGTCTACCTGCACGGCCTCTACGTCGATCCGGCGTTTCATCGCCGCGGCGTCGGCGCGCGCCTGTTCGCGGCGGCGCTCGACCACGCGCGCCGGCGGGGCGTCGACGGCGTCCTGGTCAAGGCGCAGCGCGACGCCGAGCGCTTCTTTCGCGCGCAGGGCATGCGGCCGCTGGAGCCGGATGCCGCGGCCGACTATCCGCGACGCTACTGGATGGCTCTCGCGCCGCCATCGGCCGCCTGAGCGGTCGCGCGGGGGAATCGCGGGGCCCGCGGCCCTCCGATCCTCGGCGGGTATCCGACGGCGCAACGCCCGCTGCGGTGCGCCCGTGCGCCGCCCGACTGGTCCTGGTTCGCCGCGGTAGAATGCCGCCTTCGCCGCCCCCACGCCCCGATGTCGACCTCCGCCGCAACCCGCGGCCGCGCCGTCGCGCTGATGATCTCCGCCGCCACGCTGTGGAGCACGGCGGGCGTCGTCACGCGCCACCTGTCCCCCGAGCTGCTCGCCGAGGGCCGCTTCGAGATCACCTTCTGGCGCAGCCTGTTCGCGGCGGTCTTCGTCGCCGGCTACCTCGTCGTGGTGCGTCGCGTGGGGCTGCGCCCGGTGCTGGCGACCGGCTGGCCCGGCGTGCTCTCGGGCGCGATGTGGGCGGTGATGTTCGTCTGCTTCATGCTGGCGCTGACCCTGACCACCGTGGCGCGCACGTTGCTGGTGATGAGCGTAGGTCCGCTGGTGACCGCGTTGCTGGCGTGGGCGGTCATGCGCTCGCCACTGCCGGGGCGCACCTGGGGGGCGATCGCCGCCGCCACGGTCGGCATGGTGTGGATGTTTTCCGGCAAGGGCAACGCGCCGGAAGGGCAGCACGTGCTCGGCATGCTGATCGCGTTCGCCGTGCCGGTGGCCGGCGCCATCAACTTCGTCACGCTGCACAAGGCCGGCGCGCGCGTCGACCTGGTTCCGGCCGTGTTCCTCGGCGGCGCGTTCTCGGCCGCGCTGATGCTGCCCTTCGCGACGCCGTTCCAGGCGAACCTGCGCGATGTCGTCATGCTCGGCGGCCTCGGCTTCTTCCAGCTCGGCCTGCCGTGCATGCTGCTGGTGGTGGCGGCGCGCCAGCTTTCCGCGCCGGCGCTGGCGCTGCTCGCCTTGCTCGAGGTCGTGCTGGGGCCGCTGTGGGCGTGGCTGGGCGCGGGCGAAGTGCCGGCCGCGCGCACGCTGGCCGGCGGCGCGCTGATCCTGGCGGCGCTGATCCTGAACGAAGTGGCGGCGCTGCGCGAGCGCGGCGTGGCGCGCCGGGGATAACGAAGGCGCTAAGCGGGGTCCCAGACCTGCTGCGGCATCGGCAGATCGGCCCAGGTCTCGGGGCCGAGCGGACCGTCCGGCGCGATGCCGCGCTGCTCCAGCACCCACTGCAGCTGGCGCGTGTGCTGGCCCGCGTGCCAGGCGGTGCGCTCGAGAAACTCGTGCATCGTCTGGCGGCCGTAATAAACGTCGGCGGGCGCCGACCAGTCGCGCGCGCGGCCGGCGCCGTCGAACCATTCGTCGAGCCGCCTCTGCCCGTCGCGCCCGTATGCGGCCAGAGCCGCGGCGCTGCGCCGGCCCGGCGCCGCAACCCGGTTGTAGGCGTCGTATACGAGCGGAATGCCGGCCTCGTGCTCGAGAAAGGCGTCCGGGATGTTGAAGATGTGGTAGGCGAGGTCGGCGTAGGCGCGCGGGCGATTGGGCAGCAGCGTCTCCAGGTCGCTCTCCGGCACCTGCGCGAGGAAGCGCTGCGCGCCGTCGAGGATGGTATTCAGCCGGGACCGCAACTCGTCGACCGTCAGCGCGCGGTTGCCGCCGTAGTCGATGCCGGCGATCCGCGCCACGTCCTTCAGCACCTGGCCGTCGACCCACGCGTCGCCGCGCGTGACGATCGGCACCTGCCGCAGGCCGAGGCGCGCCAGTTCCGGAATGGCGCTGTCGTCCTCCAGAATATTGCGCGAAACGAACGCGACGCCGTGGCGCGTCAGGAACTCCTTCGTGCGCAGGCAGCTGGTGCAGCCGGGCTGCCAGAAGACGTGAAGCTCGGGGGTGGGAGCGCTCATGGGCGGGCGGAACCGTGCAAGCAGAAAAGCGCCATTCTATCGCTGGTGCCCATCCAGCGAGGACCGCACCGGGGATCGTGTCTGTCAAACGCGCCCGTTTGTCTCCCGGGCAGAAGCAAGAAGACCTGCAGGTTGCCCTGCAGGTCTGGTTATTTCCCGGACGCGCCCTAACGCCGGGTTCCCAACAAACCGTCAGTCGTCGTGCTTCCAGCGCTTCTTGTTCTTGTAGTGGCCGCGGTGCAGGCCGTTGTCGTGGTGGTCTTTCTCCACGTAAATGACTTTTTCCTTGACCACCGTCTTTTCCTTCGTGGCGCTGCTGCCTATCGCCGCGCCGGCGCCGCCGCCGATGGCACCGCCGATAATGGCGCCTTCCTTGCCACCGATAGCGGAGCCGACCGCGGCACCCGCGCCGCCGCCGATCGCGCCGCCAAGGACGGCGCCACCGTCGATGTCGCCCGCGAAGACCGGGAACGAGAGCGCCGTCAGCGTCGCCAATGCAATCAATTGATGTTTCATGTGTCTGCGTCTCCTACGTGGTATGACGCTGGAGACAGCATGCAAGGAGCGAGCCATGTGACCCAAGCTGTTGAAATAAAAAATATCCTCCTGCCCCATGCGATGCTAGGGGTGCCGCTTAACGGCCGATTATCAGCGTCGGGAGGCGTCCGCGCCCTTACGGCGACCGCTGAGGTCGCGAATCCTCAGGCCGCCAAAAAAACACCGCTCGGCCGTGACTTTAAAGCCTGCACAGTACGGTTGCGCCCCAAGATCCGTTTAAAGTCGAACCTCTCCAAAGACGATGCGTCACCAGGCGGAGGACATTCCTATTTGGCGGCCGCGATTCGCGGCACCTCTTCGGCCTCGCCGGCCGCCGCAGGCTCGGCGCGCGTGCCGTCGCCCTCGAACCAGGCCGGCTTGTTGGGCGTGCGGTCCACTGTCAGCCGGAAGACGTCGAACCGATTGTAGTAGCCGGCGACGTCCTGCAGCTGGCGCGGCGCCACGGTCTGCTCGAGGTCAATGTCGGCGTACAGGATTCCTTCCTCGTTCTGCAGTTCCCGGCCGATCACCGCGCCCATCGGCCCGACAATCAGCGAGACGCCGCGCGGGCTGTCACGCAGGATGCGCTCCATGTCCTTGTCGCCGCCGGCCAGCCCCTTGACCATGGCCTCGTCCATGAACGCGGCGGAGACGATGTTGAAGAGCTTGCCCTCGAATGCGTGGTTGCGCACGCGGATGCGGATCGCGTCGGAGACGTCGTAGGCGCCCGCTTCCTTCGGGTCGTGGGCCGGCCACACCGGCGGGAACGACGAGACGTGCACCTGCTCGCCCTGCGCCATCAGCGCGAACCGCGCCAGCGGGTTGGTGTTCTCGCCGCAAATCAGCATCCCGATGCGACCGAGCGCGGTGTCGCACACGCGCAGGCCGGCGCCGTCGCCGGCCGCCCACACCAGCTTCTCCCAGAAGGTGGGCACGAGCTTGCGGTGGTGGTTGACGATGCGGCCGGTCTCGTCGATGAGGACGTTGGAGTTCCACAGGCAGCCGACGCTGGCGTCGGTGCCCTCATTGAAGCCGTAGGAAACGACGACACCGTGGCGCCGGGCGGCGGCGCAGATCTGCCGGATCTCCGGTCCGTCCACCTTGGCGGAGTTGGCCGCCAGCCGGCGGAAGAAGTCGTGGTTGTAGAGCGGCGCCCGCAGCGCCGACCAGATCGGGAACGCCGGCAGGTAGACCTCGGGGAAAGCCACCAGCCGCGCGCCGTTCTGCGCCGCCTCGGCGATCAGCGAGCAGGATTTCTGGACCGTGGCCTCGGCGTCGAGGAACACGGGCGCCACGTGCATCGCCGCGGCCTTGAACTTCGGGTAGTGGGTCATAATCGTTTCCTTCGGCTTCGATTCATGGCGGTTGCATCGGCCCCGCCGACACGGCAACCCGTCACATGCCCGGCATGGCAGTGAAGCCGGGCAGGGCCTTGATCCGCTCGACCCAGCGCGCCACGCCCGGGTAGGCTTCGATCCCGATCCCGCCCTGGTGGGCAAGGGCAATGTACGGGAAGCACGCGAGATCGGCGATGGTCGGGCGGCCGCATTCCAACCATTCGCGACCGGCGAGGTGGCCATCCATCACCCTCAGAATCGCATGGGCCCGCTGCGTGGCAAGATCGATGTCGACCCTGGCATTCATCATGTGAAACAGCCGCGCGAGGTTGGGGCCGTGCTGGATCTCGTTGGCGGCGGTGAAGAGCCACTGCGTCACCCGGGCCATGTCGAACGGCGCCGTCGGCAGCCAGCCTTCGCCGCCGTACTTTCGCGCCAGGTAGACCAGGATCGCCTGCGAGTCGCGCAGCGCCAGGTCGCCTTCCACGAGCACGGGAATCTGCCCGAGCGGATTGAGCGAGAGGAATGGCTCGCGCTTGTTCTCTCCGCCCGGGAAATCCACCGGGATTTCCTGGTATGGCAGCTTCAGGAAGCCCAGCAGCAGGCGGACCTTGTGGCAGTTGCCCGAGAGCGGCCGCGCATAGAGCTTGCGTTCGATCGAGTCGGCCATGGAGACCCCCTCAGCCCGCCGCGGCCTTGCGGAGCTCGCGCCGTCGGGCGCGGCGGAACAGCCAGAAGCCGACCAGCAGAACAACGGGCAGCCAGGCGACCCAGGGATCGCGCAGATCGTAGTAGACGAGCGAGGCGATCGGCCCCGACAGCATGTAGATGCGCTCGGCTTTCGACAGGCGCCCCATGAACCCGCCGTAGATCGCTGCCGCCAACATGAGCGTGCTGACACAGAGCAGGACGGTCGCCACTAGCGTTTCCGCGGTGAAATTGGGGAACTGCAGCGAATTGGGGAAGGCAACGAAGAAGAACGGCAGCAGCATGCAGATGCCGCCCAGCTTGAACGTCTCGTAAATCGTTTTCTTGAAGGATCCCGCGGCGATGCGCGAGGCCATCATCACCCCGACGGCCACCGGCGGCGTGAAGGACGAGAACACCGCGAAGTAAAATCCGTAGAAGTGCGCGGCAAGCGGGTCGATGCCGACGTCGATCAGCGAGGGGATCACCACCACTGCCGCCAGCGAATAGGCGGCCGGCGTCGGCAGGCCCATGCCGATCAACAGGCAGATGCCCATGCCGAGCAGCAGCGCGAGCTCCAGGCTGTTGCCCGACACGCGGATCATCAGATCGGAAAACAGCGTCCCCAGGCCAGTGGTGACCAACATCTGCACGATGACACCGATGGCCGCGAGAATGATCGCCAGCTGGGCCCCCGCCAAGGCGCCGTCCCGGAAACCGTGCACGATACGAACGAGGGTTGGCCGATACCGCTTCGGACGCAGAAAGCTCAACCCCACCATCGTGCCGATGCCCCACAGCGCGGCCATGCCCGCCGAATAGCGCATCGAGAGCAAGGCCACCACCAAGACGATCGACGGCAGGAAGCTCGGGAGGATCCAGCCGATTTTCTCCCAGTTCACTTTCTGGCGGTCGTACGGCACGTGGGGGGAGGCCTGTATCAGCGCGTAGACGCCGATCCCCAGCGTGAACATGTACAGGAACGCCGGCAGCACGGCGGCGGCCACGACCTCGATGTACGAAATGCCGAGGATCACCGCCATCAGGAACGCGCCAAGCCCCATCACCGGCGGGATGATCTGGGCCCCGTTGGCCGCCATGACTTCGATGGCCCCGGCCTGCTCCTTCGTAAAGCCACCGCGGATCATGGTCGGAATCGTCATGGAACCGGACAGCGCGATGCAGCTTACGGTCTGCCCGGTCACCATGCCCACCAAGGAGCTGGCGGCGATGCAGGAGTACGAGACACCGCCGCGCACCAGGTTGCCGATGGCCTTGCCGATCTCGTCGAACATGTCCAGCACGTTGGTGCTGGTCATCAGGCCGCCGTAGACCAGAAGCAGCAGGATGGTGTCGGCGGACAGCGGAATGAACGTATAGACGCCGCGCGGACCGCCCATCCCAGCGAGATAGCTCATCACCACCTCGGGGGAAAACTTGAGCTCCACCACGGGGCTCGGGAACAGATGTCCAAGGCCAAAGTAAAGCGCGGCCGACAGGCACACCACGGTGAGCGCCGTGCCCCAGACGATCCAGTTCAGTCCGAACACCGCGATCAGCAGGGTCAGCCCGATGAAGTACTGGAACCCGGTCAGGAACGGCTGGCTCAGCTCCAGATCCTGGGCGTAGACGTAGAGATAGACGGTGGAGACGAGGGTAGCGAGCGCCATGAGCCCGGCGAACGTCAGCCAGACGGTACGGCGCCTGCCGGTCGTGGCGTGCCCCCGGTCGATGGCGGCATGCAGCGCGATCAGCATCATGATGGCGCCGAGGTGCACCGTGTAGTGCTCCATCGCGCCGTGGAACGTGACGAAAATCGCCAGCGCGTGGTAGGCCACGGTCGCCAGCGCCAGGACGGTGTACAGCACTCCCACGTAATGAAGGAAACGCGAGGCGTAAGGGGAGGTCATCGTTGTTTCGTTCCGTCCTGACCCGGCAGGTCAATCGGTTGGAAGCGCGCGGGCCAGAGAACGCCCCGCGACGAGCCGCGCTTCGTCGCGGGACACGTTCCGGCAGGCACGCGGAATTACTTGACCAG
>DATIUV010000150.1:0-6771 GCA_035466595.1 Pelomicrobium sp.
CGCGGTGGGTTCCGGTCGGGGCGGCGGCGCGGTTGCGCTTCCGCCACCAGGCTGGGGACCGCCGGCGCCGTGCTGGCCCGCCGCGCGGCGGCGCTCCAGCTCGGATGGGCTCACGCTCGGCGCGGCGTAGGCGCCGGTGCCGAGCTGCTCGCGCAGCGTGCGCAACTCGTTCTTCTGCTTCGCCAGATCCTCGGCCTGTTGATCGAGAGCGCGCTTCTGCTCCGCGAGCAGGCGCGCCTGCTCGTCGAGGCGGTGCTTGAGTTCGGCGATATCGGGGTCGCTCGCGCCGCTCTCGGGGCCGGCGAAGGCGGGAACGGTGAGCAGCGGAGCGATCAGGCTGGCGCAGACGGCGCGCTTGAACGGCGGAGCACCCATGGATTCCTCCTCACGGATTCGAGTCCACCGGTGCCTGCCGGGCGGTCATGGCGCCGCCCTTCATGTCGGGAGCGTCCGGGCCCCCTTTCAGAAAGAATAGACGATGGGGACGGGAGCGCAAAGCCTGCGCCGGCGGCGTGGATTGTTGAGCGCGGGTGAAAGGTCCTGTGCCTTGGTGGCGCCGGTCATGGCCCGTATACTTCCGTCAATCGAATCTCCCGGCGCCCCGGCGCCGTCCCCCGAGCGATGACGAACAACTGGCGAACCCCTGTGGTGGTGCTGATTTTCGGCGGCGCGGTGCTGTCGCTGTCGCTCGGCATCCGTCACGGCTTCGGCCTGTTCCTGCAGCCGATGAGCGACGCCTACGGCTGGGGCCGCGAGACGTTTGCCTTCGCCATCGCCCTGCAGAACCTGGTCTGGGGCGCGGCGCAGCCGTTCTCGGGCATGATCGCCGATCGCTACGGCGCCGGCCGCGTGGTGGTCGCAGGCGGCATGCTCTACGCGCTCGGCCTGGTGCTGATGGCGATGTCCGACAGCGGGCTCACGCTGGGCTTGAGCGCCGGCGTCCTGATCGGGCTCGGCCTTTCGGGCACCGCGTTCTCGGTGGTGTACGGCGCGGTCGGCCGCGCGTTTCCGCCGGAGAAGCGCAGCGTCGCCTTCGGCATTGCCGGCGCGGCCGGATCGTTCGGCCAGTTCGCGATGCTGCCGGTGTCGCAGTCGCTGATCGGCGGGCTCGGCTGGTTCGCCTCGCTGCTGGTGCTGGCGGTGCTGGCGCTGATGATGTCGCCGCTGGCGGCGGCGCTGGCGGAGCGCCGTGACGCGCCCGGCGCGAGCGCCATCTCCAGCCAGTCGCTGCGCGAAGCGCTGCGCGAGGCCGGCGCCCATCGCGGCTTCTGGCTGCTGTGCTTCGGCTTCTTCGTCTGCGGCTTCCAGGTGGTGTTCATCGCCGTGCACTTCCCGGCCTTCATCGTCGACCAGGGACTGCCGGTGGAGGTGGGCATGCTGGGCCTCGCGCTGATCGGGCTGTTCAACATCTTCGGCTCCTACACGGCCGGCCATCTCGGCGCGCGCTTCCGGCGCAAGTACCTCCTTTCGTATCTGTACCTGGCGCGCGCGGCGGTCATCTCGGTGTTCCTGCTGCTGCCGATCACGCCGGTGAGCGTGTACGTGTTCTCGGCGCTGATGGGGCTGCTGTGGCTGTCCACGGTGCCGCTCACCAACGGCGTGGTGGCGCAGATCTTCGGCGTGAAGTACCTGGCGACGCTGTTCGGCTTCGTCTTCTTCGGCCACCAGGTGGGCAGCTTTCTCGGCGTCTGGCTCGGCGGGCGGCTGTTCGACGCCACCGGGTCCTACGGGACGGTGTGGTTGATTACCATCGGCCTCGGCGTGGTGGCGGCGCTGCTGCACTGGCCGATCGACGACCGCGAGCTGGCGCGCGCGCCGGTGGCGGGGAGGGCGGCGTGAAGACCCTGCTGGACGGCGGCCTGCCGCCCTGGCTGATGGTGCTGCTGACCGTGCTGGCGGTGGTGGTGGCGGCGCTGGCGTTCCGCGCCTACCTCGCGCCCGAGGCGCTGCTCTGGCTCGGCAACATGCGGCTGTGCTAGGCGCTTCCGCTCACGCGGCCGCGCCCGCCGCCGGCACCCACTCGAAGCGCACGCGCTCGAAGTCCTTGCCGGACTCGATCAACTCGGTAAGCGCGATCTGACGCGAGCCTTCTCCGAGCATCAGTTCCATCAGCTTGCCCCGGGCGTAGGTGCCCGCCGGCATGGCGGCGTCGCAGGCGCGGATCGAGTCGCGCCGGTCGCTCAGCATGATGGCTTCGACGTAGTCGATCTCGAACGAGCCCGAGGTCGTCGCCCAGTTGGACACGCCGGTAGCGGCGCTGCCCATCACGCGCAGCCACACCGCCAGCGGATCTTTCGCCAGCAGCTCGATGCCCGCGTGGAGCCGACCCTGCTGGTCGGTGACCAGGCGGCGGATCACGCCGGTCATCCAGTGCGGCGCGTCGGCCGTCTTGACCGCGCACAGACAGCCGATGGCCGCCCAGCCGCCCGTCTTCGGCGGGATCACGGTGCCGACGCCGCCCACGCTCAGGTCCTCCTGCTGCCACGTCTCGGGCGCGAGCTCGACGTGCTCTTCCGTGAGCTCGAGCGCGTCGCGCTTGCCGAAGCGTACCTTGAGCTCGTCCGAGAGGTCGGCCACGCCGCTGTAATCGACGCGGGTCACGGCGGCGCACACCGACCGGTAGCCGTGGACCACCTCCAGCGCGGCCTCGGCATGGATGCGCGCGTGCACGCGGTGCGGCGGATCATTGCCCCAGTAGGCGAGCAGGTGACGGATCACGGTGATCTCGTCGGCAGGCGTGAACTCCGATCCGAACGGCGCCTCGCGCTCGGGGCGCGCCGCGGCCGCGTCGGCGAGCAGCGCCTGCAGCTTCTCGAGCGCGAGCCCGGCGCCGAAGTGCAGCAGCGTCGGCGTGTCCTCCTGGGCGTCCGCGGCGCGCCGCGGCGCGCGCGGCCGCGTGAGATCGGCGGCGAACGGCGCGAGCGGATCCGGATGGCGGCTCACGACGAAGGCGGGGGCGAGGCGGCTGGAAATCCGGTAGGCGAGCTCGATGTGCACGGGCGCCATGCTCTCGGGGTAGGCGACGTCCAGCATCAGGGCCTTGGCCAGCTCGAGCCGCGGACTCGTGCGCACGCGCTCGCCGCGGTAGGCGATCAGCGGCGTCTCCGTCACCTTGTGCTCGATCGCCAGGCGATACACCGCGTAGAGCTCCTGCCACACGGTGTCGGGCACCGGCAGGTAGCGCAGCAGCGTGACGCGCAGGTCCGTGCCGGCGGCGCGGATCGCGCGCGCCAGCAGCGCGGCGAGCCCGTCCGGCAGGTCGCCCGCGACGCGCGCATCCCCGCGCACGTCGGCGATGCAGCGATCGTAAGCCGCCGCGAGGCGTGCCCAATACTCGTGGACCGTGGTCCAGGTCTTGGTGGCGCGGAATTCGCGGCTCGCCTCGCTGTGCAGGTAGTCGGCCAGCAGGGATTGCTGCAGGAGGCGGCCGGCCTCGTCCAGCGCGCCGATGACTTCCAGGCGCCGCGCCGGGCGGAATCCCTCTGCGGTGGCGATCGAGTCGAGCCAGGCGTTGATCTCCGCCAGCGCGGCCTCTGGGTCGTCGCGTGGCAGCTCCGCCAGCAGGCGCGCGGCCTCGGCCGCGTCGGTCATCGGGTGGTCCGGGCGGCTGCCGAGGTCCTTCAGCCAGTCGAGCGCCATGGACGTCACTCCTCGCCGTGCACGCAGACGCGGTCGCGGCCGCCCTGCTTGGCGCGATAGAGCGCCTGGTCGGCCCGCTCCACCATCGCCGCGGCGGCGGACTCGGCGGAGGCCGGCGCCGCGCCGGCCTCGATGGTCGCGATGCCGATCGACAGCGTCACCGGCAGCTCGGTGCCGTCGCGTAGCCGAAACGGCGTCTGCGAGATCGCTCGTCGCACGCGCTCGCCGATATGACGGCCGAGCTGCGCGTCGGCGCTGCCCAGGAGCGCGGCAAACTCCTCGCCGCCGTAGCGCGCGAGCGCGTCGGACAGGCGCAGCTGGTTCTTGATGCGGAACGCCACCTCGCGCAGCACGCGGTCGCCCTCCTGGTGCCCGTGGCTGTCGTTGATGCGCTTGAAGTGGTCGATGTCCAGCAGCATGCAGGCGAGCGGCGAACCCTGGCGCAGGCAGCGGCTCGCCTCCTCGCGCAGGCGCTGCTCGAAGTAGCGGCGGTTGTGCACGCCGGTGAGGCCGTCGGTGAGCCCCATGTGCTTGAGCCGTTCGCTGTAGGTGACGTTCTCCAGGCAGACCGCCACCACGGCGGCGAGGTGCGTGACGAAGTCGGTGCCGTAGCCCATGCGGTAGCGCTGCGGGTCGTCGCTGCCCAGCGTGAGCAGGCCCATCACGCGCTCGCGGCGCGTCAGCGGCAGCACGGCAATGCTTTTCGGATCGTCGAACTCGCGCGAGAACAGGCGGCGGTGGAGCTCGGGCCGGAACGTGCCGAGGTGCGGTTGCGCGGCGGTGCCGATGAAGGGCTCCAGCGTCGCGGCGTCCTCGACGAAGAACAGGTCGCCGAAGTCGGCCGTGTCGACGCCGACCTGATCCAGCATGCGGCGCACCTCGAACTCGGGATCGACCAGGACCAGGCTCACCGCGTGCAGCCCGTGCAGGCGGCGCAGCAGATGGAACACGGTTTCGAACAGCTGCAGGAATCCGGTCGCGCCGATCAGCGCGAGCTCGCATTCCTGGAACCGCCGCAGCACCAGCTCGTTGTCGCGGGCCTTGGTGGTGAGCTCCGCGAGCTGGCTGCGCAGCACGTCGGCTTCGGTGGTGTTCATCCCGCTCCCGGGCTTGGATGTGCTGCGATGGTATGCCAGCCGCCGCACGCCCGGCAACAAACCTTGAACGGCCGCACAAAAACGCGCCCAAGAGCGCGTTTTTTCGGGGAATTCGGGGTGGAGGTCAGGCCGGGATGTCGGGCACCAGCCGGCGTTCCAGCAGGGTGATGTGGTCTTTCAGGTAGAGCTTGCGTTTCTTCAGGCGTTTGAGCTGGATCTCGTCCTGCATCGCGTCGGCCGAGAGTCGGTCGATGATTTCGTCCAGATCCCGGTGCTCGACTTCCAGCTCCTTGATTTTTCTTTTGATTGTTTCGATTTCCTCCTCATCCAGCATGGGCCCTCCGCTCATGAACATGATTCACCTCCGCTCGTCGGCAAGGGTGCGGTCGGACCCGGGCTTGGGGCCCGGCCGCGGTTGAGGCACGCTCTCATTTTTTCGTAGCATACTCCGTTCGTGCCCGCCAGGTGAACCGGCCGGGCGCCATTCGCAGCGCAACCAATCCATCAGGAGGAACGACTTCATGCCCCACGCCATCCGCGTGCACCAGGCCGGCGGCCCCGAGCAGATGAAATGGGAGGCCGTCGAGGTCGGCAAGCCGGGCGCCGGTCAGATCCGCATCCGCCACACGGCGGTGGGCCTCAATTACATCGACGTTTACCATCGCAGCGGCGTCTATCCCATCGAGACGCCGGCCACCATCGGCCTCGAGGCCTGCGGCGTCGTCGAGGAATTGGGTGCGGCTGTCGAAGGCCTCAAGGTCGGCGACCGCGTGGCCTACGCGTCGCCGCCGATGGGCGCCTATTGCGAGGAGCGGCTGATGCCGGCCGACCGCGTGGTGAAGGTGCCCGACGGCATCAGCGACGAGCAGGCGGCGTCGATGATGCTCAAGGGCATGACGGCGGAATACCTGGCGCGCCGCACCTACCCGGTGAAAGCGGGCGACATTATTTTGGTACATGCCGCGGCGGGCGGTGTCGGCCTCATCCTGTGCCAGTGGGCGGCAAGCCTCGGCGCGACGGTGATCGGCACGGTCGGCAGCGACGACAAGGCGAAGCTCGCCGCGGCCCACGGCTGCAAGCATCCCATCGTCTACACGCGCGAGGATTTTGTCGAGCGCGTGAAGGACATCACCAACGGGGCGAAGTGCGCGGTGGTGTACGATTCGGTCGGCAAGGACACCTTCATGAAGTCGCTGGATTGCCTGCGCATGTTCGGCATGCTGGTATCCTTCGGGCAGTCCTCGGGCAAGGTGGCGCCGCTCGACGTCGGCATCCTGTCGGCCAAGGGCTCGTTGTACCTGACGCGGCCGACGCTGATGAACTACATCGCGCGGCGTGAGGACCTGGTGATGTCGGCCAACGCGCTGTTCGAGATGGTCAAGGGCAACAAGGTGAAGATCGAGGTCAACCAGACCTACGCGCTGAAGGACGCGGTGCGCGCCCACCAGGATCTGGAAGGCCGCAAGACCACCGGCTCGACCGTGCTCAAGGTGTAGGGAAAAAAGAAAGGGAGGACGTCATGCCGGAGTACCACATCGTGATGTGCGAGGTGCAGATGGGCGACTCGGACGAAGTGGCGTACAAGGCCACCACGGTCCAGGGGCTCGACAACGCCATCGCCCGGGCGCAGGCGCTGATGAGCCAGACGCTGAAGGACGATCTCTCCGGCGGCGGGGGCGAGGCGACCGGGCAGGCCGTGACCGACGTCTGGGTCTGCAAGATCGACGCCGCCAATCCCGACGAAGCGCTGGAGCAGTCGTTGAGCGAGAAAGCGGTGCGCGTCTGGCCGGCGGCCGGCTGACCGCCGTCGTCCCGCGGTTCGCCGGCGCGCATCCTAGATCCGCGCTGCTGACAGCGTCCACCGCGATCGGCATCGGTCGGCGCACTTTTCTTGGCCCGCATCCGATAACGCGCCTGCGCATCACCCTTTCAGCCGCCGCGAAGACCGCGGCTTAACCTGCTGCGCAGGTTAGCCTGCGCAGCAATAGGCAGGCCCGCCGTTTACATGGACTCTATCAATTCGGCCATGCGCTTT
>DATIUV010000151.1:0-4357 GCA_035466595.1 Pelomicrobium sp.
GACGTGAGAATGCCTAAGCTTGGGCGGCGATGCAAGGAATTTTTGCTGCGAAGCCCGCTCGGGCGGGGCTTCGCGCCGAATTTCGTCGGCGCGCGCGCGACAAACCGCTTTTCTCAGCCGAACAGCACCAGCAGCCAGACCACCGGAACGTTGACCAGCGAGACGAAAACGGCGGCGCTGCCGATGTCCTTGGCGCGCTTCGCCAGCAGGTGATTCTCGAGGGAAACCCGGTCCACCGCGGCTTCCACCGAGGAGTTCAGCAGCTCCACGATCAGCACCAGCAGCACGCTGCCCACCATGAGCGCCTTGCCGATTCCGCTGGCGGGCATGAGCAACGCCAGCGGAATCAGGATCGCGGCCAGGATCGCCTCCTGGCGGAAAGCATCCTCGTGCGTGAACGCCGCCCGGAAGCCGGCCATCGAGTAGAACAGCGCGTTCCAGACGCGCTTGAGGCCGGTCTTGCCCTTGAAGGGGCTTTCGCGCGGGGTCATGGCCATGTCAGGTCGAGTTCGCGCGCCGCCCTGGCCTCGTCCAGGCGCTTGACCGGCAGCGTATGGGGCGCGGTCTTCACCGTTTCGGGATCGGCGCGCGCCTCCTCCAGCACCGCCTTCATCGCCGCGACGAAGGCGTCGAGCGTCTGCTTCGACTCCGTTTCGGTCGGCTCGATCAGCAGGCACTCCGGCACCAGCAGCGGGAAGTAGGTGGTGGGAGCGTGGACGCCGTGATCGAGCAGCCGCTTGGCGAAGTCCATCGCGGTGACGCCGGTTTCCTCCTTGAGCCGCCTCAGGGTGACCACGAACTCGTGGCTCGCCCGCCGGGCGGGGAACGCGAGCTCGAAGCCGGCGCGTCGCAGCTCGGCCATCAGGTAGTTGGCGTTCAGCGTGGCGTAGGCCGAAACCCGGCGCATGCCCTCCGCCCCCAGCATGCGCGCGTAAACGTAGGCGCGCAGCCAGACGCCCGCGTTGCCGGCGTGGGCGGAGAGCCTGCCGATGCTCTCCGGGCAGTCGCGCTCGGTCGCGAACCGGTAGCCGTCGCGATCCTCGATCACGAAGGGCAGCGGCAGAAACGGCCGCAGCCGCTCGTTGACGCCCACCGGCCCGGCGCCCGGGCCGCCGCCGCCGTGCGGAGTCGAGAACGTCTTGTGCAGGTTCAGGTGCACGACGTCGAAGCCCATGTCGCCGGGCCGCACGCGGCCGAGAATGGCGTTGAGGTTGGCGCCGTCGTAGTAGAGCAGCCCGCCGGCACCGTGCACGATGCGCTCGATCTCGCCGATGTGCCGCTCGAACACGCCCAGCGTCGAGGGATTCGTCAGCATCAGGCCCGCGGTCTGCGGACCCACGGCCGCTGCCAGCGCGGCGAGATCGACGTCGCCGTCGCGCGTGGTGGGAACCTCGCGCACGGCATAGCCGCACATGCGGGCGGTCGCCGGATTGGTGCCGTGGGCGGCATCCGGCACGATGATTTCGGTGCGGCCGGTATCGCCCCGCGCCGCGTGATAGGCGCGGATCATCGCCACGCCGGCGAACTCGCCCTGCGCGCCCGCCATCGGCGCCAGGCTGATCGCCGCCATGCCGGTGACCCGCTTCAGCATCTCCTGCAACTCGGCGAGGCAGGCCAGAAAACCCTGGCCGGTGCGCTCGGCGGCCGCCGGATGGCGGGCGAGAAACGGCGGCAGCATCGCCAGCTGGTTCGCCGCGCGCGGGTTGTACTTCATGGTGCAGGAGCCCAGCGGGTAGAACTGCGTGTCGATCGAGAAATTGCGCTGCGACAGCCGCGTGTAGTGGCGCACTGCGTCGAGCTCGGACACCTCCGGCAGCCGCGGCGGCTTGGCGCGGCGCAGACGCGACGGGATGCCGACGGGCTCCTGCCACGCCGGCGCATGCGCGCTGCTCGCGCGACCGGGCTGCGAGAGGTCGAAGATCAGCGCCGCGCTTTCGGGGGTCAAGATCTCACCGCAGAGGCGCCGAGGCGCAGAGAAGATCGAACATCGCCTGAACCGCCAAGGACGCGTAGGACGCCAAGAAACGCCGGGCTTTCGCGAACCAAGATTCTTCCTTTGCGTCCTCTGCGTCCTTCGCGGTGAAACGCCCTTGCCTTGCTCTGCGTCTCCGCGCCTCTGCGGTCGGAGGAGCGGTGCCTATTTCAACGCCGCCAGCGCGGCGTCGTAGTCGGGCTCGTTCTTGATCTCGGGCACGAGCTCGGCGTGCTTCACCGTGTCGTTCTCGTCGAGCACGATCACGGCGCGGGCCGTGCAGCCGACCAGCGGCCCGCTGGCGACTGCCACGCCGTAGTCCTGCATGAAGCCGGCGCCGCGCATCGTCGACAGGGTGTGCACGTTGCCGAGCCCCTCGGCGCCGCAGAAGCGCGCCTGCGCGAACGGCAGGTCCGCGGAGATCACCAGGACGACGGTGTCGGGCAGGCTGGAGGCCTTCTCGTTGAACACCCGCGTGGATTTCGCGCAGGTTGGCGTATCGAGGCTGGGGACGATGGAGAGCACTTTTTTCTTGCCGGCGAAATCGGTGAGCGCAACGTCCTTCAGGTCCTTGTCGACCAGCTTGAACGCCGGCGCCTTGGCGCCCGGCTTGGGAAACGTGCCCTTGAGTTCGATGGGGTTGCCTGCGAGCGTGACCATAGCGTTGTCTCCTTACGTTTTTATTGCACAGGGGGCGGCCCCGAGGGCTTGCCGAGGATGAGGTCCAGGTGCCGGGCGAAGCAATCGAGGTCGTCGTTCGTCTTGGTTTCGGTGGCGCACACCAGCAGCCCGCCCGCCAGCTCGGGAAAGTCCGGCGCCAGCGGCACGCCGCCCAGGATGCCCTGCGCCTCCAGCGCGCGCAGCACCCCGGGCACCGGCGCCCGCATCCGGAACGCCACCTCGTGAAAGACCGGCCCGGCGAAAATCCGTTCCATGCCGGGCACGCCGGCCAGCCGCTGCGCGAGCGCCATGACGTTGGCGTGGCAGCGCGCGGCAATGCGCCGGAGCCCCTCGGCGCCGACGATGGCGAGGTAGACGGTGGCGGCCGCCGCCGCCAGACCCTGGTTGGTGCAGATGTTGGAGGTGGCCTTGGAGCGGCGGATGTGCTGCTCGCGCGCCTGCAGCGTCAGCACGTAGCCGCGCCGGCCGTTGCGGTCCACCGTCGCGCCTACCAGGCGTCCC
Source organism: Pelomicrobium sp. (assembly GCA_035466595.1). Classification (GTDB taxonomy): domain Bacteria; phylum Pseudomonadota; class Gammaproteobacteria; order Burkholderiales; family UBA6910; genus DATIUV01. The sequence goes on from DATIUV010000151.1 coordinate 3,155, forward strand.
GGCAGCTGCCGCACGTGCGCCTTGCGGCAGGCCATGAAGCCGAGCGAAGGTCCGCCGCCCGCGGGCGGCAGGCCGAGCGGCTGCCCGTCGCCAACCGCGATGTCGGCGCCGTCGCCGCCCCATTCGCCGGGCGGCTTGAGCAGCGCCAGCGCCGTCGGATTGACGATGCCGATCACCAGGGCGCCGCGGCGGCGGGCCGCTTGCGTGAGCGCGTCGACGTCTTCGAGGACACCGAAATAGTTGGGCTGCGCGACCACCACAGCAGCGAGATCGTCGCCGCCAAGGTCGTCGATCGCCGCGGGCGGCGTCGCTCCGCTCGTCGCGTCGTAGGGCAGTTCCACGATCTCGATGCCCTGGTGGCGCGTGAGCGTGCGCGCAACGGCGCGGTAGGCCGGATGCAGCGCGCGCGGCAGCAGCACGCGGCGGGCGCCCCGGTGCAACCGCACCGCCATCAGCACTGCCTCGCCGAGGGCCGAAGCGCCGTCGTAAAGGCTCGCATTGGACACCTCGAGCCCGGTCAGCGCCGCGATCATCGACTGGTACTCATACATCAGCTGCAGCGTGCCCTGGCTGGCCTCGGCCTGGTACGGCGTGTAGGCCGAGTAGAACTCGCCGCGGGTGACGATCTGCCATACCGCGGCCGGCACGTGATGCTCGTAGGCGCCGGCGCCGATGAAGGAAAGATAGCGGCCGTCGGCGTCGGCGCGCTCCTGCATCAGGCGCGCGATTTCCCACTCCGTCAGCGCCGGCGGCAGCGCGTCCAGCGCCGGCAGCTTCAGGCTCGCGGGAATCTCGTCGAACAGCGTGTCGATCGACGCTGCGCCGATCGCCGCCAGCATTGCCTCGACTTCGGCGGGCGTGTGGGGAATGAATGGCATGGCGGCCGCGGGATCCGGATCGCCGGCAAGCTCAGGCGGCCTCGTTCTCCACCAGGGACTGATACTGCGCCGCCGTGAGGAGCTTCTTCGCGTCGTCGGCGTTGTCCGGCTTCAGCTTGAACAGCCACGCGGCGTAGGGCGCTTCGTTGATTTTCTCCGGCGCGGACTGCAGCTCCTCGTTCACGGCGACCACGGTTCCCGCCACCGGCGCGTAGATGTCGGCCGCCGCCTTCACGGATTCCACCACCGCGCACTCGGCGCCGGCGGCGAAGTGCTTGCCGATCTCGGGCGCCTCGACGAACACCAGGTCGCCGAGCATGTCCTG
>DATIUV010000152.1:0-2535 GCA_035466595.1 Pelomicrobium sp.
ATGCGCATGACGGCATCATGAGCACGGCCGACACGAAAGCGAGCCTGGGCCCCCTGCTCGATCGCCTGCTGAACGGCGAGGCGCTGGCCGAGGACGACGCTTACGCACTGATGCACCGTTTCGCGGCCGGCGAACTCGACCCGGCGCTTGCGGGCGCGTTCCTCGCCGGCCTGCGGGCGAAGGGCGAGACGGCGGACGAGGTGCGCGGTTTCGCGCGCGCAATGCGCGAACTGGCGGTGCGCCCGGCGATACCGGCAGGTACGCCGACCGTCGATACGGTCGGCACCGGCGGCGACGGCTCCGGCAGCCTCAACCTGTCGACGGGCGCGGGACTGCTTGCCGCGGCCTGCGGCGTGCGCGTCGTGAAGCACGGCAACCGTTCGGTGTCGTCGAAGTCGGGCAGCGCCGACATGCTCGAGTGCCTCGGCATGCCGCTGCCGCTGCACGGGCCGGAAGCGGTAGCCTGCCTCGAGGCGACCGGCTTCACGTTCCTGTTCGCGCCGGCCTACCACCCGGCGATGAAGGCCGTGGTGCCGGTGCGCGGCGCGATGGGCGTGCGCACGGTGTTCAACATGCTGGGGCCGCTCACCAACCCCGGCATGCCGCCCACGCAGCTCATCGGCGCCTGGAGCCTGGCGGCCGCCGAGCTCATGGCCGGCGCGCTCGCGGGCATGGCGATCGAGCGCGCGTTCGTGGTGCACGGCGAGCCGGGCTGGGACGAGGCGACGCCGGTGGGCGAGTTCGTGCTGTTCGACGTGCGCGACGGCAGGGTCGAGCGAACGGTGCGCACGCCCGAGGATTACGGGCTGCCGCGGTGCGCGCCGCAGGATCTCGCCGGCGGCGATGCTGCGCACAATGCGAACGAACTGACGCGCGTGTTCAGCGGCGAAGACACGGGGCCGCACCGCGATGCGCTGCTGATGAGCACGTCGCTGGTGCTCGAGGTACAGGGCACCGCGGGCGACGCGATGCACGGCATCGAGCTCGCCAATGCGGCGCTCGACAGCGGCGCCGCCGCCGATCTCCTCACCCGGTTGCGGACACACTTCGAGAGCCGATGAGCGACTTCCTGCAGCAAATGGCGACACTCTCGGCCGAGCGCGCTGCCGCGGCGGGCAGCGTCCGCGAACGCGATCTCGACAAGCCCGTCGTTCCGCTGCAGCTCGGCGCGTTCGAGGTCATCGCCGAGATCAAGGGGCGCTCGCCCGCCGAAGGCGCGCTGGCCGGTGCCGACCTGGACCGCGCGGCGCAGGCGCGGCAATACGCCGCCGGCGGCGCGGCCGCGATCTCGGTGCTCACCGAGCCGAGCCGTTTCGACGGGGCGCTCGAGCACCTCGAGGAAATCGCCGCCGCCGTGCCCGGCACGCCCGTGATGCGCAAGGATTTCCTGGTCGAGACGGTGCAGGTGCTCGAGGCGCGCAGGGCCGGGGCGAGCGGCGTGCTGCTGATCGCGGCGATGCTGTCCGATGCGAAGCTGCGGGCGATGCTCGACGCCGCGTTCGAGCCGGGCATGTTCGTGCTGCTCGAGGCGTTCGACGAGCACGACCTGGCGCGCAGCACGGCGCTGCTCGAGAACCCGGCGGATCGCGACCGTGCGGCGGCCGGCCAGCTGCTCATCGGCGTGAACACCCGCAACCTGCGCACCCTCGAAGTGGATGCCACGCGCCTCGAGCGACTCGCGCCGTTGCTGCCTGCCGCCCGCTGCGTCGCCGAGAGCGGGCTCACGACGGCGGCTGATGCGGCGGCCGTCGCGGGCTGGGGCTACAGCCTGGCGCTGGTGGGCAGCGCCCTGATGCGCAGCGGCGATCCCGCGGGCCTCGTCGCGGCGATGCGCACCGCGGGCAGCGCGAGGGTGGCGGCATGAGCCTGCTGGTGAAAATCTGCGGCCTGCGCAAGGCGGAAGACGTCAAGGCGGCCGTGAGCGCGGGTGCCGATGCCGTCGGTTTCGTGTTCGCCGAATCCGTGCGGCGGGTGACGCCGGCCGAAGCCCGCAAGCTCACGCAGTACCTGCCGAAGCGCGTGCGGCGCGTTGCCGTGATGCGCCACCCGTCGCAGGACGAGTGGCAGCAAGTGCTCGACACGTTCTCGCCCCACGTGCTGCAGACGGACATCGACGACTTCGAGTCGCTCGACGTGCCGGCGTCCGTGGAGCGCTGGCCGGTCATCCGCGAAGGTTACGCGGGCCTCGACGGCAAGCTGCCCGCCGTGTTCCTGTACGAAGGCCGGCGCAGCGGCGCGGGCCAGACCGTGGACTGGCAGCGCGCGGCGGCGATCGCGAAGCGGGGGCGCATGATCCTCGCGGGCGGGCTGGGCGTCGACAATATCGCGACGGCGATCCGCACGGTCCGGCCGCACGGCGTGGACGTCTCGAGCGGCGTCGAATCCCGGCCGGGGCGCAAGGATCCGGGGCTCATTCAACTATTCATCAAGACGGCACGCGCCGTGGAGAAACAGGCATGACTTCTTTACTCAAAGCGGGCGAGGCGGAAGCGCTGCTGCAGGCCGCGATCCGGGGCGAGCTGCCCGACGAGCGCG
>DATIUV010000153.1:0-27689 GCA_035466595.1 Pelomicrobium sp.
CTCGGCACCGTGCCCGATTTCGGCGCGGAAGAAACGCGCGCCGCCTTCGACGCCGCCATCGCCGCCTGGCCGGCCTGGCGCGCGAAGCTCGCGAAGGAGCGCGCCAACCTGCTGCGACGCTGGTACGAGCTCATCATGCAGAACCAGGAGGACCTGGCGCAGCTGATGACCGCGGAGCAGGGCAAGCCGTTGGCCGAGGCGCGCGGCGAGATCGCCTATGGCGCGTCGTTCGTCGAGTGGTTCGCCGAGGAGGCGAAGCGCGTCTATGGCGACGTCATCCCGCCGCACCAGGGCGACAAGCGGCTGGTCGTGATCAAGCAGCCGGTCGGCGTGTGCGCCGCGATCACGCCCTGGAACTTTCCCAACGCCATGATCACGCGCAAGTGCGCGCCGGCGCTGGCGGCGGGATGCACGGTGGTGATCAAGCCGGCCGAGCAGACGCCGCTCTCGGCGCTGGCGCTGGCGGAGCTCGCGCATCGCGCCGGCATCCCGGCCGGCGTGTTCAACGTCATCACCGGCGACGCGCCCGCCATCGGCAAGGAGCTCACGTCGAGCCCGATCGTGCGCAAGATCACGTTCACGGGCTCGACCGAGGTCGGCCGCCTGCTGATGCGCCAGTCGGCGGACACCGTCAAGAAGATCTCGCTCGAGCTCGGCGGCAACTCGCCGTTCATCGTCTTCGACGACGCCAACCTGGACGACGCGGTCGAGGGCTTGATGGCGTCCAAGTACCGCAACACCGGGCAGACGTGCGTGTGCGCAAACCGCATCTTCGTGCAGGACAAGGTCTACGACGCTTTCGCCGCCAAGCTGCGCGAGAAAGTAATCGGCCTCAAGGTGGGGGCAGGGGTCGAGGACGGCGTCACGCAGGGCCCGCTCATCGACCAGCAGGCGCTGGCCAAGGTGGAGGAGCACATCGCCGACGCCTTGGCCAAGGGCGCCAGGGTGGCTGTGGGCGGCAGCCGCCACGCGCTCGGCGGCACCTTCTTCCAGCCGACGCTGCTGACGGACGTCAAACCGGGCATGAAGCTCATGAACGAGGAAACCTTCGGCCCGGTCGCGCCGCTGATCCGGTTCAAGACCGAGGCGGAAGGCATTCAGCTCGCCAACGACACCGAGTACGGTCTGGCGGGGTATTTCTACTCGCGCGATATCGGCCGCATCTGGCGCGTCGGCGAGGCGCTGGAGGTCGGCATCGTCGGCGTCAACACCGGCATCATCTCCAACGAGGTGGCGCCGTTCGGCGGCGTCAAGCAGTCCGGCCTCGGCCGCGAGGGCTCCAAGTACGGGATCGAGGAATTCCTCGAGGTGAAGTACCTGTGCGTCGGCGGCCTCGACCGCTGAGCCGAGGACGAAACGCATGAGCGCGCCGATCAGCCGCTATCCGGTTCCCCGACTCGAGGACCTGCCGCAGGACATCCGCGCCCGCATCGAGGCCGTGCAGGAGAAGTCCGGCTTCGTGCCCAACGTGTTCCTCACGCTCGCCCACCGGCCCGACGAGTTCCGCGCCTTCTTCGCCTACCACGACGCGCTGATGGAGAAGGAAAGCGGCCTGACCAAGGCCGAGCGCGAGATGATCGTGGTGGCCACCAGCGCCGCCAACGACTGCCACTACTGCGTGGTGGCACACGGCGCGATCCTGCGGATTCGCGCGAAGCATCCGCTGGTCGCGGATCAGGTCGCGATCAACTACCGCAAGGCCGACATCACGCCGCGGCAGAAGGCCATGCTGGACTTCGCCATGCAGGTGGCCACCGCGCCCGGCACCGTGAGCGAGGCGGCGTTCGACGCGCTGCGCGGCCACGGCTTCAACGACGAGGATATCTGGGACATCGGCGCCGTCGCCGCGTTTTTCGCGCTGTCGAACCGCATGGCGAATCTGATCGACATGCGACCCAACGACGAGTTCTACCTGCTGGGCCGCGTGCCCAAGAGCAAGTAACCGCGCCTTCGGCGCCGGAGGTTACGCATGAACCTGCATCGACTGCTGGGCGAGCGCGCCGCGGCCGGCCGACCGCTGCGCGTGGCGCTGATCGGCGCCGGCAAGTTCGGCTCCATGTTCCTGTCGCAGGCGCCGCGGACGCCGGGCCTGCACGTCCTCGGCGTCGCCGATCTCAACCCGGCGCGGGCGCGCGAATCGCTGGCGCGGGTCGGCTGGCCGGCGGAGCGCTACGGCGCGGCGAGCCTGGAAGCCGCCGTGAAGAGCGGCGGCACCTGGATCACGGACGACGCCCTGGCGCTGATCGGCGCCGACCCGGTGGACGTGGTGATCGACGCCACCGGCAGTCCCGCCGCGGGCATCCGCCACGTGCTGGCCTGCTGCGAGCACGGCAAGCACGTGGTCATGGTCAACGTCGAGGCCGATGCGCTGGCGGGCCCGCTGCTCGCGCGGCGCGCACGCGAGGCGGGCATCGTCTATTCGCTCGCCTACGGCGACCAGCCGGCGCTGATCTGCGAGATGGTGGACTGGGCGCGCGCTGCCGGGTTCGAGGTGGTGGCGGCGGGCAAGGGTACCAAGTACCTGCCGGCCTACCACGCCTCCACCCCGGAGACGGTCTGGGGCCACTACGGCTTCACGCCGGAGATGGTGGCGGGCGGCGACTTCAACGCGCAGATGTTCAATTCTTTCCTCGACGGCACCAAGTCGGCGATCGAGATGGCGGCGGTGGCCAACGCCACCGGCTTGCTGCCCGCGCCGGACGGCCTCGCCTTCCCGCCGTGCGGCGTCGACGACCTGGCGCGCGTGCTGAAGCCGCGCGTCGAGGGTGGTCAGCTGCACCATCGCGGCCAGGTCGAGGTCATCTCGAGCGTCGAGCGCGACGGCCGTCCTGTCTACCGTGATCTGCGCTGGGGCGTGTACGTCACCTTCGCCGCCGACAGCGAGTACGTAAAGCGCTGCTTCAAGGAGTACGGTCTCGTCACCGACGATACCGGCAACTACTCGTCGATGTACAAGCCGTTCCATCTCATCGGCCTGGAACTCGGCATCAGCGTGGCGTCGGCCGGCGTGCGGGGGGAGGCGACCGGCTGCGCGACCGGCTTCCGCGGCGACGTCGTGGCCACGGCCAAGCGCAACCTGGATGCCGGCGAGACGCTGGACGGCGAGGGCGGCTTCACCGTGTTCGGCAAGCTGATGCCCGCGGTGGATTCGCTGGCGTCCGGCGGGCTGCCGCTGGGCCTCGCGCACGGCGTCAGACTCAAGCGCGCGGTCGCCGCCGGCCAGCCGGTGCGCTGGGAGGACGTCGACTACCGGGAAATCGACGCGGTGCGCTTCCGCCGCGAGATGGAAGACACCTTCCGCCGCGAATGGGCGGCGGCCGACGGACGCATGCGCGCGGCCGGCGCACGCTAGGCCCGGTCACGCGCGCGGGCCGCCCGGGGCGGCGCGCGCCACCTTTTTTATCCCATGGCGTTCGACTTTCTGCCGACCTGGCCGCCCGCGGTCAACAACTTCGTCGTCTTCGGCCTCGTGCTCTGGGCCGGGCTGGTGGGCGGCGAGCTGGCGCACCGCAGCGGCTACGTGCCGCGCATCACCGGCTACATCGCGATCGGCTTCGTCCTCGGGCCGGCGGTGCTGGGGCTGTTCTCGAGCGAGATGGTGGCGGCTTCCAGCGTGTTCGTCGACATCGCGCTGGGGCTGATCCTGTTCCAGATCGGCGAGAAGCTGCCGGTGCGGACGATGTCGACCGACCCGTGGCTGCTCGGCACCTGGCTCGGCGAGTGCGCGGCCACCTTCGCGCTGGTGTTCGGCGCGCTGTGGTTCCTCGGCATCGGGCCGGTGGCCGCCGCGCTGATCGCCGCCATCGCGATGTCGTCGTCGCCGGCCGTGGTGCTGCTGGTCATGCGCGAGATGAACGCCAGCGGCCCGGCCAGCAGCCGCTGCCTGCAGCTCACCGCGCTCAACAACCTGCTGGCGTTCTTCGTCTTCAGCCTGATCCTGCCGTTCCTGCACAAGGAGCAGGCGGGCGATTGGGCCGCCGCGATCCTGCAGCCGCTGTACCAGGCGGCGGGGGCGCTGGCGCTGGGCTTCGTGCTGGCCCACGCCACCGTCGCCCTGGCGCGGCTGATCGGCCGGCGCGAGAATGCGCAGTTCGCGCTGTTGGTGGGCGTGATCGTTCTCGGCGTCGGGCTGGCCCACCTGCTGCACGTCTCGTTCCTGCTGACGCTGCTGGCGCTCGGCGTGTTCTGCCGCTACTTCGACCGCCAGCAAACCCTGATGGAGGTGGAATTCGGCCACGGCGGCGACATCTTCTTCGTGATCCTATTCGTTGTCGCCGGGGCGAGCCTGCACGTCGAGGAGCTGATGAGCGTGGGCTGGCTGGCCGCCGTATTCGTCGCCGCGCGCTTCGTCGCCAAAATGAGCGTCGTCTACGGCGTCACCTGGGCGAGCGGTTACACGCACCGGCAATCGTTTGGCATCGCACTGGCGCTGACGCCGATGGCGGGCATGGCGATCGGACTGGTGGAGTCGGTGAAGGGGCTCTACCCGGAAGCGTCCGCCACGCTGGCTGCGATCGTCCTGGCCTCCGTCGCGATCCTGGAAACGGTGGGCCCGTTGGCGACGATGGCGGGCCTCAGGCTGGCGCGGGAAGTGGCGGCCGACCGGCCGCTGGATCACTGAACGGCAGCCGTCCCTGCACCATCGGCACGAAGCGCACCGGCAGCACCGGCTTGCGCTCGAGCGAGCCATCGGCGCGCTTCTCGATCACGGTCAGCACCTGCATCTCGTGGGTGGCGCCCACCGGCAGCACCAGCCGGCCGCCGGGCTTGAGCTGGCGCACCAGCGCCTCGGGCACCGAAGGCGGCGCGGCGGTGACGATGATCGCGTCGAACGGTGCCGCCTCGGGCCAGCCGCGGTAGCCGTCGCCGATGCGTACCTCGACGTTGGCGTAACCGAGCTCGCGCAGCAGCGCCGCGGCGCGCTGTCCCAGCGGGTCGACGATCTCGATCGTGTAGACCTTCTTTGCCAACTCCGCCAGCACCGCGGCCTGGTAGCCGGAGCCGGTGCCGATCTCCAGCACCCGCTCGCCGCCCTTGAGGTCGAGGAGATCGGTCATCAGCGCGACGACGAACGGCTGCGAGATGGTCTGGCCGTGGCCGATCGGCAGCGGGCGGTCGGCGTAGGCCGCGCCCGCCCATTCCGGCGGGACGAAGCGGTGGCGCGGCACCTTGGCCATCGCTGCCATGACGCGCGGCGACAGCGCGGCGTGACCGGTGTAGGTCGCCGTGGCGCGCGTATGGCTTTCGATGGTGGAGACCATCTGCTGCCGCTCCTGCCGGAGCTTGCCTTCATCGTCGGCCGTCGCTATGGCCGCCGCGAGCAGCGCGGTCGCGCAGGTCAACGCTATGGGTATCGGCTTCATGACGTCATTGGCAACCGCAGAAACGCCGAGGCGCGGAAAAAGGCCGAATGCCGATCACTGCGGACGCGCACCTCCTGTAGCTACGATTCCGCGGTCCAGCCATTGGTTTCCTTTTCATCCTTCGCGGTTCAAGGTTGTCTTTTACGACGCTTCCGCGCCCGCCGGGGATCGCCGCCGGCCGTGAACGGCGCCGCCAGTCTAGCAAGGGGCAGGAGGCGTTCAACCGGTGCCGTTGACACCCAGAGGGCGAGCCGCAAAGATACCGCCTCCGCCCGGCTGGCCTCGGGCGCCACCACGACAACAACGACCATGGAATTCGAGGGAGCGAGGTCTTACCCGGAGCTGCGGTCCGCCGTGCGCGCGCTGTGCGAGACGTTCGGCGCCGACTACTGGCAGAAGCTCGACGAGGAGCGTGCCTACCCCGAGGCCTTCGTCAAGGCGCTGACGGAGGCGGGCTGGCTGGCGGCGCTGATCCCGGAAGAGTACGGCGGCGCCGGTCTCGGCATCGCGGAAGCCTCGGTCATCCTCGAGGAGATCAACCGTTCCGGCGGCAACTCCGGCGCATGCCACGCGCAGATGTACGTCATGGGCACGGTGCTGCGCCACGGCTCGGACGCGCAGAAGCGCGAGTACCTGCCCAAGGTCGCGAGCGGGGAACTGCGGCTGCAGTCGTTCGCGGTCACCGAGCCGACGACGGGCTCCGATACGACGAAGCTTAAGACCACGGCGGTCCGAAAGGGGGATCGCTATGTGGTGAACGGCCAGAAGGTCTGGACCTCGCGCGTGCAGCACTCCGACCTCATGCTGCTGCTGGCGCGCACCACGCCGCTCGCCGAGGTGAAGAAGAAGAGCGAAGGGCTGTCGGTATTCCTGGTCGATTTGCGCGCGCACGTCGGCAACAGCATCACCGTGCGGCCGATCCGCAACATGCCGAATCACGAGACCAACGAGGTGTTCTTCGACAACCTCGAGATCCCCGCCGAGAGCCTGATCGGCGAGGAGGGCAGGGGCTTCCGCTACATCCTCGACGGCATGAACGCCGAGCGCATCCTGATCGCGGCCGAGTGCGTCGGCGACGGCTACTGGTTCATCCAGAAGGCTTCGGCCTACGCCAGCGAGCGCGTGGTGTTCGACCGCCCGATCGGACAGAACCAGGGCATCCAGTTCCCGATCGCCCGCGCCTACGTGAACGTCGAGGCCGCCAACCTGATGCGCTACCGGGCTGCCGAGCTGTTCGACCGCGGCGAGCCCTGCGGCGCGCAGGCCAACATGGCCAAGCTGCTGGCGGCCGACGCCTCCTGGGAGGCGGCCAACGTCTGCCTGCAGACCCACGGCGGCTTCGGCTTCGCGGCGGAGTACGACGTCGAGCGCAAGTTTCGCGAGACCAAGCTCTACCAGGTGGCGCCGATCTCGACCAACCTGATCCTGTCCTACGTGGCCGAGCACGTGCTCGGGCTGCCGCGGTCGTATTGAATCGTGGTATCTGCCGCACAGACGCGGAGGCGCAGGGAAATGCGGAATTTTTTCACCGCAGAGGCGCAGAGACGCGGAGGAGGGAACCAAGATTGAACCGCCAAGGACGCAATGAACGCGAAGGAAGAAACGATGAACGTTTGGCTTTATCACGCCTTTGCGTCCTTCGCGTCCTTCGCGGTGAAAAGGAATTCGACTTTCTCCGCGCCTCGGCGTCTCTGCGGTAGAAAGCGCCGTTGGGATCCCGTATGCGACCTTTAGACGGCATCACGGTCGTCTCGCTGGAGCAAGCCGTCGCGGCGCCGTTCGCGAGCCGCCAGCTCGCCGATCTCGGCGCGCGCGTGATCAAGATCGAGCGGCCCGGCAGCGGCGACTTTGCGCGCGGCTACGACCGCACCGTGCTCGGGCAGTCGTCCCACTTCGTCTGGCTCAACCGCTCGAAGGAGAGCCTGACGCTCGACATGAAGCATCCGCAAGCGGCCGAGGTGATGGCGCGGCTGCTGGCGAAGGCCGACGTTTTCATCCAGAACCTGGCGCCGGGCGCGGCCGAGCGTCTCGGGCTGGGCGCCGAGCGGCTACGCGCGCGCCACCCGCGCCTCGTCGTCTGCGGGATCTCGGGCTACGGCGGGAGCGGCCCCTACGCCGAGAAGAAGGCCTACGACCTGCTGGTGCAGTGCGAGTCCGGGGTGGTCTCGGTCACCGGCACCGAGGACACGCCGAGCAAGGCGGGGATCTCGATTGCCGACATCGCCGCGGGGATGTACGCCTACTCCGGCATCCTGGCCGCGCTGTTTCAGCGCGAGCGCACCGGCGAAGGCGCGGCGCTCGACGTCTCGATGTTCGAGTCGCTGGGCGAATGGATGAGCTACCCTGCCTACTACGCGGCCTACGGCGGCACGCCGCCGCCGCGCACCGGCGCCGAGCACGCGACGATCTTCCCGTACGGGCCGTTTCCCGCCGGTGACGGCAAGCCCGTGTTTTTCGGCATCCAGAACGAGCGCGAATGGGAGCGCTTCTGCCGCGAGGTGATCGAGCGCCCGGACCTGGTCGACGACCCGCGCTGCCTCGGCAACGCCGCGCGCCAGGCGCACCGAGCGGAGCTGCGCGCGGAGGTGGCGGGAGCGTTGTCGCGCTTCGATGCCGCCGAGTCGGCGCCGAGATTGCCAACGCGCGGCTCAACACCGTGCAGGAGTTCTGGGATCATCCGCAGCTCGCGGCGCGCGATCGCTGGCGCGAGGTGGCCTCGCCGGCCGGCGCGCTCAGGGCGCTGGTGCCGCCGGCGATGCCCGATGGCGTCGAACCGCGCATGGACCCGATCCCCGCGGTGGGTGAGCACACCCGCGCAATCCTCGCCGAACTCGGATTCGCGGAAGCGGCGGTGTCGGCGCTGGCCGCGGACGGCGCGATCTAGCGTCGCGGAGCGAAGGAGAACCGATGAGCACCAGACGACTGGCCGAGTTTTGCGCCGGCCTCGCGTACGACGACCTGCCCGCCGAGGCGGTGCTGCGCACCAAGGAGCTGTTTCTCGACTGGCTGGGCTCGGCGCTCGCCGGGCGCGGCGCGCGGCCGGTCACGGCCCTGGAGGCGTTCGCCGCCGCGATGGGCCCCAGCGACGGCGCCGCCGAGATCCTCGTTTCGCGACGGACGACCGCGCCGTACTTCGCCGCGCTGGTCAACGCCGCCGCCTCCCACGTCGTCGAGCAGGATGACCTGCACAACGCTTCGGTGACGCATCCCGGGACGGTGGTGTTTCCGGCGGCGCTGGCGGTGGCGCAGGCGCTGGGTTCGTCCGGGCGGGAATTCATCGCCGCGTGCGCGGCCGGCTACGAAGCGTGCACGCGGGTGGGCGAGTTCCTCGGCCGCAGCCATTACACGGTGTTCCACACGACCGGCACGGCCGGCACGCTGGGCGCGGCGGCCGCGGTCGGCCGACTGCTGGGACTGGATGCGCAGCGCATGCTGCACGCGTTCGGCTCGGCCGGTACGCAGGCCGCGGGGCTGTGGGAGTTTCTGCGCGACGCCGCCGACTCGAAACAGCTGCACACCGCCAAGGCGGCCGCGAACGGGCTTTTGGCCGCCTACCTGGCGCGCGACGGTTTCACCGGCGCCAGCCGCGTCCTGGAAGGCGAGCAGGGCATGGCGGCGGGAATGTCGCGCGACGCCGAGGCGGCGAGGCTCACGGCGGCGCTCGGCACGCGCTGGGCGGTGAATGAGACGTCGATCAAGTACCACGCCTCGTGCCGCCACACGCATCCGTCCGCCGACGCGCTGCTCGCGATCGTCACGGAGCATCATCTCGCGCCGGAGGACGTTGCCCGCATCACGGCGCGCGTGTATCGCGCCGCGCTCGACGTGCTCGGCCCGGTCAGGGATCCGCGCACGGTGCACCAGTCCAAGTTCTGCATGGGCTTCGTGCTGGCGCAGATCGCCGCCAAGCGCTCCGCGTCGGTGCTGGATTTCACCGACGCGGCGCTGGCCGATCCGGGGTTGCGCGAATTACTGGCGAAAGTCGAGATGGTTCTCGATCCGGACGTGGACGGCGCCTATCCCGCGCAATGGAGCGCGGTGGTGGACGTGGAGACCCGCGACGGCCGGCGTTTCTCGCAGCGCGTGACGGTGCCGAAGGGCGATCCGGGCAACCGTCTCACGAGCGCGGAGCTGGCGGAGAAGTTTCGGCGGCTGGCGGGCTACGCCGGCGCGGCGACGCCGGCCGAGGCAGAGGCTCTGATTGCCGCAGCCGCGTTGCTGGAAAACGGCATCCTCGGTCCCCTGTTGGGCGAAAGCCCGGCGCGGTGGGCTGAAGTTTTCGACGGCGCCGCGGAGCGCGCGGCGCCCCGCGTTGGAAGGGGTCAGGCCGACAGCAGGCGGCGCAGGCGGCGCAACAGGCCGGAGCCGGGATCCTGGCTCTTCGACGGCGGCTGGGATGCCTCGGCGTCGTATAGGTGGAACGTTCCGCGTCCCGCCGCCTTGGCGTGGCGCAGCGCGTCTTCCGCGTGGCCGAGCAGCGTGTCCGGGTTGTCCGCGTGCTGCGGGAACAGCGCGATACCGACGCTCAGCGATAGATGGACCTTGCGGCCCTGGACATCGAACGACTGCGTCGCCACCTTGAGCACATTCTGCACGACGCCCATGATGCCGGCGCCCGAGTCGTCCGCGGGCAGGATCAGCGCGAACGCGTCCCCGCCGAGATGCACCACCGCGTCGCTCTGGCGCACGGTGGAGGCGAGCCGCGAGGCGACTCCGCGCAGGATCTGGCTTCCCGTCGCATAACACAGCGCCGCGTTGATCTCGCGGAAGCCGTCGACGTCCGCCACCGCCACCGCCAGCGGCGCGCCGCGCGCGCGGGCGTCCTCCAGGGCGTCTTCCAGCGTCGATTCCAGGGTGTGCCGGGCCGGCAGTCCGCTGACGGGATCGTGCGTCACCGCGCGCCGCAGCCGGCTGAGCTCGGCCTGCCGCCGGGTCACGTCGCGCAGACAGCCGTCGAAGTAATGCAGCCGGCCATGGCGATCGGTGATCGCGCGGGCGCTGATGAGCGCCCAGAAATGCTCGCCGTCGGCACGCTGCAGCTCGGCTTCGAAATCCGTGACGACGCCGGCGGCGCGCACGCCGCCGAGAAACTCGCTGCACTCGCCGGGATTAACGAAATGCTGGATGCCGAGGTTCGAGACGCGTTCCTGGAGCTCGCGCCGGGAAGAGTAGCCGAGCAGGCCCGCCATCGCGCGATTGGCATAGGCGAGGCGGCCGTCGGGGGCCAGCCGGAACACGCCTTCCGCGGCATGCTCGACGATGCGCATGTAGAACTGCCGTTGCTTCGCCACTTCGCTCGCCGCGGCGTGCCGCGCCGTGACGTCGGCGATACTGCCCTCGACCGCGCGGCACACGCCGTCCGCGTCGAACAACCCGATGCCGCGCTCCCAGACCCAGCGGATCTGGCCGAACGCGGTGACGATGCGGTATTCGAGGTCGAAGCGCTCGCGATTGTCGAGCGCCTGCGCGAGCGCCGTCCGGACCGACTTGCGGTCCTTGGGCAGGATGATCTCCTCGTAGGCGGCGCGGGTGGCGAAGACGGCGTCGTCGGCGAGGAAGCCGGTGACGACCGAGCAGCCGCCGCCGACGAGATCGAGCAGGCCCTCGCCGGCCGGGTCGTAGCGGTAGACGAACTGATCGAGACGGTTGAGAACGCCGACGGCGTCCGCAGCGGGCTGCGCTTGGCCGGGTTCGGCTGGGGCGTCGTTTTCGCTGTAAGCGAGATTGAGCATGGGCGTCCGGGCGGTGCCGGATGAGGTTGTCGTCACACCTGTCACATGCAATTCCGCGACCAGCGCCCGCGGGCCGGTCGGCCGGGGGCGAACGTCTTTTATATCAATTTGTTAAGTGCAGCGGCGTCGGTCCGGCGCCGGTGCCGGAATGAGGGCGGTTCGACGCCTCTGACGAACCGCCGACAGCGCTGGCGCACGGAGCCGCCGTCAGCGGCCCGAGCGGTCGAATCGCTCGAGCACCTTGGCGGCGTATTGCGCTTCGATGCGCAGGTAGCCGCGCAGCCCGCGGGATTCCGCCAGGCGCGCGGCGAGCAGGTTGAGCCGGGCCAGCGCGCGGCGGCGGCTGTCGTCGTCGGGCGCTTCGGCGGCCAGTCGCTGCAGTCCACGCCACTCCTTGAGCTGCTCCAGCTCCGGCGGCACGCAGCCCGCGTTCTTGAGCATGCGGTACGCCGCGCGCAGCTCGGCCGGGACCAGCGGATCTTCCGTCAGGTCGAGCGGCTTGCCGGCGCCCGGCAGGTTGTCGAAGGCGCCGTTCTCGATGGCTTCCTGGATGCGGTTCTCGGCGATGATGTCGAACAGCAGCACGGCAGCGGCCCGTCACGGTCGGCAGTGACCGATGATCCGCAGGTGGTGTCGCGCGGTCAAGCGGGCGCGGCGCGCGTGGCGCGCCGGGTCTAGCCGTAGAGCGAACGGTCCTTGCCCATGCGCTTGGCCGCGTAGAGCGCGCCGTCGGCGCGGTCGAAGAGACCCTCGGGCGAGTCGTTGGGCTGCAGGCTCGCCAGTCCGACGCTGAGCGTCTTGCTGACCTTCTCGCCCGGCCGCGGCTCGAACACGGTGAGGGCAAATTCCTTGCGGATCCGCTCGGCCACCCGCATCGCCTCGTCGTGACCGGCCTCGGGCAGGATCACGGCAAATTCCTCGCCGCCGTAGCGGCAGCCGACGTCGGTGGCGCGGATGCAGCGCCGGATCACCTGCCCGGCGGCAGCGATGACCTTGTCGCCCTCGGGATGGCCGTAGGTGTCGTTGAACTGCTTGAAATTATCGAGGTCGAGGACGAGCAGCGAGAGCGGGCGCCGGTTCTGGCCGGCAACGGCCATCTGCGTGGACAGCGCCTCGTCGAACGCGCGGCGGTTGAGCAGCGTGGTCTGGGCGTCGCTCACGCTGCGCGCCTCGAACAGCTCCTTCTCGCCGCGCAGCGACGCCAGCGTGCGGGCATAGTCCTGCACCAGCCAGTACAACGACACGGTGACCATCAGCATGCCGGCCGGAAAGCCGACGTTCTCGAAAGTGCCGCTGAGGATGCCGGGAACTTCGTAGATCTCATCCAGCGCGTCGGCGACCCCGCCCAGCAGCACCAGCAGCAGACCGCCCTGCAGCAGCCAGGCGGTGCGCGGCCGCAGGGTCAGCCGGCTGGTGATGGCGATCCAGACGAACACCATGGCGACGAACAGCGTCTCGCTGGCGAGGTCGCCCCGATTCCATTCCGTCTCCGCCAGCCGCGTGCCGGACGCGACGATCACGATCCCGAGAACGATGGCGCTCACCAGCGCGATCGCGCTCGGCAGGCTCTTGGACTGGCTCAACGCTCCCCCCGTTGCCCTGTGCCGCTGCCGCCAAGCGGCGGCAAAGTGCGTGATTGTACGGTGCCTTGCCTCGGCCCGCAGAGGATTGTTGCGGCTTTGTCATGCGCGCCGTGCCGCATCAGCCGGCCAGGAGAAATTCGCGCACGGGGCGCACCTGGTCGGCCGCCATCAGCGCCGGGGCGTGGCCGATGCCGGCGAACTCCACCAGGCGTGCGCCCGGCCCGCGCTCCTGCATGCGCCGGACGGTGTCGCGGGTGAGCAGGTCGGAGTCGGCGCCGCGCAGCACGAGGACGGGGCAGCGGATGGCGTCCCAGACCGGCCAAAGCTCGAGATCCCGCTCGAAGGGCTTGGCGAAGGCGCGGCCGATCGCCGGGTCGTAATTGGGCGCGTAGCGGCCGTCCGCCGTGCGGCGGTAGCTGTGAGCGGCCAGGTGGCGCCACTGATTGTCGGTTAGCGGACCGAACGTGCGGTAGACCTCCCGCACGTAGGCTTCGAGCGCGTCCAGCGAGGCGAAATGCGGATCGCGCCCGACGTAGTCCCCCAACCGGTTGAGCGCGCGCGCGGGCACCACGGGACCGACGTCGTTGAGGACGAGGCGGCGGATCGGCGAGTGCTTCTGGGCCGCCAGCATCATGCCGATGATGCCGCCCATCGACGTGCCGACCCAGTCCACCTGGGCGATGCGGGGGCGGCCAGCGAGCCAGCGGCCGAGCCGGCGCCAGAACGACGCGGCGCCCGCATGGGTGATGCGCCGGAGCAGCGCGGCCGCGTCGGCGACATAGAGCGGGTAGCCATAGCGCTCGGGGTCGTCGAGCCAGTCGCTGCGGCCGCGTCCGGGCATGTCCGGACAGATGACGCGATAGTCATCTTCCAGCGCCCGGGCCAGCGCATCGAAATCGCGGCCGTTGCGGGTAAGTCCGTGGGCGCACACCGCCACTCGCGGACTGCCGGGGGCGCCCCAGTCCGTGTAGGCGAGGCGATGAAAGCTCCCGGGACCGGGGCTCAAGAAGGATCGCTGTTTCACCGGGAGCGCATGCAGGAGGCTGATTTTTTTGCGAAGTATACCTGTTAGCAGGGTTTTATTAGGAAAACCTGTTGAAGCGATGAACGATACAGGACTAAAATAGTCCTAAATTTCGCTGACGATGGCGGGCTGGCGATGATACGGATGAGCAAACTGACGGACTACGGGACCCTGGTCATGACCTACCTGGCCCGGCATCCCGACGGCGTGCATAACGCCGCCGGCGTCGCGGCTGCCATCCAGGTTTCGCCGCCCACCGTCAGCAAGATACTCAAGCTGCTGGCGCGCGGCGACCTGCTGGTTTCGCACCGCGGCACCAAGGGCGGCTACAGCCTGGCGCGCGCGCCGGAGCGAATCAGCCTCGCCGAGATCGTCGACGCCATCGAAGGCCCGATCGCGCTGACCGAGTGCTCGAGCCACCCGGGCGTTTGCGAGCAGGAGGATTCCTGCGCGATCCGGCCGAACTGGATGAAGATCACGCTGGCGGTGCGCCGCGCACTGCAGGGCGTGACGCTGGCCGAGATGGCGCAGCCCAGCTTGAGCGTGATCAACACCGACCAGCTGCGCGCGCGCCCGCGGGCGACGGCGGCGTAGCGCAACAGGTTCTCACGGGAGCATTAAATGTCGACTGCAGCACATCAACTCGACCAGCTGATCAGCCAGGAATACAAGCACGGCTTCGAGACCGAAATCGAGATGGAGGTCTTCCCGAAGGGGCTGAACGAGGACATCGTGCGGCTGATCTCGGAGACGAAGGGCGAGCCCGAGTTCATGCTGGAGTGGCGCCTGCGCGCCTACCGCCACTGGCTGACGATGCGCCAGCCGGAGTGGGCCAACGTCCACTACCCGCCGATCGACTACCAGGACCTCTATTACTACGCCGCGCCGAAGAAGAAGACCGACGCGCCGAAGAGCCTGGACGAGGTCGATCCGGAGCTGCTGCGCACCTACGAGAAGCTCGGCATCCCGCTCAAAGAGCAGGAGCTGCTGGCGGGGGTCGCGGTGGACGCGGTGTTTGACAGCGTCTCGGTGGCGACCACCTTCAAGGACAAGCTGGCGGCGATGGGGATCATCTTCTGCTCGTTCTCCGAGGCGGTGAAGGACCACCCGGAGCTGGTGGAGAAGTATCTCGGCAGCGTCGTTCCCTACACCGACAACTTCTACGCGGCGCTCAATTCCGCCGTCTTCTCGGACGGCTCGTTCGTCTACGTGCCCAAGGGCGTCAGGTGCCCTATGGAGCTGTCCACCTACTTCCGCATCAACGCCAAGTCGACCGGCCAGTTCGAGCGCACGCTGATCGTGGCCGACGAGGGCGCCTCAGTTTCCTACCTGGAAGGCTGCACGGCGCCGATGCGCGACGAGAACCAGCTGCACGCGGCGGTGGTGGAGCTGGTGGCGCTCGACAACGCCAAGATCAAGTACTCCACGGTGCAGAACTGGTACCCTGGAGACAAGGAGGGCCGCGGCGGCATCTACAACTTCGTCACCAAGCGCGGCGAATGCCGCGGCGTGAACTCGCACATCTCGTGGACCCAGGTCGAGACCGGCTCGGCCATCACCTGGAAGTATCCGAGCTGCATCCTCAAGGGCGACAACTCGGTCGGCGAGATCTATTCGGTGGCGCTCACGAACAACCGCCAGCAGTCCGACACCGGGACCAAGATGGTGCACGTCGGCAAGAACACGAGAAGCACCATCGTCTCCAAGGGCATCTCCGCCGGCCGCGGCCAGAACGCCTACCGGGGCCTCGTGAAGATCCTGAAGGGCGCGGACAACGCGCGCAACTACACCCAGTGCGACTCGATGCTGATGGGCGACCGCTGCGGCGCCCATACCTTCCCCTACATCGAGGTCAAGAATCCGACGGCCAAGGTCGAGCACGAGGCGACCACCTCGCGCATCGGCGAGGACCAGCTGTTCTACTGCATGCAGCGCGGCATCTCGGCCGAGGACGCGGTGTCGATGATCGTCAACGGCTTCTGCAAGGAAGTGTTCAAGGAGCTGCCGATGGAGTTCGCGGTGGAGGCCCAGAAGCTGCTGGGCGTCTCGCTGGAAGGCAGTGTGGGGTAATGGATGCGTAACCGCGGAGGCGCGGAGACGCAGAGCAGGGCACTTGATCTTCTCCGCGCCTCGGCGCCTCTGCGGTTAGCGGAACAAACGAAAAGGTAAGCGAATGCTTGAGATCAGAAATCTGCACGCCAGCGTCGACGGCAAGCCCATCCTGAAGGGCGTCAGCCTGACGGTCAATGCCGGCGAGACCCACGCCATCATGGGCCCCAACGGCTCGGGCAAGAGCACGCTCGCAAACGTCATCGCCGGCCGCGGTGGCTACGAGGTGACCGGCGGCGAGGTCCTCTATCTGGGCAGGAACCTGCTGGATCTGGCGCCGGAGGAGCGCGCGCGCGAGGGCGTGTTCCTGGCGTTCCAGTACCCGGTGGAGATCCCGGGGGTATCCAACGTCTACTTGCTCAAGTCGGCGCTCAACGCCGTGCGCAAGCACCGCGGGGAAGCCGAGCTGGATGCGATGGACTTCCTCAAACTGGTGAAGGAGAAGATGCGGCTGGTGGAGATCCGCGAGGAGTTTCTCTACCGCGCGGTCAACGAGGGCTTCTCCGGCGGCGAGAAGAAGCGCAACGAGATCCTGCAGATGGCGGTGCTGGAGCCGCGCCTGGCGATTCTCGACGAGACCGACTCGGGCCTCGACATCGACGCCCTCAAGGTGGTCGCCGGCGGCGTCAACGCGCTGCGCAGCCCCGAGCGCGCGGTCGTGATGGTTACCCACTACCAGCGGCTGCTCAACTACATCGTGCCGGACCACGTCCACGTGCTGGCCAAGGGGCAGATCGTCAAGTCCGGCGGCCGCGAGCTGGCGCTGGAGCTGGAGAAGACGGGCTACGCCAACCTGGCCGGGCCGGCCGACGGAGCGCGCGCGGCATGAAAGTCGAGGACATCAGGAGCCCCGCGGTGCAGCGATACGCGGACGACTATGCGGGGCTGGCGGCGCGGCTACCGGGGCATGGCGTCGCCTGGGCGGAGAAGATCCGGCGCGACGCGCTCGAGCGCTTCCGTGCGGTGGGCTTTCCGACGCTGCGCCACGAGGACTGGAAGTACACCAACGTCGCCGCGGTGGAGCGCAAACATTTTGCGCCGCGCAGCTCGCCCGGCGAGGCGACCGCGGAAACGGTGGCCGCGCACATCTTCTCCGACCTCGATGCCGACGTGCTGGTGTTCGTCGACGGCTGGTACGAGGCCGGGCTTTCCCATATCGACTCCCTGCCGGCGGACGCCTCCGTGCGGCCATTGTCCGCGGCGCTGCGCGACGACGCCCGGTGGCTGCAGCCGCACCTGGCGAGCGCAGCCGGCGGCAGCGGCTTCGAAGCGCTCAACGCGGCGCTCTGGAGCGACGGCGCCGCAATCCGGCTGGAGGCGGGCGCGCGGCTGCCGCGGCCGGTACACCTGATCTTCATGGCCACCGGCGGCGGCCACGCCGCCCACGTGCGCAACGTGATCGTGGCTGGCGAAGGCGCCGAAGTCACTGTCATCGAGCACTACGTGAGCCTGCCGGGCGCGGAGGCGCTGACGACGGTCGAGACCCGTATCGACGCCGGCGCCAACGCCGGCGTCGAGCACGTCAAGCTGCTGCAGGAGGACGCGAAGTCGCTGCACATCGCCGCCATTCGTGCTGTGCAGGCGTGCGACAGCCGATTCACGTCGCATTCGGTGGCGATGGGGGCCCAGCTCGCGCGCAACGACATCGAGACCCGCTTCGACGGGCCCGGCGCCGAGGCGACGCTGAACGGGCTGTACCTGGCCGCCGGCCGCCAGCACGTCGATCATCACACCCGCGTCGACCACGCCGTGCCGCGCTGCGTGAGCCGCGAGTATTACCGCGGCATCCTCGACGGCCACGGCCGCGGCGTGTTCAACGGCCGCGTGCTGGTGCGCGAGGACGCGCAGCAGACCGACGCCCAGCAGGTCAACAACAACCTGCTGCTGTCGCGGGAGGCCGAGATCGACACCAAGCCCCAGCTCGAGATCTTCGCCGACGACGTCAAGTGCGCCCACGGCGCCACCGTCGGCCAGCTCGACGACGACATGCTGTTCTACCTGCGCTCGCGCGGCATCGGCGAGGCCACCGCGCGCAGCCTGCTGACCTACGCTTTCGCCAACGACGTGCTGAACCGCATCCGGCTGGAGCCGGTGCGGCTGCGGCTGGAGCAGGCGCTGCTCAACCGCCTGCCCGAGGGCGAGAGCATCCGGGAGTCGCTATGAGCGCGATCAACGAAGCGGTGGTGCGAAGCATGCCGGCCGGGCGCGCCGAGCGCTGGCGCCAGGATTTTCCGGTGCTCGGCCGCACGGTGCACGGCAGGCCGCTGGCCTATCTCGACAATGCCGCCACCAGCCAGAAGCCGCGCGCGGTGATCGAAGCGGACGCGCGCTATTACGAGCAGTACAACTCCAACGTCCATCGCGGCGTCCATGCGCTGTCGCAGGAAGCCACCGACGCCTTCGAGGGCGCGCGCGAGACCGTGCGCCGGTTCCTCAACGCGGCGTCGGTCAAGGAGATCGTCTTCGTGCGCGGCTGCACCGAAGGCATCAACCTGGTGGCGCAGAGCTGGGGCCGCTCCCAGCTCAAGGCCGGCGACGAGATCCTCATCACCGCCATGGAGCACCACTCCAACATCGTGCCGTGGCAGATCCTGTGCGAGCAGACGGGGGCGGTGCTGAAGGTGGCGCCCATCAACGACGCCGGCGAGATGATCTACGAGGAGTTCGAGAAGCTCCTCTCGGAACGCACGAAACTGGTGTCGGTTGTCCACGTGTCCAACGCGCTCGGCACCATCAACCCGGTCGAGCGCATCGTCGCCGACGCGCACCGCGTCGGCGCCAAGGTGCTGCTCGACGGCGCCCAGGCGATCCCCCACGT
The DNA here is from genome assembly GCA_035466595.1 of Pelomicrobium sp. GTDB lineage: Bacteria > Pseudomonadota > Gammaproteobacteria > Burkholderiales > UBA6910 > DATIUV01. The sequence goes on from DATIUV010000153.1 coordinate 18,630, forward strand.
GGCGGTGGACGTGCGGGCGCTGGACTGCGACTTCTACATCTTCTCTGGCCACAAGGTCTACGCGCCCACCGGCATCGGCGCCGTCTACGCCAGGGAGGCGCTGCTGAAAAGCATGCCCCCGTACCAGGGCGGCGGCGACATGATCAAGATGGTGACCTTCGAGCGCACCGTCTACAACGACCTGCCCTACAAGTTCGAGGCCGGCACGCCCAACATCGCCGGCGCGATCGGCCTCGGGGCCGCGCTCGACTACGTTTCCGCCATCGGCATCGACGCGATCGCGGCGCACGAGAACGAGCTGCTGGCCTACGCCACCGCCGCGGTGGCGGAGATCCCGGGCCTGCGCCTGATCGGCACGGCGCGCGCGAAGGCCAGCATCCTCGGCTTCGTCATGGATGGCGTGCACCCGCACGACATCGGCACGATCCTCGACCACGAGGGCGTGGCGATCCGCGCCGGCCACCACTGCGCGATGCCGGTCATGGACCGCTTCTGCGTGCCGGCGACCGCGCGCGCTTCGTTCGCGCTCTACAACACGCGCGAGGACGTCGACGCGCTGGTGCGCGGCATCCACAAGGTGCGGGAGGTGTTCGGCTGATGGCGGACCTGCGCGAGCTCTACCAGGAAGTGATCTTCGATCACAACCGCAACCCGCGCAATTTCCGGGTCATGGATCCCGTCGACCGCAAGGCCGACGGCTACAACCCGATGTGCGGCGACAAGATCACGGTGTTCCTCAGGCTCGACGGCGAGCGCATCGCCGACGTGAGCTTCCAGGGTTCCGGCTGCGCCATCTCGACAGCGTCGGCTTCGCTGATGACCGAGGCCCTGAAGGGCAGGACGCTGGCGGAGGCCGAGCGGCTGTTCGAGGATTTCCACGCGGCGGTGACGGATTCCGGCGAAGGGCAGGAGCACGACATCGGCAAGCTCGAGGTGCTGGCCGGCGTGCGCGAGTTTCCGGCCAGGGTGAAGTGCGCGACGCTGGCCTGGCACACCGTCCACGCGGCGATGCACGACCAACACGTTCCGGTGACCACCGAGTAGAGCCATGGCGAACCCGCAGCAGCTTCTGCAGCAGGACGAGACGGCGGCGCGCGAAACGCTGGAGCAGCGCATCGTCGACGCGCTGCGGCAGATCTTCGACCCCGAAATCCCCGTCAACATCTACGACCTCGGCCTCATCTACGGGCTCGAAGTGGAGCCGGGCGGCGAGGTGGGCATTCAGATGACGTTGACCGCGCCGGGCTGCCCGGTCGCGCAGACTTTCCCGCAGACCGTCCAGGAACGGGTCGCGGAGGTGCCGGGGGTCAAGGAGGTCAAGGTCGAGCTCACCTGGGAGCCGCCCTGGACCCAGGACCGCATGACCGAGGCCGCCAAGCTGCAGCTGGGCATGCTCTGAGCGGAATGGGCCAGGGGAATGGGTAATACCGGCTGCGCGCCCTCGCGGCCTCTCGCCCATCACCCATCACCCATCACCCATCACCCATCACCCGTAATGGCTGACTGGTTCGACGTCGCCCGCAGCGACGACATCCGGCCCGGAACCGCTTATGCCACGGACGTCGACGGCACGTTCATCGCCGTCGTCAACGTCGACGGCGACTTCTTCGCGGTCGAAGACCTCTGCACCCACGACGGCGGCGACCTCGCCAGCGGCGACGTCGAGGGCGACGAGATCGTCTGTCCGCGCCACGGCGCGCGTTTCTGCGTGCGCACCGGCGCGGTGAAGGCGCCGCCCGCATACGAGGATATCCGCACCTTCCCGGTCCGCGTCGAGGGTGGCGTGGTCCAGGTCCAGCTCCCCGATTGAGTCTTGTCGCGCGGAGCGTCCGCAGCCGGCCCGCGCAATTTCGTGCCCCCGCGATAATCCGTTAAGCTAAAGGCATCCGACGCGTGGCCGTTTGCGGCCACCCGGACCACGGCGCGGCTGCGCTCCTGCATCGCGCCGCAACACCCGGCGGGGGTTTCCATGAACCGGCGCGAGTCCACCTTCCAGTTCGACGCCCTCGACGAGATTCTCGCGCTCGTGCGCTCGCGCCTGCCGGCGCCGCAGGTCGAGCAGGTGGAATCGTTCGTGCGCCAGTTCTTCCGTCTGCTGGATCCGGCCGACCTGCGCGACCGTCCGGTCGAGGATCTCTACGGCGCCGCCGTTGCGCACTGGCAGTTCTGCCGCCACCGGCCCGGGAACGATCCGGTGGTGCGCGTCTACAACCCGCGCGTGGACGAGCACGGCTGGCAGTCGCCGCACACGGTGGTGGAGATCGCCAACCGCGACATGCCGTTCCTGGTCGACTCGGTGCGGATGGAGATCACGCGGCAGGGCTACGGCGTCCATCTGCTGGTGCACCCGGTCATGAAGGTGCGGCGCGACGCGAGCGGCGACCTGACGGCGGTGCTGGCGGCGGGTGCGGACGCGGCGGACGCGACCTACGAGTCGTTCATGCACCTGGAAGTCTCGCGGGAGACGGATCCCGCACGGCTGGAGGCGCTGCGGGTCGGCCTGCGCGGCGTGCTGGCCGACGTGCGCGCCGCGTTCGAGGACTGGCGGCCGATGGTGCAGCGCATGCGGGACACCGCGCAGGCGGTGCGCGACGCGCCGCCGCCGCTGCCCGGCGCGGAGCTGGCCGAGAGCCTGGCATTCCTGGAATGGCTGGTCTCGGATCATTTCCTTTTCCTCGGCTGCCGCGATTACACGCTCGCGCGCGAAGGCGAGGAGGACGTGCTGCGGGTCGTGCCGGGCTCCGGCCTCGGCATCCTGCGCGAGGGCGGCGCCGAGGTGCCGTCGGTCAGCTTCTCGACGCTGCCGCCCGAGGTGCGGGAGCTGGCGCGAAGCCCCGAGCTGCTGGTGCTGACGAAGTCGAACTCGCGGGCCACGGTGCACCGCCCCGCCTACCTCGATTACGTCGGCGTCAAGCGCTTCGATGGCGAGGGCAACGTCGTCGGCGAGCGCCGCTTCCTCGGGCTCTACACCAGCATCGCCTATCGGGCGAGCGCACTCGACATCCCGGTTCTGCGGCGCAAGGTCCGCAAGGTCATCGAGGCCGCGGGCATGCTGCCGGGCAGCCACCTGGGCAAGGCGCTGCTGACGATCCTCGAGACCTATCCACGCGACGAGCTGTTCCAGATCGGCGAGGACGACCTGTTCCGCATCGCGCTTGGCATCCTGCACCTGCACGAGCGCCCCCGCACGCGGCTGTTCGTGCGCCGCGACGCTTACGGGCGCTTTTACGCCTGCCTCGTCTTCGCGCCGCGCGACAACTACAGCACGGAGGTCCGTCAGCGCATCCAGCGGCAGCTGATGGAGGCATTCGGCGGCACGTCGTCGGAATTTTTCGTGAACCTGTCCGAGTCCGACCTGGCGCGGGTGCTGATCGTGGTGCACACGCCGCCGGGCAGCGCGGTGGAGGTGGATTACGACGCGCTCGAGGCGGAGCTGGCGCGCGCCACCCGGCGCTGGGAGGACGATCTGGCGGACGCGCTGGTCGGGCGGCTCGGCGAGGAGCGCGGGCGCGAGCTCCATCGCCGCTACGGCGACGCGTTCCCGGCCGGCTACCGCGAGGACTGCTCGCCGCGGGTTGCGGTGCACGACATCGAGTTGATGGAAGCGCTCGACGGCGACGACGCCCTGGCGCTCAATCTCTACGCGCCGCTGGAGGCCACCGGAGCCGAGCTGCGCTTCCGGCTGCTGCGCCGTGGCGCCGCGGTGCCGCTGTCGCAAAGCCTGCCGCTGCTGGAGCGCCTTGGCGTGCGCGTGCTGGAGGAGCGCCCCTACGAGGTGGAGCCGCGCGACGGCCCGTGCATCTGGGTCCACGACATGGGTCTCGAGCCGCTCGCCGGCGAGCGCGTCGACGTCGAGCGCGTGCGCGAACTGTTCGAGGAGGCGTTCCTGCGCGTCTGGCGCGGGGACGCGGAAAGCGACGACTTCAACCGCCTCGTCCTCGGCGCCGGCCTGACCTGGCGCGAGATCGTCGTGCTGCGGGCGTACGCGAAGTATCTGCGCCAGACCGGCTTCACCTTCAGCCAGGCTTACATCGAGAACACGCTGGCGGCGAACCCGCAGATCGCGGCGCGGCTGGTCGCGTTGTTCCGCATCCGCCACGATCCGGCGGTGGGCGCGGATCGCAGCGAACGCGAGCAGGCGCTGGCCGCCGAGATCGAGCAGGCACTGGATGCCGTCGCCAGCCTGGACGAGGACCGCATTCTGCGCCGGCTTCTGGCGGCGACGCGGGCGACGGTACGCACCAACTACTTCCAGCGGCTGCCGGACGGCGCGGCCAAGCCCTACCTGGCGCTGAAATTCGATCCGGCGAAGGTGCCGGGCATGCCGGAGCCCCGCCCGATGTTCGAGATCTACGTCTATGCGCGGCGGGCGGAGGGCGTGCACCTGCGCGGCGGGCGCGTCGCGCGCGGCGGGCTGCGCTGGTCCGATCGCATGGAGGATTTCCGCACCGAGGTGCTGGGCCTGATGAAGGCGCAGATGGTGAAAAACGCCGTCATCGTCCCGGTCGGCGCCAAGGGCGGGTTCGTCGTCAAGTGTCCGCCGCCGGCCGGCGACCGCGAGGCGCTGCTGCGCGAAGTGGTGTCGTGCTACTCGATGTTCGTGCGCGGGCTGCTGGATCTGACCGGCAACCGGGTCGGCGGCCAAGTGGCGCCGCCGCCGGACCTGGTGCGGCACGACGAGGACGACACCTACCTGGTGGTGGCGGCGGACAAGGGCACCGCGACGTTCTCGGACATCGCCAACGGCATCGCCGCGGAGTACGGCTTCTGGCTCGGCGACGCGTTCGCCTCGGGCGGCTCGGTCGGCTACGACCACAAGAAGATGGGAATTACGGCGCGCGGCGCCTGGGAGTCGGTGAAGAAGCATTTCCGCGCCCTCGGCATCGACATCCAGACCACCGGGTTCACCGTCGCCGGCATCGGCGACATGTCGGGGGACGTCTTCGGCAACGGCATGCTGCTGTCGCGGCACATCCGGCTGGTGGCGGCTTTCGACCACCGCCACATCTTCCTCGATCCGAACCCCGACGCGGAAACGAGCTTCCGCGAGCGCGAGCGCCTGTTCGCGCTGCCGCGCTCGTCGTGGGCCGACTATGACGTGGGCCTCATCTCCAAGGGCGGCGGCGTCTTCGCGCGCAGCGCGAAATCGATCCGGCTGACGCCGGAAGCGCGCGCGTGCCTCGGCGTCGACGCGAGCGCGCTGACGCCGCAGGAGCTGATCCAGGCCATCCTGCGGGCGCCGGTGGACCTGCTCTACAACGGCGGCATCGGCACCTACGTCAAGGCGAGCGACGAAACGCACGCGGATGCGGGCGATCGCACCAACGACGGCGTGCGCATCGACGCGCGCGAGCTGCGCTGCCGGGTGGTGGGGGAAGGAGGCAACCTCGGCTTTACGCAGCGCGCGCGCATCGAGTTCGCCGCGGCCGGCGGCCTCATCCACACCGACGCCATCGACAACTCGGCCGGCGTCGACTGCTCCGACCACGAGGTCAACATCAAGATCCTGCTCGACGCTGTGGTGGCCGACGGCGAGATGACGGTGAAGCAGCGCAACCGGCTGCTGACCGAGATGACCGACGAAGTCGCGCAGCTGGTGCTGGCGGACAACTACCGGCAGGCCCAGGCGCTGGGGGTGAACCGCGCCATGGGGGCGGCACTGCTCGACGCGCAGGCCCGCTTTATGCGCTTCCTCGAGCGACAGGGCAAGCTCAATCGCGCGATCGAGTTTCTGCCCGACGAGGATGAGCTGGCGGCGCGGCGGGCGGCGCGCCTCGGGCTGACCTCGCCGGAGGCGGCCGTCGTGCTGGCCTACGCGAAGATCTGGCTGTACGAGGAAGTGCTCGCCTCCGATCTCGCCGAAGATCCCATGATCGGCGTCGAGCTGTCGGCGTACTTCCCGGTGCCGTTGCGCGAGCGCTTCCGGCCGGTCATGGACCGGCATCCGCTGCGGCGCGAGATCGTTGCCACGGTGATGGCGAACGAGATCGTCAACCGGGCCGGCAGCACCTTCGTGCACCGCCTCATGGAGGAGGCGGGCGCGCGGCCGGCCGGCGCCGCGCGCGCCTATGTCCTCGCCCGCGAGGTATTCCGCCTGCCGGAGCTGTGGAACGACATCGACCGGCTCGACCACCAGGTCGACGACGCCGTCCAGACCGCGATGCTCATGCGCGCCGGGCGCATGCTGGTGCGCGCGAGCCTGTGGTTCCTGCGCCACCGGCTGACCGGCGTCGATCTCGCGGCGACGGTGGAGCGCTTTCGCGGCCCGGCCGCCGAGCTGGAGGCCGCGCTGGCAACGCTGCTGCCGGAGCCCGACGCCGGCCGCTTCCGCGAGGAGACGGCACGCTACGCCGAGGCAGGTGTGCCGGCGCCGCTGGCGCAGCGGGTCGCGGCGGCGGAGTACGTGGTCTCGGCGCTGGACATCGCCGAAGTCACGCGCGCCACCGAGCGCTCCGTGGGATGCGTCGCGGACGTCTACTTCGCGTTGTGGGGACGGCTGCAGGTGGCGTGGCTGCGCGCGCAGGCCGGCGCGCTCGCCGCCGATACCCACTGGCAGACGCTGGCACGCGCGTCCGTGCGCGACGAACTGGCGGAAAAACTGCGCGAGCTCACCGCGGTGGTGCTGAAGGCGAGTCCGCAGCTCACGGAGCGCGACGCGCTGATGGCGGTCTGGGAGGAGAAGAACGCCGGCCCGCTGGAGCGCCTGCGGCAGGTGGTCGGAGAGCTGCAGGGCGCCGCGTCGACCGATCTGTCGATGCTGTCCGTCGTGCTGCGGGAGATGCGCAACCTGGCCTGAGGCGCGCCGCAGACCTCACAGCGGAAGGCCGTAGAGCGCGGCGTGGGCAAACGCGGCCGCCGCCGCCAGCAGGACTCCCAGGTGCGCCCAGGCCCAGTAGCGGTAGCGGCGTGCGAGGCGCTCCGGCTCGACGTTGGTCAGCAGGAACAGGCGGCCGTCGGCGGGCCGGCGCAGCACGTGGGCGAGGTTGCCGGCCAGCCGGAACTCGCGGTGCTGACGCGCCACCTCGGACTTGGCCTGGCGGCGCGCCTCCTCCCACTCGTCGAGATCGACGGCCCCGTCGCGGTTGGCGTCGAACCGCTCCAGCAGCTGCTTGCGGTCGCGCTTCCACTCGGCCAGCAGCGCGGCGACGTCCTCGCGCGCGTTGAGCTCGGCGTGGGCCGAGAGCGTGACGAACTCGCCGAGCGCGTAGAGCGGGTCGCCCTCGATCAGCGTCCACTCCGTATAGCGGTAGCGCCCCTGATGCCAGGTGCGCTTGTGGCGGGTCATGATCTCGGCGTCTTCCGGATCGACGACGCACTCGCCGGAGCCGTCGCGCAGCAGAAACGTGTCGCCGCTTTCGCCGTGGTCCATGCGCTGCCACTTGTTGTCCTGGCCGCGGTGCCAGATCTCGTAGCGGTACCAGCAGCACGGCAGCAGGTTGAGCTTGCTCACCACCGGCGCGCCGGGGTGGGGATGCGCGCGGCCCTCGAGCTCGACGTAGCCCTGCGCCGCGGAGGCGATGCGCGAGGTGGGCGTGTCGTCGATGGCCCGGAACCGGCGCAGCGAACCGAGCCAGGCGACGAGCGCAACGAGCGCGATCACGCCGAGGCCGGCGAGCCAGCCGGCGCGGGTGCCGATCTGGAAAGCGACCGCCACCAGCGCCAGGTAGGCGAGGGAGGTGTAGAGGTTGGCGGTCTGGCGCTTGAGCTCGCGGACCATGATGCGTCTCCGCGGGCGGCGGGGGCCGCCGGGCTCAGGCGAACAGTTTCTTCAGGTCCACGTCGGCCTTCTCGGCGTCGGCGAACTCGAGCAGCTGGAACGGCCTGAACGCGAACAGGCGCGCGACGATGACGTCGGGGAACTGCTCGATGCGCACGTTGTTGATGTTGACGCTCTCGTTGTAGAGCTCGCGGCGGTCGGCGATGGCGTTCTCGAGCCCGGAGATGCGGCCCTGCAGATGCTGGAACGTCTCGTTGGTCTTGAGCTCGGGGTAGGCCTCGGCCACCGCGAACAGCTGGCCGAGGCCGAGCCGCAGCGCGCCCTCGGCCTGGCCCAGCGCGGGCAGGTTGCCGGCCTGCTGCGCCGCCTGTGACTGGGCGCGGGCGCGCATCACCTTCTCCAGCGTCTCCTGCTCGAACTGCATGTACTGCTTGCAGGTCTCGATCAGCTTGGGCAGCTCGTCGTTGCGCTGCTTGAGCAGCACGTCGATGTTGGCCCAGGCCTTGGACACGTTGTGCTTGATCGCCACCAGCGCGTTGTAGATGACGACGCCATAGGCGGCGGCGAGCGCCAGCGCCACCAGGATCACGACCGACAGGACTTCCATCGGGCCACGCCTCCCCAGCTCACCACGAGTAGCGCACAGTATATCGCACGGTGGTTTCGCCATTCGCCGCCACTCGTACCGGAAATTCGACCGTTCGCGCGTCGCGCTTGGTGAACTCGTGGCTGTGCTCGGGCAGGCTCCAGTTGAGCCAGCGGTACATCGGCTCGCGCACCGTCACGGCGACCGCCCGATCCTTGTGGTTGCGCAAGATGACCTCGATCGTCTCCGTCATGGTGCGGCTGCGGGTGTCGACGCGGAAGTCGGCCTGTCTGCGCTCGCCGACGACGTCGAATGCGGAGCCGAGCCGGATGCGCAGCGTCTCGTCGCGCGGCGTGTGATCGATCACGTCCTCGCCGACGAACTCGAGCGAGCGGTCGGCCGGATCGCGCTGCGAGACGCGCACCTTGCCGGCGGGCAGCGGCATCCCGAGGCCGCGCTCCTTGCGGTTGGCGAACTCCAGCAGCACGTCCACCTTGCGGCTGCCATCGACGCCGTACTGGCGGTCGAGGAAAGGTTCCGCGCCGGCATACGGCATCACCCGCGTGCCTTCGTAGACCAGGCGCTTTTCGCAGGCGACGCCGCGCGCCGGGCTGAACAGTTCGATCTGCTTGGTCGAGCGGTCGGGCAGCGTCGTCGGCCGGCCGAGCGTGTAGAGGTGATACTCGAAGAACGCCTTCTGCTCGAAGCCGGCGACCTTCGCCTCGGCGGCGAGCGCCGCCGGCGCACGGCCGCGCGG
>DATIUV010000154.1:0-6205 GCA_035466595.1 Pelomicrobium sp.
CCCGAGGCCTCGCAGAAGATCTACCTCGAAGCCTTCAACAACGCCTGGGACCAGTACGCCGAGCGCAGCGATCGCGAGGGCACGGCGCACAAGGTCGCCTGGTCGGCGGTCAAGCAGAGCTACGAGAAGAAGGGTGATCGGTGGGTGAAGAAGTGACGCGCGGCTCGCGCGGCCGATGGCGGTGACGGTGGGCGCGCTCGATCTCTACGGCGAGGCGGTGCGCACCGCGCTCGGCTTCTTCTGGAAGGCGGGCTGGGCGTTCGTGCTCGGCTATTCCATCAGCGGCATGATCCAGGCCTTCGTGCCGAAGGCGCGCCTGACGCGCCGCATGGGCGGCGGCGGACCGCAGAGCATCGCGCTCGCCACCGTGTTCGGCGCCGTGTCCTCGTCGTGCTCGTTCGCGGCGCTGGCCGCCGCGCGCTCGCTGGTGCTGAAGGGCGCCCACTTCATCGCCGCGGTGGCGTTCATGTTCGCCTCCACCAATCTCGTCATCGAGCTCGGCATCCTGATCCTGATCTTTCTCGGCTGGCAGTTCCTGGCCGCGGAGATCGTCGGCGGCGTTCTGCTGATCGCGATCAGCTCGGTGCTGATCCGGCTGACCTATCCGAAGGCCTGGATCGAGGCCGCGCGCGAGCGCGTCGAGGAGCGGGCCGGGGCCGAGGAGGAGGACTTCGACTGGCGCCGCCGCATCCGCTCGCGCGCGGGCTGGGAGATGGTGGGCCACAAGTTCGTCATGGACTGGCAGATGGTGTGGAAGGAGATCCTGATCGGCTTCACCATCGCCGGCTTCGTCGCCGTGCTGGTGCCGGCGCACTGGTGGACGACGCTGTTCCTTGTCGATGCCGCCGAGAACCTGCCCGGCTGGCTCGTGCGACTCGAGAACGCGGCCCTGGCGCCGTTCGTCGCCGCCGCGACCTTCATCGGCTCGATGGGCAACATCCCGCTCGCCACCGTGCTCAACGCGAACGGCGTGCTGTTCGCGGGCATCATGGGGTTCATCTACTCGGACCTGATGGTGCCGCCGCTGGTCGCGATCAATGCCAAGTACTACGGCTGGCGCGTGGCGCTGTACATCGCCGGCGTCATGTACGTGAGCATCGTCGCCACGGCGCTGATCCTGGACGGCGCGTTCACGCTGCTCGGCATCGTGCCGGAGAGCGGGCGGCAGGTCTCCGAGGTGGTGCGGTTCCGGATCGACTACACCTTCTGGCTCAACCTGGTCTTCGTCGGCGTGGCCGCGGCGATGGTCTGGCTGTGGCGGCAGCATATCGCCCGGCACGGCGCGATGGAGCACGAGATGGAGGGCGACGGGCCGCTCAAGACCGGCGCCGCCTGGGTGGCGGCGGCCGTGCTGCTGGGCGGCGCCGGCGCGCTCGCGATAACCGGCGGCGCGTCGTGAGGCCCTGCCGCGAAAACCCATGAGGAGGCAACCATGAACGATCACGTCTACAAGACGCTGGAGCTGACCGGCTCGTCGACGGTGAGCGTGGAGGACGCCGTGCGCCACGCGATCAATCGCGCGGCGAAGACGACGCATGGCCTGCGCTGGTTCCAGGTGCTGGAAACGCGCGGCCACATCGAGGACGGCCACATTGCCCACTGGCAGGTGACGATCAAGGTGGGCTTCACGCTGGACGAGGCATGAGCGCCACCGATCCCCGAGCGCCGAGGCTGGCGCCGCCGTTTCGCCGCGCGGTCGCCGGCGACGCGCCGGCGCTGGCGCGCCTCATCGATCTCGCCGGCGAGGGCCTTCCCGCCGCGCTGTGGCAGCGCACCGCGGCGCCCGGCCAGAGCGCGCTGGAAGTGGGCATGGCGCGGGCCGCGCGCGAGGAGGGCGGATTTTCCTACCGCAACGCCGTGGTCGCGGAGATCGATGGCGGCGTGGCGGGGATGCTGCTCGGCTACCGCCAGCCCGATCCGTACGACCCCGGCGATCTCGCGCAGCTGCCGGAGCCGGTACGGCCGCTGCTGATGCTGGAGGCGCGGGCGCCGGGATCGTGGTACGTGAACGGGCTGGCCGTGTTTCCGGAATACCGCGGACGGGGACTCGCGTCGGGACTGCTCGGGGTGGCCGCCGCGCTCGCGCGGCAGGCCGGCGCGCCGGTGCTGAGCGTCATCGTCGGTGAGTGGAACGGCGCCGCGCGGCGCCTCTACGAGCGCGAGGGGTATCGCGAGGCGGGGCGGCTGGCGGCGGTGGCGTTGCCCGGCGTCGGCCGCGCCGGTGAGTGGATCCTGCTGACCCGGCCGGCGGCCGAGCGGGCGGCGCTGACCGGTTAGGCACCGCGCACGCAACGTCGTCGCCAGACGCTGCAGTTCCGGGGGCACGCCCAGGGCGGCGTCGCGCCGCGTCGCCGGATCACGCCAGCGACAGCGTGACGCAGACGGCATCGCGGTCTTCGCTGCTCTCAATCGGCAGGCCGCTCCTCTCGAACACCGTCAGCATGGGCGTGTTGTCGGGCATCACCGTGGCGACGAACTGCACGATCCCGTTTGCGCGCGCGAGCGTCGCGAGGTGGCGCAGCAGCAGCGGGCCGAGTCCCTTGCCCTGGAACGCGTCGATGATGCTGAAGGCGATCTCGGCGCGCTGCGGATCCTCGGCGTCGATGACGCAGCCGGCGCCGCCGATCAGGCGCCCGGCCTGGGGACCGGCGCGGATCTCGGCGACGAGCCGCAGCGCGTTCTCGTTCTCGGGGTGGGTGAGGCGCGCGAGCTCTTCGTCGGTGAGCGCGGTCTTGGCGCTGAAGAAGCGCTGGTGACGCGACTCGGGGCCGAACTGCTCGAATGAGGCGGCCACCGCCGGCGCGTCCTCGGGACGGATCGGCCGGATCAGAACCTCGGTGCCGTCATTCAGCGTCGCTTCGGCGTGATACGCCTCGAAATCGGGACCGGCCACGGCGCTCACCTCCCCGGCCGTCGACGCTAGACGTAGCGCGGCGTGTCGCCGACGCGGACGATGGCCTCGGTGAACGCCTTGCGCAGCTCGTCGTAGTCCTCGGTCACCGGGAACTGCGGGAACTCGCTCGCCACGTTGGCCGGCGGCCGGTAGAAGATGCCGGCGTCGGCTTCCGCCAACATCGAGGTGTCGTTGTAGGAGTCGCCGGCGGCGATGACCTTGAAGTTGAGCGCGTGGAACGCCTTCACCGCATGGCGCTTGGGATCCTTCTGGCGGATGTGGTAGGCGGTGACGCGGCCGTGGCGGTCGATGCTCAGGCGGTGGCACAGCAGCGCCGGGTGGCCGAGCTGGCGCATCAGCGGCGCGGCGAATTCGTAGTAGGTGTCCGACAGGATCACGATCTGGCAGCGCTCGCGCAGCCAGTCGAGGAACTCGCGCGCGCCATCGAGCGGGCGCATCTGCGAGATCACCGCATGGATGTCGGGCAGCCCGAGCTTGTGCTGGTCGAGCAGCCGCAGCCGCTGCGTCATCAGCTGGTCGTAGTCGGGAATGTCGCGCGTGGTGGCGCGCAGTTCCGGGATGCCCGTGCGCTCGGCGAGGCCGATCCAGATCTCCGGGATCAGCACCCCTTCCAGGTCGAGGCAGGCGATGTGCAAGGCGGCGCTCCGTAGAGTCGGGGAGCGCCAAGTATAAGGGCTTGCCGGGGCGGCACCAACCGCGCGCTCAGGCCGGCGGCCCCCTGCGCCGCTCGTCGAGCTCGTTCACGCGCGTGCCGCGCCACAGCGGCGCTCCGGCCAGGTACGCGGCGCGGCCGAGGAAGTGGCTCGCCACCGGCGCGGTGAGCAGCAGGAAGACCACGGCGGCGAGCGCCTTCGCGGTGACGCCGGTGTCGCCGAAGAATACCGCCACCGCCACCAGAACGCAGCCGACACCCAGCGTGCCCGCCTTCGCCGCGGCGTGCAGCCGCATGAAGACGTCGGGAAAGCGCAGAATGCCGAGCGCCGCCACCAGGGCGAAGAACGCGCCCGCCACCAGCAGCGCCGCGATCGCGATCTCAGCCATCGCCGGCCTCCTTTGCGGCGGCGCCACGCTCGCGCGCGGCGACATAGCGGGCCAGCGCCACGGTGCCGAGGAAGCCCACCAGCGCCAGCGCCAGCGCGACGTCCAGGTACAGCTCGCTGCCGGCCAGCAGCGCCAGCACCGCCATCAGGCCGGTCCCCAGCACGGTGATGAGGTCGAGCGCCACCGCGCGGTCCGCGGCGGTCGGGCCCAGCACCAGCCGCAGCGCCGACATGCCGATGGCTGCGAGCAGCGCCAACGCGGCGCCCGTGGCGACTGCGATCAGCCACTCCGGCCCGCTCATCGCATCACCTCCAGCACGCGGCGCTCCAGCTTGCCCTTGATGGCGCGCTTCTCGGCCTCGGCGTCGTCGAGGAACATGACGTGGACGTAGAGCTCGCGCCGGTCCGGCGAGACGTCGAGGGACAGCGACCCCGGCGTGAGCGACACCAGATTGGCGGTGACCAGGATCTCGGCGTCCGTTTCCGCGTCGAGCGGCACGCGGATGATGCCGGGCTTCGCGTGCATCGACGGCGTCACCACGTCCCACGCCACGCGCAGACTGGAGAGCAGCAGCTCCCAGAGGAAGTAGCCGGCCAGGCTCAGCGCCCGCGGCAGGCGGGCGAAGTAGCGTGCGGCGGCCTCGGGGTAGAGCCCGCGCGTGAGCCAGAGCGCGCCGTAGCCCAGCGCGAAGCCGATCGCCAGCGTCGGCAGCGTGAATTCGCCGCTGACGGCGGCCCAGCCCAGCGCCAGCGCCGCGTTGAGCGCGAGCAAATTCATCGCGCCGCCTCCAGCACCGTGCGCACGTAGGGCGCGGGGTCCAGCAGCTGCTCGGCCGAGCGCGCGGCGAACGCGACGAACGGCTCGGGCACGAAACCGATCGCCAGCGTCACCGCGGCCAGCGCGGCGATCGGCGCCACCATCAGCGCGGTGCCGCCGGGCTCGGGCCGCGCGCCGTCCGGCTGCGGCTTCCAGAACGCTTCGTTCCAGATCTTGGTCATCGAGAACACCGTGAACAGGCCGACCACCAGCGCCACCGCGACGATCGCCCAGGACTCCACCTCGATGCCGGCGCGCACCAGCGTGAGCTTGGCCCAGAAGCCGGAAAGCGGCGGGAAGCCCGCCAGCGACAGCGCCGGCACCAGGAACAGCAGGCCGACGCCGGGATGGGTGCGCCACAGGTCGCCCACCGAGCGCAGCTCGGTGGACCCGCGCAGCCGCTTCACCAGGCCGCCCGCCAGGAACAGGTTCGCCTTAACGACGATATGGTGGATGAGATAGAACACCGCGCCCAGCAGCGCCAGCGGCGTGAGCAGCGCCAGGCCCATCACCATGTAGCCGATCTGGCTGACGATGTGAAACGACAGGATCCGGCGGATCTCGCTCTGGCACGCGGCGCCCAGCACGCCCGTGGCCATGGTCAGGCCGGCGACGACGAGCAGCAGCGTGTGGGTGAAGCCGGTATCGCCGGTGAAGATCAGGGTGAAGGCGCGGATCAGCGCGTAGACGCCGACCTTGGTCAGCAGCGCCGAGAAGATGGCCGAGACCGTCACCGCCGGCGTGTGGTAGGACGCCGGCAGCCAGAAGAACAGCGGGAACACCGCCGCCTTCATGCCGAAGGCGATCATGAACAGCACGGCCACCACGGTCACCAGCGCCTGGTTCTCCACCTGCGGCACCTTGACGTGCAGGTCCGCCATGTTGAGCGTGCCGGTGAGGCCGTAGAGCAGGCCGACCCCGATCAGGAAGGCGAGCGTCGCGAGGATGTTGAGCGTGACATACTTGATGCCGCCCTCGATCTCGGCGCGGCTGCCGCCCAGCACCAGCAGGCCGAACGACGAGATCAGCATCACCTCGAACCAGACGTAGAGGTTGAACAGGTCGCCGGTCAGGAACGCGCCGCTCACGCCCGCCAGCAGGCAGTGGTAGAGGGGGTGGAAGCCGCGCGCCTCGCGCTCGGGGTCGATTTCCGCCAGCGCGTACACCGCCACCGCCAACCCGGTGACGCCGGTGATCGCCACCAGCGCGGCGGACAGGTGATCGGCCACCAGGGTGATGCCGAACGGCGCCGGCCAGTCGCCCATCTGCGCGGCGACGATGCCGGCATCCATCACGCGCGCGAGCAGCGCGATCGACGCGGCGAACAGCGCGACGGCGCCGCCGACGCTCACGGCGCGCATCGCCCGCGGCCGCGCCCGCAGCGCGTAGGCGCCGATGGCGGTGGCGAACGGAATCGCGATCGGCGCGACCAGC
>DATIUV010000155.1:0-18809 GCA_035466595.1 Pelomicrobium sp.
CCGCCGAGCTGCTGCATGCCGGCGGCATGAGTCCCCGGCTTCGCATCGGCATCGCGGCCGGCTCGCTGCTGGTACGCGGCCACCTCGACCTGTGGGGGATGGTGGGCAACGCGGTCGCCACCGCCAATGCGCTCGCCGAGCGCGCCGCGGAAGGCGCCACGCTCGCGGCCGGCGACGTGCTCAGGGCCGTGCGCGGCCACGCCGACGCCGCGCCCGCCGGCGACGCCTGGCAGGTAAGCGCGATCACGCAACGGCCGCAGCCGCGCCCCATCGTCGGTCGCGAGGCGGAGCTGCAGCTGCTCGAGCAGGTACTCGTGCGCTGCCGCGGCGGCGCCGGCCAGGCGGTGCTGGTGCGCGGCGAGGCCGGCATCGGCAAGAGCCGCCTGGCCGCGGAGCTCGCGGCGTGCGCGCGCGGCCCGGGGTTTCGCGTGGTAACGGCGCAGGTGCTGGATTTCGGCGGCCGCACCGACCCGGCGCCGGAACTCGTGCGCGGCCTCCTCGAACCGGCGCGCGGCGAGTCCGACGCCGACGCGATCGCGCGCGCCACCGCCGAAGGCCGCCTTGGCGCCGACCAGCAGCCGTTCGCGTTCGACCTGCTCGATCTGCCGGTGCCGGAGCCGCTGCGCCCGGCCTTCGAAGCCATGGACAACGCCGCGCGGGCGGCGGGCCGCGAAGCGCTGCTGCCCGCGCTGGCGGCCGCCGCCGCGGAGAACGCGCCGCTGCTGCTGCTGGTGGAGGACGTGCACTGGGCCACGCCGGAAGGCAGTGCGCGCCTGGCGCGTGCCGCCGCCGCGCTCGCCGGCCGCGCGGGGCTGCTGCTGATGACGACCCGCCCCGACGACGACCCGATCAACGCCGCCTGGCGCACCGCAGCGCGCTGCCCGCTGACGACGCTCGACCTGGGGCCGCTCACCGACAGCGCCGCAGCGGAAATGGCGGCCACCTACGCCGGCGTCAACCTGGCCAGCGTCCGCGAGTGCGTGCGCCGAGCCGAGGGCCATCCGCTGTTCCTCGACCAGCTGCTGCGCTCGGCGGCGAGCGGCGCCCGCGTGCTGCCGGGCTCGGTGCGCAGCATCGTGCTGGCGCGGCTGGACCGGCTGCCGGAGCCGGAGCGGCAGGCGGCACAGGCGGCCTCGGTGCTGGGTCAGCGCTTCCCGGTGGCATTGCTGCAGCACGTTCTGGACGACGCCCGCTACTCGCCCGAGCGGCTGATCGGCGAGGCGCTCGTGCGCGCCGAGGGCGAGTGGCTCCAGTTCGGCCACGCGCTGATCCAGGAAGCGGTCTACTCGTCGCTGCTGCGCTCGCGCCGGCAGGAGCTGCACCGGCGCGCCGCGCGATGGCACGCGGGACGCAACGCGGCCGCCCGCGCCGAGCATCTGGAGGCCGCGGGCGACGCGCTCGCCGCGCCGGCCTACCGCGACGCCGCGCAGGAGGCTTATTTCCGCTACCACTACGAGGAGGCGGCGCGGCTCGCGGAGCGCGGCCTCGCGCTCGTCGGCGGCGACGCGGTCCGCTTCGCGCTCGCTTGCCTGCGCGCCGACGCCCTGCGCCAGCTCGGCCACCTCGACCGGGCGCTCGCCGCTTATCAGGAGGCGATGGCCGGCGAGGTCGAGCCCGGCCAGCGCGCGCAGGCGCTCATCGGCACCGCCCACTGCCTGCGCCTGCTGGATCGCTACGCCGAGGCGCTCGCCAACCTCGACGAAGCCGAGCCGCTGGCGGCGGCGGACGACGACGCGCACGCGCTGGCGGAGATCTACACGCTGCGCGGCGACCTGCATTTCCCGCAGGGCAAGTGGGACGCCTGCCTGGCCGCGCAGGAGCGCGCGCTCGCGTACGCCGCGCGCGCGCTCGACCCGACGCTGCAGGCGCGGGCGCTCTCCGGCCTCGGCGACGCCGACTACCTCGAAGGCCGGCTGCTGACGGCGCGGCGCCATTTCGAGCGCTGCATCGAAGTCGCGCGCGCGCACCACCTCGCCCGCGTCGAGAGCGACAACCTCGTCATGCTCGGGGCCATCGACTACATGTGCCTCGACACGCGCCGCGGGCTCGAGCATTGCCGCGCCGCCGCGGAGCTGGCGGTGCGCATCGGCAATCCGCGCGCGCTGATGCTCTCGCGCGACGTCGGCTGCGTGATCCACCTCTACCGCGGCGAGCCGGTCGAGGCGGAGCGGCAGGCGGAGGGCGCGCTGGAGATCTCGCGCCGACTGGGCATGCGCCGCTTCGAGGCCGAGCAGTTGACCGGCCAGGGCGAGGCGCTCTTCCTGCAGGGCCGGCAGGCCGAGGGCGAGGCGCTGGTGGAGGCCGGCTACCGGCTCGCACGCGAAACCGGGCTCTCGTACATCGGCCCGTGGATCCTCGGCGTGCTGGCCAAGGTCACCGCCAGCCCGGCGCGCCGGCGCGAGGCGCTGGCCGAGGGCGAGCGGCTCCTGGCCGCCGGCTGCGTGAGCCACTGCTACCTGCACTTCTACCAGCTCGCGATCGACGTCGCGCTGGAGGACCGGCAGTGGGAAGAGGCCGAGCGCTACGGCGCGGCGCTGGAGGCCTACTTCGCGCGCGAGCCGCTGCCGTGGAGCCGCTTCTTCGCCGCGCGCGGCCGCGCGCTGGCGGCGTTCGGCCGCGGCGCGCGCGACAGGGGGACGATGGAGCAGCTGCGCTCTCTCGCCGCCGAGGCGCGCGAGCGCGAGCTGCAGCCGGCGCTGGCGCCGCTCGAAGCGGCGCTCGCCGCCGCCTGACGGGCGCTGCTAACGGGTGACCTTCACCAGCACGTAGCCCAGCTCGCGGTAGCCGCGGATCTGCGAGGGGCCCGACGGGGCAACGTCGACGTACTTCGGGAACGCCTCCGGCGCGACGCCGCGCCTGTCCGCGTAGGTGCCGCAGATGTGCACCGGCACGTTGTCTTTCGTCGACAGGCCCTGCACCTGGCGGTGCAGGTCGGCGAAGCTCGCCGCCGAGTCGCTCTGCAGCGCGAACTGCTCGTTGCCGTGGGTCACCACCGCGATCGGCAGGCCCGGAAAGCGCGAGCGCAGCTTCTCGGCGTAGCCCGAGACCTTCGGCACCGCCCACTCGAGCGCGCGCGCGTCGCCGGAGACGATCTCGAACACCACCCCCGGCGGCGCCTTGTCGGCCGCCAGCAAGCGGCTTATCTCGGCGTCGCTGGCGGCGGCCGCCGCCCCGGTCATCAACGCCAGGGCCAGCGCCGGCGCCAGCCGATCCACCCATCGCATCGTCTTTCTCCTTGAAAAACAGCAGCCGTTGACGCAGAACTGTCACATTGGTCGGCTAACGTGGCGATTCATGACAAGCGCGCGTGGCCTCAACGTCCTGATGATCTCGGACGTCTTCTTCCCCCGCGTCAACGGCGTCTCCACCTCGATCCAGACCTTCCGCCGCGAACTGGCCGCGCTCGGCCACCGCTCGACGCTGATCGCGCCCGCCTACCCGCTGCCCTACGCCGACGAGCCCGGCATCCTGCGCATGCCCTCGCACCGCGTGCCGATGGATCCCGAGGACCGCATGATGCGCTCGGGCCCGATCCGCCGCCTCGCGCTCGATCTCATGGCCGAGCATTTCGACCTCGTCCACATCCAGACGCCGTTCGTCGCCCATTACCTCGGCGTGCACCTGTCCGACCGGCTCGGCATCCCGCGCGTCGAGACCTATCACACCTTCTTCGAGGAATACCTGTACCACTACGTGCCGTTCCTGCCCAAGCGCTGGATGAAGGGCGCCGCGCGGCGCTTATCGCGCCACCAGTGCAACGACGTCGACGCCGTCATCGTGCCCTCGCGCGCCATGGCCGACGTCCTCGGCGCCTACGGCGTCACGCGCCCGCGCCATATCGTCCCGACCGGCATCCCGCTGGCCGACTTCACCGGCGGCGACGGCGCCGCGTTCCGCGCGCGGCACGGCATCGGCGCGGAGCGCTTCATGCTGCTGTTCGTCGGCCGAGTCGCCTACGAGAAGAACATCGACTTCCTGCTGCGCGCGCTGAAGGCGGCGCTGGCGCGCTCGCCGCAGCTCACGCTGGTCGTCGCCGGCGAGGGGCCGGCCGAGCGCGACCTGCACGACCTCGCCCGGCGGCTCGGCGTCGCGGACCAGGTGCGCTTCGTCGGCTACCTCGACCGCGGCACGACGCTGCTCGACTGCTACCGCGCCGCCGACGCCTTCACCTTCGCCTCGCGCACCGAGACGCAGGGCCTGGTGCTGCTGGAGGCGATGGCGCTGGGCGTGCCCGTGATCGGCCTCGCGGTCATGGGCACGCGCGACATCCTGGAGCCCCGCCGCGGTTGCCTGGTGCCGGAAGATGACGAAGACGCGTTCGCCGACGCCATCGCCGAGCTGGCCGAGAATCCCGGCCTGCGGGACACGCTCGCCGCCGAGGCGACGCTCTACGCGCGCGAGTGGCACGCCGACGCATTGGCAGAGCGGCTGGCGGCGCTCTACCGGCAGGTGTCGCGCGCCGAGCCGGCGCCGGCGGCCGAGCGCGCGGCGGCGTGACGGCACCGCGCTACCCCTCCAGCAGCCAGGTCAGGATCTGCTTGATCACGAAGCCGAAGATCCCGAACGCGAGCACGAAGAACAGGATGAAGGTGCCGAACCGGCCGGCCTGCGACTCCCGCGCCAGGTTCCAGATGATGAAGATCATGAACAGGATGAAGCCGCCGATGCCGAAGGTGAGGCCGAACTCGGCGATCTTCTCCTCGGTGAGCCCGAACAGCATGGAAGCGTCCCGCCGCTGAATGCTAGGCGCGCGGCGGCAGGCCGTCCGCGTCCACCAGGTCGCGGTACGCATGCCACGTGGCGTGGCCGACCACCGGGATCACCAGCACGAATCCCACCAGCAGCGTGAGGAAGGACAGCACCGTCAGCGCCATGATGAGCGCGGCCCACAACGCCATCGCCGCGGGGTTCTCGCCGGCCGCGCGGATGCTGGTGATGAGGGCGCTCAGCATGTCGACGTCGCGGTCCAGCAGCAGCGGCGCCGAGACGACGGTGGCCGCGAACACGATCGCCGCGCCGACGCCGCCCAGCAGCAGCCACACCTCGAACAGCCACGAGCGCGACAGCACCACCTCGCGCAGGAAGCCTTCCAGGCTGACCACCGGGCTGCCGGCGAACAGCGCGAAAAGCACGGAAGAGACCATGACCCACAGCGTGCCCGCCAGCACCAGCAGGAGGCCGAGCCAGACCAGCGGCCGCGTGCCGCGGCGCCAGGCGCCGATCACCGCGTCGAAACCCGGCGCCGGCTCCCCCCGCGCGAGCCGGCGGCTCAGCTCGTAGAGGCCGGTCGCCAGGATCGGGCCCACCAGCAGGAAGCCGGAGAACGCGCCCGGCATCAGGTACCAGTAGCGCCACGCGGCGAGCAGGATCACCCAGCCGCCGGCCGCCACCGCGACCCCGTGCAGCAGGCTCGGCGTCGGCACCCGCGCGAAATCGCGCCAGCCGCGGGCGAGCCACTCGAACGGGCGCGTCAGCGGCACGCGCCGCACGGGCGCGGGCGTCAGCCCGCCGGAGGGTTCGGTGGTGCTCATCATGGAATGCGGGGATCGGGGAAACCGCCCCGATTGTGGCGACGCCTCGCCGGCGTGTCCAGCCGCCGGCAATCGAGATCGGGCATCCGCCCCGGTATGGTCCGCGCCGCGGGCGCGCCGACGGTCGGGTCGAAAGCTATCCGTCGCGGGCGAGGCGTGGGCGCGCCGGCATCAGCGCGGCGAGCAGCCGCCGCACACCCAGCCACTGCTGGCGCCAGAAGCCCTCGCCGTAATCGGCGCCCGCGAGCTGGTCGCGGATGCCGGTGGCCGGGAACACGGGGTCGAAACGCGCGGTGCGAAAGACGATGTCCCAGAGCGGGAACAGCGTGGCGAAATTGCAGCCGCGCGCGCGGCCCTCGTGTCCGAAGCCGATGGCGTGATGGACGCGGTGGTACTGCGGGCTCACCAGCAGCCGGTTGCCGAAGCGGCCGAACGACAGGCGCACGTTGGCGTGCGACAGGCTCTCGACCAGCATCACCGTGACCACCAGCCAGGGAAACGTCTCCGCCGGCACCCCCACCAACAATGCGACGCCGGTAAACCAAGCGTAGCGCAGCATGTCGTCCAGCAGATGGTTGCGGTCGTCGGTCCAGAACGTCATCTGCCGCTGGCTGTGGTGCAGCGCGTGCAGCGCCCACCATGCGCCGACGCGGTGCTGCAGCCGGTGCATCCAGTAGTCGGCGAAGTCCAGCACCAGCAGGTAGGCGAGGAACGACAGCACCGCGCTGTCGCGCAGCGGCGGCAGCAGCTCCTCCAGCTGCAGCGGCGAGAAGCCGCGCAGCCGCAGCCACTGCTGCAGGGCGAGGAACAGCGGCCCCAGCGCGAGGAACAGGAACAGCGGGATGAGGCCGAGGCGCTGCAGCAGCGTGTAGACGATGTCGACGCGCGCCTCGCGCCGATCGGCCCACTGCTCCACCGGCCGCCAGCGCTCGAGGGGCGCCAGCACCGCCAGCGCGACCAGGATCGTGGCGGCGCCGAGGACGACCACCTCCATCGAGTCGTAGACGTCGTCGGCGAACTCGGCCAGGCCGAGCGCGTACAGCGCCGGCAGCACCAGCGCCTCGAACACCCAGCCCTGAACCTCGGCGTAAAACGCTTCCATCAGGACAGCGTCGCGAAGCAGAAGCCGCGCGCCTTCAGGCCCGCGATGAGGGGATCGAGCATCGGCGCGAACGGCTCCTGCCGCGACCAGATGCCGAGGTGCATCATCAGGACGTCGCCGGCGCGGATGTTCTTCAGCGCGCGCTCGAGCAGCTGGTCGTTGGGGTACTTGTCGGAGGGCAGCTCGTCGCCGAGAAAGCCCGCGTCGGCCCAGCCGACGTGGCGCGCGAAGCCGCAGGCTTTCGCGTATTCCAGCGTGCGCGGCGTGGTGCGCCCGCCGGGCGCGCGCCACAGCGGGTCGAGCTCACGGCCGGTCATGGCCCTGAACGCCGCGCCGGGCTGCCGCAGCTCGCGGCAGACGCCGTCGCGGTCGAGCAGTTCGCGGGGCTTGCCGCCCCAGGCGACGTACGCCACCTTGCCGCCTTCGGCGTCCTGGCGGAAATACCAGTGGCGCCAGGTGTGGCTGCCGAACGCGTGGCCCTCGGCGACGCGCGCGCGCCAGTACGGCGCCCACGACGCATCGAGCGAGAAGTCGCCGCGATAGGTCTTCTCGTTGGCGACGAAGAACGTGGCACGCACGTCGTGCTTGTTCAGGATCTGCGCGATCAGCTCGGCGGACTGCATGCCGCCGGTGTCGAGCGTCAGGTAGACCGGCTTGTCGCACGCCGCCGCCGCGCCGGCGGTAACCGCGGAGAAAACAAAGCCCAGCCGAACCGCAAAGGACGCAAAGGACGCGAAGGAAATACGGGAGAACGAAGGAGACCGTGTGTTTGTCATGGCAAGGTCAGCGCCAGCGCGACGCACCCCGAGCGCGGAACCCAACGAATACGAGGTTCCTTTGCGTCCTTCGCGTCCTTGGCGGTTCAGTCAGCTTCCTCACGGCGTGTCGTAGGCGAGCAGGATGCCGTGCGGCGAGCGGCCGACCGGGATCTGCTTCGTCACCTTGCGCGTGGCCATGTCGACCACCGTCACCTTGCCGATCCAGCGCGAGGTGACCCACAGCTCCTTGCCGTCGCGGCTCAGGTCCATGCAATCGGGTCCCCCCGGCACCGGGATCTGCTCGACGACCTTCATCGTCTCCGTGTCGATCACGGTGACGGTGTTGGAAATCCGGTTGGAGATCAGCACCCGCTTGCCGTCGGGCAGCGGCAGAAAGTTGTGGGCGCCCTTGCCGGTGACGATGCGCCCCACGGTTTTCGGCACGCGCCAGTCGATGATCTCGAGGTGGTCGGACCCGGTCATGCCGACCAGCAGGTGGCGCTGGTCGGGCGTCATCCAGATGCCGGCCGGCGCCTCGCCCACCGGGTGCTTCCACTTGATCGTCTGCGTGGCGAGATCGATGGCGGCGACCTGGTTGTCCTCCTGCAGCGTGACGAACACCAGCGAGGAGTCGGCGGTGTAGGCGAGGTGGCTCGGCATGCGGCCCGACTCGATCCGCTTCACCAGCTTGAGCGTCGACGCCTCGTAAAGGTCGACCTGGTTGAGCCGCAGCGAGTTGATGACCAGCCACTTGCGGTCGGGGCTGTAGGCGAGATGGTAAGGGTCGTCGATGCGCGGGATGCGCCGCACCAGCTCGCCGCGCTTGGCGTTCAGCAGCACGAGATCGTTGCCGGCCGCGTTGCCGATGATGATCTCGGGACCGGTCAGCGACCGGATCAGGTGATGCGGCTCCTTGCCGACGTAGATGCGCGCCGCTTCGGTATAGGTGGCGATGTCGATCAGGCTCACCGTGCCGTCGCGCGAGTTGAGCACCACCGCCCGGTCCGCCAGCGCCGCCGTCGCGAAAACCAGGCCGGCCGCCAGCGCCGCCGCCCGCACCCACCGTTGCCGCTTCTCCATCGCCCTTCTCCCCACACGCCCGTCGGGCCTCAACGCCCGGCGCCGCTTCCGGTTGACCCCGGCCGAACCGCGCAGCGAGGTTAGCCGAGCGCCCTGCGGCTGGCAAGCGCTCCTGTCGACTCCGTCCGGTCACCCGAAGCGGGTATAGTCCGAATGCAAATTTTCCTGGAGGCGGCCATGCGGTGGGAACACGGGCGGCGCAGCGACAACATCGAGGACCGGCGCGGCGCGCGCATGGGCGGCGCAGGAGTGAAAGTCGGCGGCCTCGGCATGCTGGTGATCCTCGTCCTCGCCCTGCTGCTCGGCGTAAACCCCCTGCAGGTCATGGACATGATGGGCGGCGCGCCGACCCAGGTCAGCGTGCCGCCGCAAACGGCCCCCGGCGGCGCGCGGCCGACGGATCCGGCCGCCGAGTTCGTCGCCGTCATCCTGGCCGACACCGAGGACACCTGGAGCCAGATCTTCGCCCAAAGCGGCGGCCGCTATCAGCCGCCGCGGCTGGTGCTGTTCGACGGCGCCACGCCGTCGGCGTGCGGGCTCGGCCAGGCCGCCATGGGCCCCTTCTACTGCCCTGCCGACGGCAAGGTCTACCTGGACCTCTCGTTCTTCCGCGAGCTGGACCGCCGCTTCGGCGCGCCCGGCGACTTCGCCCAGGCCTATGTCGTCGCGCACGAGGTGGGCCACCACATCCAGAACCTGCTCGGGATCGCGCCCAAGGTCCACGAGATGATGCAGCGCGTCTCGCGCGAGCAGGCCAACGAGCTGTCGGTGCGCATGGAGCTGCAGGCGGATTGCCTCGCCGGGGTGTGGGCGCACCACGCCCATCGTCAGCGCCAGCTGCTGGAGGAAGGGGACGTCGAGGAGGGGCTGCGCGCGGCGGCCGCCATCGGCGACGACACGATTCAGCGCAAGACGCAGGGCCACGTCGTGCCGGAAGCCTGGACCCACGGCTCCAGCGAGCAGCGCGTGCGCTGGTTCAAGCGCGGCATGGCGAGCGGCCAGGTCGGCGCCTGCGACACGTTCAAGGCCGCCTCCCTGTAGCGTCCCTCAGACCCACGCCAGCCAGAGCCCGGCGAGCGCCAGCGTCGCCAGCGTGACCGGCACGCCGACCAGCGCGTGGCGGCGCCAGTCGATGGCGATGCCGCGACGCGCAGCGGCGTCGACGACGATGATGTTGGCGATCGAGCCGACGATGAGCAGGTTGCCGGCGAGCGTGCTGGACAGCGCCAGCACGGTTCCCGCGAGGGGATGCTCCGCCACCGGCAGCAACAGCATCACGGCGGGCACGTTGGACACCACGTTCGACAGCACGAAAGAAACCCCGAACAGCGTCGCCGGCTCGCCCAAACGGATGCCCGCCTGCGCCAGATCGGCGACGAGGGCCGCCGGCACGCCGGTCGTCTGCAGCGCGTGGTTGACGACGAACAGGCCGACGAACAGCGTGAGCACCTGCCAGTCCACCAGCCCGAGCATGTGGCGCGAGTGCAGGCGCCGGCTCATCAGCAGCACTCCGGCGCCCGCCAGCGCCAGCACCTCGCGCGGCATCGACGTGAAAAGGAACGCCACGAGCAGCGCGGCGGCGACGGCGAGCCCCTTGGCCGCCTGCCAAGGCTCCAGCGCGGCGTAGCCCTCGGCGCGCCGCTCCATCTCCCGCGCCGGCGGCGCGTCCGCGTCGGCCAGCACCCAGCGGCCCCGCGTGAACAGCACGATCAGCGCCCAGGTCGCGCCCAGTCCCAGCACCACCGGCGGCAACGCCTCGGAAGAATAGCCCGCGAACGACAGCTGCAGCGTCTCGCCGATCAGCATGTTCTGAGGGTTGCCGACCAGCGTCGCCGCCGAGCCGACGTTGGCGCTCATCGCCAGCGCGAGCAGGTAAGGCACCGGATCGAGGCGGCGCGCGAGACAGGCGTCGATCAGCACCGGCGCCACCGCAAGGCAGATGACGTCGTTGCTGAACACCGCCGCAAGCGCCGCCACCGCGGCGACCAGCGCCGCGAGCAGCGCCGGCGGCGACAGCGGCAGCGACGCGACCCGGCGCGTCACCCAGGTGTAGAAGCCGCCCAGGCGCAGCTGCGCCGACAGCACCATGAACGCGAACAGCAGGATCAGCGTCGGCACGTGGACCGCGCGCCAGGCTTCCTCCAGGCTCACCGCGCCGATCGCCACTAGCGCGATCGCGCCCAGCAGCGCGATCCCGGTGCGGTCGAGCTGCAGGAACGGCAGGCCGCCCAGGATCATGCCCAGGTAGACGAGGCAGAAAACGATCAGAACCGCGGTGGTCATGGCGGCGAAGGCGACAGGCAGTGTACTCCAGCCGGGTCCCCATTGACCCACGCGAGGCTGACCGGACGATGCTTAAATCGTAGAGGAGCGGCGCGGCGACGCGGCGCCGCCGTCAGAAAAGGGAAGGCATCCATGGCCGCACCGAAAAAGCCGCGCGGGCCGCAGCCGCCCGACGACACCAGTGTGCCGCCGGAGAGCGAGGAGCCGCGCGAGAAGAACGAGCGCATCCGCCGCAACCTGGTCAAGACCGTCATCGCGCTGCCGCTGCTGGACGAGCTGAACGCGGAGCGCGAGGAGCGGCGGCGCAAGCGCCGCGCGAAGCCGCGGATCTACAGCGTCATCATCGACCTCAACCTCGAGTACCCGGGCGGGCGCGCCGGCGCACGGTCCTGGGTGCTGGACGCGATCGAGCGCCTCATCGACGCGAAGGCGACGCCGTCGGTGCGCGCCGACCAGGCGCCGGAGGCGGCGCGCTCCAACGACAACCCCCAGTACGTCTTCGCCCGCCTCGAGGGCGACCTGATCCGCGAGCTGGTGCTGCTCGACGGCTCGACGCCGAAGGCGCCCGCGCCGGGGCGCGAGGAGCGCGGCATCACGCGCGCGATCTACCAGATCTGGAAGGACTTCGAGATCTTCCCGCTGCTGGTGAAATCCACCGCCACGGTCAAGGCCGACGCCGCACGGCGCGCGTTCTCGTGCGAGGGCAAGGACATCGTCTGGGCCGTGATCGACTCCGGCATCGAAGCCGGCCACCTGCACTTCCAGGAGCACGGCAACCTCGGCGCCGTCCCCGAGGACTGGCACGCGGATTTCACCGGCGAGGCCCGCCCGGCGGGCGCCGCTCCAGCGGTCAACACGGCGCTGATCGACGGCTTCGGCCACGGCACCCACGTCGCCGGCATCATCGGCGGCGAAGTAAAGCCGTTCGGCAACGAGCAGCCGCACCCCAGCATCATCGCCTACAGCCGCATGCTGAAGGCCGATGGCGAGCAGGCCGGGCGCGACGTCAGCTACGAACCGGTGCCGCTGCCGAGCATCGCCGGCGTCGCGCCGCGCGTCAAGCTGGTGAGCCTGAAGGTGCTCGACAGCAACGGCCGCGGCTCGGTGAGCAACATCATCGCCGCGCTCGGCCACATCCACCGCATCAACAACTACGGCCGCTACCTGCGCATCCACGGCGTGAACCTGTCGGTGGGCTATCCGTTCGACCCCGAGTGGTTCGCCTGCGGCCAGAGCCAGCTCTGCGTCGAGGTCGACCGCCTGGCGCGGACCGGCGTCGTCGTCGTCGCCGCGGCCGGCAACAGCGGCTACGGCACCATTGCCACGTCGTTCACCGGCGCGCGCATGGCCGGCATCATGCTCACCATCAACGATCCCGGCAACGCCGACCGCGCGATCACCGTCGGCTCCACGCATCGCGACATGCCCCACGTCTACGGCGTGTCGTACTTCTCCTCCAAGGGCCCCACCGGCGACGGCCGCTGCAAGCCGGACCTGGTGGCGCCGGGCGAGAAGATCCTGTCGTGCGCCGCCGGCCGCATGAAGGAGGAAATCGCCGCCAAGCTGGGCGCGGCCTCCGTCCCGCCCACCTATCTCGAGCACAGCGGCACCAGCATGGCCGCGCCGCACGTCTCCGGCGTGATCGCCGCGTTCCTGTCGGCGCGGCGCGAGTTCATCGGGCAGCCGGAGCGGATCAAGGAGATCTTCACGCGCAGCGCCACCGACCTCGGGCGCGAGCGCTACTTCCAGGGGTCCGGGCTGGTGGACCTGATGCGGGCCATACAATCCGTTTGAGCGAAGGGGAGCGGCATGGGACAGCTTTCAGGGTTCGATTACTTTCCGGTGCAGTTCACGAAGGACGCGGCGCTGCACGACACCGCGGAGGCGCAGGCGCTGAAAAGCCATCTCGCCCAGGGCGGCGTCACCGACCTGCTGGTGATTTCGCACGGCTGGAACAACGACATGCAGGAGGCGCGCGCGCTCTACAGCGCGTTTCTCGCCAACCTGAGATCGCTGCTCGACGAGGGCCGCGTGCCGGGCGCCGCGGGCCGAAAGTTCGCGGTGCTGGGCGTGCTGTGGCCGTCGAAGAAATTCGCCGACGCCGAGCTGATCCCGAGCGGCGCGGCGGGCGCGGCGTCGCTGCTGGAGATCGCCGCGCTGCGCGACAAGATCGAGTCGCTGCGCGGGGCGTTCGACGCCGCCAACGCCGACCAGCTGCTCGACGAGCTGAAGGCGCTGCTGCCGAAGCTGGAAGACAGCGGCGCCGCGCGCGACGCGTTCGTCGAGAAGGTGCGCGCGCTGGTGCCGCAGCGGGCGGCCGAGGCGGAGGACGCCTCCACCGAGTTCTTCGCCCGCCCCGCGGGCGAGGTGTTCGACGCGATGGCGAAGCCGGTCTCGTTCACGAAGCCAGCGCCGGCCCTCGACGCCGGCGGTGCCGCCGGAATCGGCATCGGTGCGGACACCGGCGGCGCAGCCGGGCTGGGCGAATTCTTCAGCGGCATCGGCTCCGCCGCGCGCAATCTCCTCAATTACACGACCTACTACCAGATGAAGGCGCGCGCCGGGCTGGTGGGCGGGCGCGGCGTCAACCCGCTGCTGCACGAGATCGCCGCGGCGCATCCGGGCCTGCGGATCCATCTCGTCGGGCACAGCTTCGGCGGCCGGCTGGTGACCGCCGTCGCCGCCGGCGACAGCGCCGCGACGCTGCTCAAGGTGCAGTCGATGGCGCTGCTGCAGGCCGCGTTCTCGCACTACGGCTTCGCGCAGAACTGGGACGGCAAGCACCATGACGGCTTCTTCCGACGCGTGGTCACCAGCCACGCCGTCGCCGGGCCGGTCGTCATCACCTGCACGCCGAACGACAAGGCCGTGGGCGTGGCCTACCCGCTCGCCACCCTCGTCGGCGGCGCCGACCAGCTGGCCGCGGGCCTCGGCGACAAGGACAGCAAGTACGGCGGCATCGGCCGCAACGGCGCGCAGAAGACGCCGGAGGCGCTCGACCTGACGATGCAGGACGTCGGCGGCGCCTACGCCCTCAAGGCGGGCCGGCTGCACAACCTCGGCGCCGACGCCTTCGTCAAGGACCACGGCGACGTGCACAACCGCCAGGTCGTGTACGCCGTGCTGAGCGGCATGGCGGCGGCCTGAGCCGCGGCCGGTCGCCCTGTCGCTACTGCCGCGAAGGGAACAGGCGCGAGGCCTGCCACTGGTAGAAGCGCACCGGCGGCGAGACCGCCAGCACGCGCCCGCCCTCGTCGACGAGCCGCACTTCGAGGATGTGTTCGCCGCGGTCGAGCCCCTGCAGCTCGAACACGCGCTCGCGACGCAGCGGTCCGACCGGCTTGCCGTCGAGCACCGGCTGCAGCGCCTGCCCCGGCTTGAGCTCGCTGTCGAGCGCCACCGCGACCGACACGTTGCCGCGATTGTCGTGAATCGTCTCCTCCGGCGCGGGCACCGTCACCCGCACGGTCTGCGCCGCCGCGGCCGCCAGCGCCAGCGCGCCGAGCGCCGCCCCGACCGCCACCTGCACGCTTCGAAGCCATCCCATCGTCATCTCCTGCGGAAAGTTCTCCCTAGTTGGACCTCTGCGACCGGCGGGGTTCCGGGCCGCCATCGATCGCCCGCTCGCCCCGCGGGCGTATGATCCGGTTTTTCGATCACCCAAGCCGATGGCCGCCCTCCCTTCGCTGCGCCAGCTCGCCTACCTCGTGGCGCTGGCCGAACGCCTGAACTTCCGCCAGGCCGCCGAGGCGCAGTTCGTCACCCAGTCGACCCTGTCGGCCGGCATCAAGGAGCTGGAGCGCACGCTCGGCGTGCAGCTCGTCGAGCGCGACCGGCGACACGTGCGGCTCACCCCGATCGGCGCCGAGGTGGTGCGCCGGGCGCGCGGCCTGCTCGCCGAGGCCGCGGACCTGGCCGAGGTCGCGCGCGGCGCCGGCGAGCCGCTGGCGGGTCCGTTCACGCTGGGCGTGATTCCGACCATCGCGCCCTTTCTGCTGCCGGAGGTGCTCCCCGCGCTGCGGCGCCGCCACCCGAAGCTGGCGCTGTTCCTGCGCGAGGAGCTGACGGCGCGCCTGCTGGAGCACGTGCGCGACGGCAGCATCGACGCCGCCCTCATCGCGCTGCCGTTCGATACCGGCGAGCTGACGCTGAAGAAGCTCTTCCGCGACGAGTTCGTGTTCGTCGCCCGCGCCGACGACGCCTGGACGAAGCAGCCGGCGGTGCCGATCCGTCAGGTTCCGGCCGATCATCTGGTCCTGCTCGAGGAGGGCCACTGCCTGCGCGAGCACGCCATCGCCGCGTGCGGCACGCGCCGCGCTTCGCCGCAGGCGGCGGTGGTCGCCACCAGTCTGGTGACGCTGCTGCAGATGGTGGAAGGCGGGCTCGGCGCCACCCTGCTGCCCGAGATGGTGGTCGCCGCGGGGGTGCTGAAGGGCACGCGCCTCGCGGCCCGCCCGATCGCCGGCACCCCGCCGGCGCGGACCATTGCGCTCGCCACGCGACCGACGTCGCCGCGCCTCGCCGAGGTCGAGCTGCTGGCGCAGGCCATGGTCGAGGCGGCGCGCGCGCCCGCGCGCAAGGGCGCGCGCCGCGCCTAGCCGGCGCCGCCGAACGCCGCGTCGAGCACCTCCGTCACGTAGCGGTACACGCCCGCCTCGTTGGAGGCGCGCGGGCCGGCGACATTCAGCACCCGCACGCCGTGCTCGCGCACGAAAGCGGCCAGCAGCCGCGGCGCATCGACGGCGGGATGCAGGTGCAGGCAGGGCTTGCCGTGCTTCGCCGCCAGCTCCCGCGTCAGGCGCGAGCCGCCGGTGAGGACCGGCGCCAGTGAAAGGATGACCGTGGCGTCGCTGTCGCGCACGTTCCACTCGGTGCGCTGCGCATAGTCCTCGGACGGGGTTTCGGCAAGCGGGTAGCGCGGGTCGATGGCGCCGTCCTCGGCCCGGCGTCCGCGCGGGCACCAGCCGCCGCAGGGAACGCCGCGCGCGAGTGCCCAGTCGAGCGCCGCGCGGTCGCCGCCGGTCTGGCCGCCGGAGACGATCCGCTCCGGCAGCGTCATGGACCGACGCCGCGCGCCAGCTCGTCCGTCAGCGCCTCGGCCAGGTAGCGATACTGCGCCAGACTGTTGTAGGTCTGCGCGGAGATGCGCAGCAGCCGCGCCGGCGCCGCCGGCCACGCGACTATCGGCACCTCGATGCGATGGCGCGCGTAGAGCGCATCGCTGAGCCCCGGTGCATCGCCGGGCGGCAGCGGCACCGCCGCCATCGCCGGCAGCATCGCGTCGGGCGCCGGCGGCGTGACGCCGAGCGCGGTGCAGAGCACGTCGCGCGCGGCCAGCGCCAGCAGGCGATTGGCCTCGGCCAGTTCGGGAAATCCGCCCGGCGCCAGCCCTTCGAGAAAAGCGATCGCCTCGGGAATGGCCAGCGCCGGCGTCGGATCCGTCGTGCCCTGCCAATCGAACTCGAGGTGGAAGCGCGAACGGTCGGTGCGCGGCGAGGCCGCGCCGTGGCTGATGACGAGCGGCCGCGTCGCCGCACGCTTGTCCTCGCGCGCGTGCAGGAACGCCACCGCCTTCGGCGCGCACAGCCACTTGTGGCAGTTGCCGACGTACCAGCCGGCGCCGATCGCCTCCACGGCCAGCGGCAGCAGCCCCGGCGCGTGGGCGCCGTCCACCAGCGTGTCGACGCCGCGCGCGGCGAGCTCGCGCACCAGGCGCGCGATCGGGAACACCAGCGCGGTGGGGCTGGTGACGTGATCCAGCACCGCGAGGCG
This sequence comes from Pelomicrobium sp., assembly GCA_035466595.1. GTDB lineage: Bacteria > Pseudomonadota > Gammaproteobacteria > Burkholderiales > UBA6910 > DATIUV01. The sequence goes on from DATIUV010000155.1 coordinate 16,527, forward strand.
CGTGCGCGGCGTCGCCGCCGCCAGCACCGCGTCCACCACCTCGTCCTCGCCGGCGAGCGGGAACGGCACTCGCGCGGTCACCACCTTCGCGCCGGCACGCTCGGCGGCGAAGCGCACGGCGTTGGTCGCCGCGGCGTAGCCGTGGTCGGTGACGAGAAGCTCGTCGCCGCGCCGCAACGTCAGCGAGCGCAGGACGGTGTTGACGCCGGCCGTGGCGTTGGCGACGAAGGCTAGGCTCGCGGGCGATGCGCCGACGAAGCGACCGAGCGCCTCGCGCGCGGCGTCCAGGCTCGGCTCCAGCGCGCGGCGCATGAAGTGGAGCGGGTCGCGCTCGAGCTCGTCGCGCAGGCGCTGCTGCGCGTGCAGCACCGGCCGCGGGCAGGCGCCGAAGGCGCCGTGGTTGAGGTAGACCGTGCGGCGGTCGAGGCGCCAGAGGCGGGCCACCGCGGGCGGTGCGGGCAGCGCCCGGCGCTTGGACATCGTCGCCGCCGGATCAGGCCGGCATCGGCTTTTCGCTGAACAGGGCCAGCCAGCCGCGGATAATGCGGTAGAGCACCCAGATCCCGGCAGCGAATAGCACCACCCAGCCGAACAGGATGCCGATGACGGTGATGATCAGGAGCAGCCCGATCACGACCCACAAAAGCGCGTACCAGAAGGTGCGGATCTGCCAGCCGAAGTGGGAGTCGAGGTAGGTGCCGCGCACCTCGCTGCGCTTGATGTAGTTCAGGATCACCGCGATGATGGACGGCCAGCCGGTGAGGAAGGCCGTGACGACGAAGGCCGTGCCCAGCAGGCCGGTCACCGCGCTGAACAGGTGCAGCGCGTAGATGACGTGGGTCAGCTGCGTGAGCCCCTGCGAGGGCACCGGCGTCCCCATCCGGCCGTCGATCTCGGTGACACTGCGTTCGCCGTTCGTCATGACCCCTCCGTGTGATGGCCGATGGTTGCGCAGCGGCGCGGCAAATGCAAGCGCCCGGACTTGCGCCCGCGCGCGATTCGCGGTTTGATTCGCCTCGACTCCAACCCGTCTCTGCCGCGCCATGCAGATCGACCGCCTGTCCGTCCAATACATCGCCGACGCCGACCGCCTGCTGATGCGGGTGGGCTTCGACGGCTCGGCAGAGGCGCGGCTGTGGCTCACCCGCCGGCTGGTCATGCGCTTCTGGCCGGCGCTGATCAAGCTGGCCGAGGCGAAGCCCGACATCCGCGTCCAGCCCAACCCGGCCGCGCGCGAGGCCCTCGTCGGCATCGAGCACGAGAAGGCGCTGCGGGAGGTCAACTTCACCCGCACCGACGCGAAGTCCGAGCCGCAGCGCAAGGCGGCCCTCGGCGAGGAGCCGTTGCTGGTTACCCGCATCAACGCGCGCCGGGCACCCGACGGGCACACGGTCATCGCCTTCGTGCCGCCGGCAGGCGCCAGCGTGACGGTGCGGCTGCAGGATCGCCTGCTGCATGGCTACATGAAGCTGCTGCAGAGCGCCGTCGCGAAGGCCGAGTGGCAGCTGCCCCTGAAGGTCCCGGGCGCCGACGGCGACGACGCTTCCGCCGCACAGGGCCCGCTCAACTGAGCCGCCGGCGTTCCGCCGTGCCGGTCTATAGTGGAGATATCCACCGCTTGAGCACGGAGGAACGCCATGGCGATCGCTGAAACTCTCGAAAAGTACCTGAATGAACGGCAGGTTTCGTACGACATCGTGAACCACGCGAAGACCGGCTCGTCGCTGCGCAGCGCCACGGTGGCGCACGTGCCGGCGCACCGGGTGGCCAAGGCGGTGATCCTGGAGGACGACGGCGGCTATCTGATGGCTGTCCTGCCCGCGCACCGCCACGTGCACCTGGGCACGCTGTCGAAGTGCCTGGGCCGCAAGCTGGGGCTCGCCACGGAAGATGAAACGCGCGCGATCTTCCCCGACTGCGCCGTCGGCGCCATCCCGCCCGTCGGCGAAGCCTACGGCCTCGCCACGGTGGTGGACGACGAGCTGGCCGAGGAGCCGGAAATCTTCTTCGAGTCCGGCGACCACGAGGAGCTCATCCACATGAAGACCTACGACTTCATGCAGCTCCTGCCGAACGCGCAGCACGAGCGCTTCGCGGCGCCGACGTAGACCGCGCGGCGGCGCACAACCGACCGACGGCGCCCTCGCGGCGCCGTTTTCTTTCGTGGAGACGGAGGCTCAAACCGCAGAGGCGCGGAGGCGCAGAGAAGGCAATACGCTTTAACCGCGAAGGACGCAAAGGACGCCAAGAAATTCATTGATTCTTCCTTTGCGTCCTTCGCGT
>DATIUV010000156.1:0-1575 GCA_035466595.1 Pelomicrobium sp.
CGCCCCAGCTCTGGAACCGCCGCCCGACGCCGCGAAATTCCGCCAGCGCCTTGACGATGACCGCGTCGGCGACGCCGACGTCCATCGCCACCGCGATCGCCGCCAACGCGTTGGCGACGTTGTGCCGCCCCGGCAGGTTGAGCGCTATGTCGAGCGGCTGCGCCGGCCACTGGTGCCGGCGCGGATCGGGTTGACGCAGGACCTTGAAGCGCATGCGGGCGCCGTCGGCCTTGACCTCCACGGCGCGCAGATCGACGCCCTCGCCGAAGCCGTAGGTCGTCACCGGCTTGGTAACCCGCGGCATGATGGCGCGCACGTTGGCGTCGTCCGCACACAGCACCGCCATGCCGTAGAAAGGCAGGTTGTGCAGGAAGTCGACGAAAGCCTGCTTGAGCCGCTCGAGGTCGTGACCGTACGTCTCCATGTGGTCGGCGTCGATGTTGGTCACCACCGCCAGTACCGGCTGCAGGTGCAGAAAGGACGCGTCCGATTCGTCGGCTTCCGCGACGAGGAAGTCGCCGGCGCCGAGCTTGGCGTGCGCCCCGGCCGCCTCCAGCCGCCCGCCGATGACGAAGGTCGGATCCATCCCCGCCTCGCCGAGTACGCTCGCCACCAGGCTGGTGGTGGTCGTCTTGCCGTGCGTGCCGGCCACCGCGATGCCCTGCTTGAGCCGCATCAGCTCCGCCAGCATCAGCGCGCGCGGCACCACCGGGATGTGCGCCTCGCGCGCCGCCCTGGTCTCCGGATTGCCGTTCCTGATCGCCGAGGACACCACGACAACGTCGGCCGCCTCGATGTTGGCGGGCGAGTGGCCGAGCGCAATGCGCGCGCCCATGGCCGCAAGCCGCTCGGTGGCGGGGCTGACGTTGAGATCCGAGCCGCTCACCTGGTAGCCCAGATTGAGCAGCACCTCGGCGATCCCGCTCATACCGGCGCCGCCGATGCCGACGAAATGGATGTGGCGCACCTTGTGCCGCATCAGCCGGCCGCCTCCATGCAGATCTCCGCGACCCGCCGCGCCGCCTCCGGCTGCGCCAGCGCCCGCGCTTTCGCCGCCATCTCCGTCAGCCGCGCGCGGCTGAATCCGCCGATCAGCTCGGCCGCGCGCGCCGGCGTGAACTCCGTTTGCGGCACCAGCACCGCTGCGCCGGCATCGGCAAGGAAGCGCGCGTTGGCGCTCTGGTGATCGTCGACCGCGTGCGGATAGGGCACCAGCACGCTGGCGACGCCGGCAGCCGCCAGCTCCCCGATCGTGAGGGCGCCGGCGCGGCAGATCACAAGATCGGCTTCCGCGTAAGCCGCCGCCATGTCTTCGATAAACGCGCGCGCGTCGGCGTCGATACCGCTTTCCCGGTAAGCCGCCGCGACGCGCGCGGCGTCCTTGGCGCCGGTCTGATGAATCACCCGCGGCCGCTCCTGCGACACCAGCGCGGCCAATGCCTGCGGCAGCACGTCGTTCAGCACGCGCGCGCCACGGCTGCCGCCGACCACGAGGATCGACAATGGTCCGCTGCGCCGCGCGTAGCGTTCCGCCGGCGGCGGCAGCAGCGCGATGACCTCGCGCACGGGATTGCC
>DATIUV010000157.1:0-2739 GCA_035466595.1 Pelomicrobium sp.
CCCTGCACCGGCTTGACCAGGTGGGCGTCGAATCCGGCCTCGAAGGAACGCACCTTGTCCTCGTCGCTTCCCCAGCCGGTCAAGGCGATGATCGTGGTGTACTTTCCCCACGGCTTGCGGCGGATGCGCCGGCACACCTCGTAGCCGGTCATCCCGGGCAGCCCGATATCGAGCAGTATCAGGTCGGGCCGCAACGCCTTCGCTCTTTCCATTGCGGCCTCGCCGCTGGCGGCCACCTCGGGCTCGCTGCCGAGCGCCTCGAGAAGATCGGCCAGGGAATTCGCCACGGCCGGCGTGTCGTCCACGACGAGCACCCGGCATGGCGCGGGCAGATCCGGCGCGCGCGCGCTCACTGCGGCAGGCATTGCGACGGCGTCCGCCGGCAGGCATGCCAGGCGCACAGAGAATTCGGCGCCGGCGCCGGGCCCCGCGCTCGCCACCGCGATCGTGCCGCCGTGCAGTTCCACCAGCGCGCGGGTGAGGGCGAGCCCGAGGCCGATGCCGCGCTCTGTGCCCATGCGCGTCCCGCCCTGCCAGAACATCTCGAACAGGTGCGGAAGATCCTCCGGCGCGAGGCCCCGGCCCTCGTCCCTGATGCTCACCGCGACTTCGCGCCCGTCGGTAGCGACGCTGAGCCAGATGCGCCCGCCCGGTGCGGTGCACTTGCAAGCGTTGTCGAGCAGATTCGAGAACGCCTGCGCGAGGCGCACCGGATCGGCATCGACCCAGACCTCCTCGGCCGGCAGCGAAACGCTGAAGGCGTGGCTGCGCGACGGCTGCACCGTCTCAACGCTGTGCCGGATGACCGCGGACAGCGCGAGCCGCTCGCGACGCAGCGCCAGCCGGCCGCGGGTGATGCGGCCGACGTCGATGAGGTCGTCGATCAGCCGCACCATGTGGCAGACTTGCGGCGCGATCATGGCCCGGGCCCGGGACGCCACCGCCGGAAGCTCGGGCTGGAGATCGAGGATCGCCACCGCGTTCGCGATCGGCACGAGCGGATTGCGCAGCTCGTGCGCCAGCATGGCGAGAAACTCGTCCTTGCGCCGGTCGGCCAGCCGGAGCTCGGCCTCGGCCAGCTTGCGCTCGGTGATGTCGGTGGCGAAGCCCTCGAGCGCGATGACTTCCCCGGCGGCGTCGTAAATCGCCTCCCCCCGCTCCCACACCCAGCGCGGCGAGCCGTCGCGATGCACGATGCGATATTCGAGTTCGAACGGCCGGCGTTCCGCGATCGCGTCCTGGACCTCGGCCCAGACCCGCGTCTCGTCGTCCGGATGGATGATGTCGGCCCACGAGCGCTGGTTGGAGGCGAACTCGGCGTGCGCATACCCTGTCACGCCGGCGACGCCGGCGCTGACGAACTCGACCGTCCAGCGCGGGTCGTTGCGGCAGCGATAGGCCATCCCCGGCAGGTGCGAGACCAGCGTCGCCAGCCGCCGCTCGCTTTCGCGCACGGCCCGCTCCGCGCGCTTGCGAGCGGTAACGTCCCATGTCATCACCAGCACGGCGCGCTCCGGCGCGGGCAGCCGCGTGATGCGCCGGTCCCAAGCCGCGTCCGGCTTGCCCGGAATGGGCATGTCGAAGCCGTAATCCTCGTGCGGCACCCCCGTCTCGAGGACCTCGCGCATCAACGCCTCCGAGCCGGATGCAACGGCCGCCGGAAACACCTCGCGATAGGCGCGACCCGGCATCGGAAAATCGGGTCGCAGCTTCTGGTAAGCCGCGTTGACGAGCATGTAGCGCAGGTCCGGACCGGCCATCACCGCGATGCAAACGGTGGAGTTTTCGAGCAGGGTTTCGAGGAAATGACGTTCCAGCACGTGATCGTCCTCGCCCCGGCACGGCGCGCGGGCGACGTCATGTTCCGGCGTCTTGACGGGGTTGTGCGTCACGCGGACCTCACTCAGTCACGCAGGATGGGAAAGCGGGATGCAGTCTGCATCCGCGCGTGCGCGCGGGTCAAGCCGGCTCGCGGAAGGCCTGCGCGAACGCGTGCTCGAACGCCTCGAGCCGGTCGGCCGGCAGGTGATTGATGCCACCCGCGGCCTGGCGCCCGCCGCCGGTGGGAAACTGACGGCACAGCGCGTCGGCGCCGACCGGTTTCGCCTTCGGCGCCCGCACGCTGACCGTGAACGCGCCGTCCGCCTTCGGCACCAGCACCGCGTGCGCGCGACCGGGGTGTTCGCGCGCCAGCTGGTTGCCGAACACGCCGGAGATGCGTCGCGACCACGCCGCGTCCGGCAGCACGTACACGGCGCCGCCACCGTCGACGCTGGCGGGGCTCACCTCGCACGCGCGCGCCACGTCGGCGGCATAGCCCTCGCGCAGGGTGGCAAACGCCGGATCCTCGCGCGCGAAGGCGAGCGGATCGGCGTACGGCGCGAGCCGCCGGTAAAGCTCGTCCGGCGGAAAATGCAGGTCGTCCAGCGACTCGCCGTAGGCGTTGTAATTGATGCACTCGCCCAGCTCGCGCAACTGCGCGAGCGCCGCCTCGTCGAGCCCGAGCGGCGCGGCGGCGCGGCGCGCTGCGTCGAACAGGTTGTCGCCGAAGGCCGCCGTCACCGCCCAGGCCCGGTAGGCGCCGTCGAGGTAGCCGTCCACCAGCAGCGCCGTGCACACGTCCGAGGCGGTGTCGATGTGCGCTTCGAGGCCGGGATGGCTAGGCGGCTCGCCGGCTTAGTGGTGATCGAAATATTGGCAGGGCGCTCCGCGCGCCAGCACGCGCTCGAGGTCGGCCCG
>DATIUV010000158.1:0-12982 GCA_035466595.1 Pelomicrobium sp.
GCGGGCGCCGGGACACTGGGTGGCTTCGCACTTTGCGCGGATGGCGCTGTCCCTTTTTGAGGACGCCCGGACTCGGGCAGCGGGCCCGAGTCGCGGGGCAACCGGAAAACAGGGGGTGAGCGAGCCCATGAAGGAAGTTGCCGACAGCTTGATGTGGCGCGGTCGCGAGAGCCTGGCGGCGGCCGAGGAGGCGATGAAGCGGCGCGCCCGGGCGCAGATCGCGCTGCCGCCCGACGTTCATCACATGATCTTCCAGCGGCTGCACGAGGAGGCGCCGCCCGGCGCTCCGGAGGCGGTCGATGTCGAGGGCGGCGGCGAGCTGCTGCAGCGCCTCGCCAGCATCTCGGGCCTGGCCGAACTGGCCGAGCTGGCGGGCCTGGTGGATGGCGCCGGGTATCGCTGCCGCATCGTCAGCCCCGCGCCGACGCTGATCCTCGAGCCGCGCGAATGACCGCCGGCGAAGAGCGCGAACGGCTCGAGCGGCACCACCGGCCCGAGCGGGTGCAGGCGCGCATGCGCGAGGAGACGCGCCAGGACGTCCTCGGCGACGCGGTGCTGGGCGCCATCGACGGCGCCATCACGACGTTCGCCGTCGTCGCCGGCAGCATCGGCGGCGGATTCTCGAAAGCCGTCGTGATCGTGCTCGGCTTCGCCAGCCTGTTCGCGGACGGGCTCAGCATGGCGGTGAGCAACTACCTCGGCACCAAGAGCGAGCGCGAGCGCGTGGCCCAGGCGCGCCGCGAGGAGGAGCGCCACATCCGGGTGGTGCCCGAGCACCAGGCGGACGAGGTGCGCCACATCTTCGCCGACAAGGGCTTCAGCGGCGAGACGCTGGAGCGGATCGTGACGACCATCACCGACGACCGCGCGCTGTGGGTCGACACCGTGGTGAGCGAGGAATTCGGCCTGCCGCTGCGCGGAACGCACCCGCTGCGGGCGGGGCTCGCCACCTTCCTCGCGTTCCTGCTGGTGGGCGCGATCCCGTTGCTGCCGTTTCTGCTGCCGGCATTCCCCGCCGACGCCGCGTTCGCGACCAGCATCGCCGTGACGGGCGCGGCGTTTCTCGGCGTCGGCATGGTCAAGGGCCGCGTCGCCGGCGGCGGCGTCTGGCGCGGCGGAGCCGAAACGCTGGCGGTCGGCGGCGCGGCGGCCCTGCTGGCGTTTCTGGTCGGTCACGGGCTGCGGCAGCTGGTGGGAGGGTAGGCCCCGCGCGGATTTCCAACGCACCCCGGATGAGGACGGCATCATGCCCGAACTGCCCGACGTCGAAGTCTTCAAGCGCTACCTGGATTCCACCGCGCTCAATCAGCGCATCGACGCCGTCAGCGTCGAGGCCAAACGGCTGCTCAAGGGCGTCTCGGCCGCTACGCTCGCGCGCCACGCGAAAGGGCAGCGTTTCGGCGCGACGCGCCGCCACGGCAAGTACCTGTTCGTCGAGCTCGAGGGCGACGGCCGCTGGGTCGTGCTGCACTTCGGCATGACCGGCTTCCTCAAGTACTACAAGGACGAGAGCGAGGCGCCCGAGCACCGCGAGGCCGAGTTCCGCTTCGCCGACGGCTACCGCCTCGTCTACAGCGCGCCGCGCAAGTTCGGCCGCATCGGGCTCACTGACGACCCGGAGAGTTTCGTCGAGGAGGAGGGCCTCGGGCCGGACGCGCTGGACCTCGATCTCGCCGCGTTCCGCGACGCGATCGCCGGGCGCGGCGCGATCAAGTCGCGGCTCATGAAGCAGGAGGCGCTGGCCGGCATCGGCAATGTCTACGGCGACGAGATCCTGTTCCAGGCGAAGATCCACCCGCAGGCGGCCGCGGGCAAGCTCTCCGACGACGAGGTGAAGCGCCTGCACCGCAAGACGAGCGACGTGCTGGAACGCGCCATCGACGCGCAGGCGGACCCGGCGCGGATGCCGAAGTCGTTCCTGCTGCCGCATCGCGAGCAAGGCGGCCGCTGCCCGCGCTGCGGCGGCAAGGTCAGGAGCATCAAGGTCGGCGGGCGCACCACCTGGTTCTGCCCGTCCTGCCAGAAGCGCTAGGAATCCGCGCCGCGGCGCCGATGCCAGCGGCATCCCGGAACGACGCGAGCTCGCAGCCGTCGAACCTTTAGCGATGCATGCGCGACGGCTGCCGGCGGCGGGCGCCGCGTCGCATTTCCCCCAAGCGAGAAGGAGAACCCGGGCCATGGGTAACGGCATCCCGCTGGGCTCGATCGGCGGCATCCGCATCGTCGCCGATTGGAGCCTGCTCATCATCTTCCTGCTGATCGCGTTCAGCCTCGCGGTCGGCGTGTTTCCGACCTGGCATCCCGACTGGAGCCCCGTGCTCTCGTGGCTGACCGCACTCGGCGCCGCCGCGCTGTTTCTGGCGTCGGTGCTCGTGCACGAGCTCTCGCACGCCTTCGTCGGCCGGGCGGTCGGCGTCTCCATCCGCCGCATCACGCTGTTCATTTTCGGCGGCATGGCGCACATGGAAGGCGAGCCGCGCTCCTGGAAGGGGGAGTTCGTGATGGCCGTCGTCGGTCCGCTCACCAGCCTCGTGCTCGGCGTCGTCTTCCTCTGGCTCGCGGGACTGACGGCGGGACCGGTGGAGATGGATCCGGAAAACCCGCAGGCGATGCTGTCGCAGTTGAATCCGCTGGCGACGCTGCTGCTGTGGCTGGGGCCGATCAACATGCTGCTGGCGGCGTTCAACATGGTGCCCGGCTTTCCGCTCGACGGCGGCCGCGCGCTGCGGGCGGTGCTGTGGGGCGCGACCGGCAACCTCGAGAAGGCCACGCGCTGGGCTTCGCGCGGCGGCCAGATGTTCGCCTGGCTCCTGATCGGCACCGGCTTCGCCATGATCTTCGGCCTGCGCGTGCCGGTGCTGGGCGGCGGCCTGGTGGGCGGCGTCTGGCTCGCCTTCATCGGCTGGTTCCTCAACAACGCCGCGCTCATGAGCTACCGCCAGCTGCTGGTCAAGGACGCGCTCGAGAACGTGCCGGTTTCGCGGCTGATGCAGACGCGCTTCACGCGCCTTGCGCCCGACACGCCGGTCGGCCGGGTGGTGGAGGAACACCTGATGGCGAGCGGCCAGCGGGTGTTCCCGCTCGAGCGCGACGGCCGTTTCCTCGGCATCGTCAGCCTGCGCGACCTGCAGAAGGCGCCGCGCGAGGCATGGGATCGCACGGCGGTGGAAGAGCTCGCCACGCGCGCGGGGAATCTGGCCACGGTGGCGCCGGATGCCGATGCCAGCGAGGCGCTGAACCTCATCAGCCAGCGCGACGTGAACCAGCTCGCGGTCGTCGAGGGCGACCGCCTGGTCGGGCTGCTGCGGCGCGAGGACATTCTGAAGTGGCTGGCGCTGTACCAGGGCGAAGCCTTCGGCGGCGGGGCGACGCGGGCCACCTCACTGGAGCGCGCCGATGCCCGATGAGCCGCTGGTCCTGCCCTTTCACGAGATCGGCCGCGACGATACCGCGCGCGTCGGCGGCAAGAACGCCTCGCTGGGCGAGATGATCCGCCACCTCGGGGCGCTGGGCGTGCGCGTGCCGGGCGGCTTCGCCACGACGGCGCACGCGTACCGCGAATTCCTGGCGCACAACGAGCTCGAGGAGCGGATCCGCGAGACGGTTTCCCGCTTCCAGCGCAGGCGGCTGTCGCTCGCGAAGGCGGGCGAGACGATCCGCAAGGCGATCCTGGCCGGCGAGCTGACGCCGGCGCTCACCGAAGCGCTCGGCGGCGGCTACCGCTGGCTCGCGCAGCAGCGGGGTCGCCGCAACCCCGACGTCGCGGTACGCTCGAGCGCCACCGCCGAAGACCTGCCCGAGGCGAGCTTCGCCGGCCAGCAGGAAAGCTTTCTCAACATCCGCGGCCAGGCGGCGCTGGAGGACGCGGTGCGGCGCTGTTACGCGTCGCTCTTCACGGATCGCGCCATCAGCTACCGCGAGAACCACGGGTTCGATCACCTGCGCGTCGCGCTCTCGGTGGGCGTGCAGTTCATGGTGCGCTCGGACAAGGCCGGCGCCGGCGTGCTGTTCTCGATCGATCCGGAGACCGGCTTCCCGAACACGGCACTGATCAACGCGTCGTGGGGGCTCGGCGAGGCGGTGGTGGGCGGCGAGGTGGATCCCGACGAGTACGTGGTGTTCAAGCCGCTGCTCGCTCGCGAGGGCCTGGTGCCGGTGATTTCGAAGACCGCGGGCCGCAAGGAGGTGAAGATCGTCTACGGGGGCCGCGGCGGCTCGCCCACGCGCAGGCTCGAGACCTCGCAGAAAGAGCGCGCGGCGCTGGTGCTCGACGACGCCGAGATCCTGCAGCTCGCGCGCTGGGCGCACATCATCGAGGCCCACTACCGCACGCCGATGGACATCGAGTGGGCGAAGGACGGCGCGACCGGCGAGCTCTACATCGTCCAGGCGCGGCCGGAGACGGTGCAATCGCGCAAGGAAGCCGGCGCGCTCAAGTCGTATCGGCTCAAGCGCAAGGGCAAGCGCCTGCTCTCCGGGCTGGCGGTGGGCGAGGCGATCGCCGCCGGACCGGTGTGCCGGCTGAAGAGCGTGAGCCAGCTCGGGCGCTTCAAGGACGACGCCGTGCTCGTCACCGGCATGACCGACCCGGACTGGGTGCCGGTCATGAAGCGCGCGGCGGCCATCGTCACCGACTACGGCGGGCGCACCTCGCATGCGGCGATCGTCAGCCGCGAGCTGGGGCTGCCGGCGATCGTCGGCACGGGCGACGCGACGCGCACGCTCAAGGACGGCCAGGCCGTCACCGTCTCCTGCGCCGAGGGCGACCGCGGGCACGTCTACGAGGGAACCGCGGAGTTCGAGACGCACGAGCTCTCGATCGAGGACATCCCGCAGACGCGCACCCAGGTCATGCTGAACCTGGCCAATCCGGCCGCGGCACTGCGCTGGTGGCGGCTGCCCGCCGACGGGATCGGCCTCGCGCGCATGGAGTTCATCATCAACAACCACATCAAGATTCACCCGCTGGCGCTCGCGCGCTGGAAGACGCTCGAGGACGGCAAGGCGCGCCGGCGCATCCGCGAGCTGACCGGCGAGCGCCGCGACAAGAGCGCGTACTTCGTCGAGCGCCTCGCCGAGGGCATCGCGCGCATCGCCGCGACCCAGTATCCGCGTCCGGCCATCGTGCGCATGAGCGACTTCAAGACCAACGAGTACGCGGCGCTCGTCGGCGGGCGCCAGTTCGAGCCGCGCGAGCCCAATCCCATGCTGGGCTGGCGCGGCGCGAGCCGCTATTACAGCGAGGGCTACCGCGACGGCTTCGCGCTCGAGTGCCGCGCGATCCGCTGGGTGCGCGAGACGATCGGGCTCGACAACGTGGTGGTCATGATCCCGTTCTGCCGCACGCCGGAGGAGGCCGACCGCGTGCTGGAGGCGCTCGCCGGTCACGGCCTGGTGCGCGGCCAGGAGGGCCTCAAGGTCTACATGATGTGCGAGATCCCGGCCAACGTCGTGCTGGCGGGCGAGTTCGCCGAGCGCTTCGACGGCTTCTCCATCGGCAGCAACGACCTCACCCAGCTCGTGCTCGGCATCGACCGCGATTCCGAGCGCCTGGCCGAGCTGTTCGACGAGCGCCACCGCGCGGTGACGACGATGATCACGTACGTGATCCATGCCGCGCACGCGCGCGGCACGCCGGTCGGCCTGTGCGGCGAGGCGCCCAGCAACCATCCGGAATTCGCCCGCCTGCTGGTGCACGCGGGCATCGACTCCATGTCGGTGAACCCGGACAGCTTCGTGTCGGTGAAGCGGAGCGTGGCGGCAGCGGAGCGCGAACTGCCCAAGCAGGCTACTTCGGCGTCTCCTTGACGACCTTCTTCGCCGGCTTGTCGCGGCGCAGGCCGAGGAAGCGGGGGTGGCGCAGCCGGTCCTCCCGCGTCCACTCGGTGAAGCCGAACTGGCCGACCAGCTCCGGCTCGACCCAGTGCACGCCCTTTTCCTTCGCCGCGTGCTCCTCGGCGAACGGGCACTCGTCCTGCTCGCGCTGCCTCAGTTTTTTCGCGAGGGATTCCAGTGTCTCGTCGTCGAAGCCGGTGCCGACCTTGCCCGCGTAGTGCAGCGTCTTGCCGCGGTAGAAACCCACCACCAGCGCGCCGAAGCCCTTGCGGCTGCCCTTCGGCTCGGTGTAGCCGCCGATCACGAGCTCCTGCTCGTGCACGCACTTGAACTTGAGCCAGCTGCGCGAGCGGCTGTGCGCGTAGGCGCTGGCCGCGTCCTTGGCGATGACGCCTTCCCAGCCCTTGTCGCAGGCCTCGCGATGGTACTTCTCGCCGTGCTCGCGGCGGTGCGCGGTGTAGCGCAGCGGGCCTTTGAACGAGAGCAGCTGCTTGAGCAGGCTCTTGCGGGTCGCGAGCGGCAGGCCGGTGAGGTCGTAGCCGTCGAGATGGAGCAGATCGAACAGGTAGTAGTACACCTTGATCCCGCTCGTGCGCGCCTCGTCGGGGTCGGAGAGCTGCATGCGGCCCTGCAGCCGCGCGAAGCTGGTGATGTCGCCCTCGAACGCCACCACCTCGCCATCGGCAACGAAGCGCGCGTCGCTGGCGCCCTCGACGGCCTCGACCAGCTCGGGGTAGGTATCGTCGAGGCGCTTGCGGTTGCGCGACATCAGCCGCGCGCCGTGGCCGTCGCGGAAAACCAGGCAGCGCTCGCCGTCGAGCTTGCGCTCGTAGATCCAGTCGGGGTCGGAGAAGCGCTTGTCGGTGAGCGTCGCCAGCATCGGCGCCGTCCACTTCGGCATCGCCTGCCTGCGCAGCTGGTCGCGCTCGTCGTCGGCGAGCGACGCGAGCAGCGCGTTCACGGCTTTTCCTCGCGCGCGATCTGCTTCAGCGTGCGCCCGCTCCTCGCGGACTTGGGCTGGCTGCTCACGGGGTTGCGCCGCGCGTCGGCCTTGTCGTCGTCCATCTTGATCAGGAGCCAGCGCGGCTTCTTGCCCTTGTCGGTGCGCTTGAGCGCGTAGCCGCCTTCCAGCTTGTCGCCATCGAGCCAGACTTCGAGGAAACCCTGGTCGAGCGCGTCGGCCATGCCGACGGAGTCCTTGCCCTTGTTGGCGCGCAGGTTGCGGTAGGTGCCGCGGTCCCAGACCATGACCGTGCCGCCGCCATACTCGTCCTCCGGAATGACGCCCTCGAAATCGGCGTAGGCGAGCGGGTGGTCCTCGGTCTGGATCGCCAGGCGCTTGTCCTTCGGATTGGTCGAGGGGCCCTTCGGCACCGACCACGACGCCAGCACGCCGTCGACCTCGAGGCGGAAGTCGTAGTGCAGCTTCGAGGCGTCGTGCTTCTGGACCACGAAGCGACGGCCGCCCCTGCCCCGGCCGCCGCCCTTCGGCTCGGACGTCTTGCCGAAGTCGCGCTTACGCCGATACTCGGCCAGGCGCTTCGACTTGGCCACGGCGTCCGTCCAGGCCGGCGAGGCGGCGCATGATCTCGCGCGTGAAGGCGGGCAGGTCGCCCGGATGGCGCGACGTGATGAGGTTGCCGTCCAGCACCAGCTCCTCGTCGCGGTACCGGGCGCCGGCCTTCTCCAGCTCGCTCTTCACGCTTTGGTAGCAGGTGGCGGTGCGGCCTTCCATGACGCCGGCCGAGACCAGGATCTGCGGCCCGTGGCAGATCGCCGCCACCGGCTTGTCCTGGTCGAAGAACTCGCGGACGATGGCGAGAACCTTCTCGCTCTCCCGCAGCCTCGCGGGCGCCTTGCCGCCCGGCAGGATCAGCATGTCGTAGGCGTCCACGGTCACCTCGTCGACGCTGTGGCCCGCCTCGACCTCGTAGCCGTGCTTGCCGGCGAACGGGCCGCGCTCGAGCGACACGACGTCGACCGGCACCTTGGCCTCGCGCAGCCGATACCACGGCACCAGCAGCTCGGTGTCCTCGAAGCCGGCGGCGCTGATGATCAGTACTCGCATTGGAAACAGTCCTTTCCGCGGCACTCTGCGCCGCGCGTCATTGTTGCCCAGGGGCGATCGCCCCCCTTTACTCAGGGATGGACAGCGGGGTGGCGGGCGAATTCCACCGAAATGGATTCACCGAAGCGGCGGGGTCCGGACAGAGAGGCCGCAGGCCTACGGGCGGCGCAAGCTGAGGCGGTAGCGCAGGTACTCGACGATGCCCGGCGAGATGGAGAGCAGGATGATGCCGATGATCACCAGCGTGAGGTTGGCCTTGACCCACGGCAGGTTGCCGAAGAAGTAGCCGGCGTAGGTGAGCGACACCACCCAGACGATCGCGCCGATCACGTTGTAGGCCAGGAACTTGCGGTAGGTCATGGCGCCGACGCCGGCGACGAACGGCGCGTAGGTCCGAACGATGGGGACGAAGCGGGCGATGATGATCGTCTTGCCGCCGTGGCGTTCGTAGAAGCGGTGGGTCCGGTCGAGGTACTCCCGCTTCAGGAAGCGCGCGTTGGGGTCCTGGAACAGGCGCGCCCCCGCGTGCTTGCCGATTGCGTAGTTGACGGTGTCGCCGAGGATCGCGGCGACGATCAGCAGCACGACCAGGAAATGCACGTCCATCGCGCCGGCGGCGGCCACCGTGCCGGCGACGAACAGCAGCGAGTCGCCCGGCAGGAAGGGCGTCACCACCAGGCCGGTCTCGCAGAAGATGATCAGGAACAGCAGCGCGTAGACCCAGGCGCCGTACTGCTGCACGAACGCCACCAGGTGGCGATCGAGATGAACCAGGAAGTCGAAGAGATAGGCAATCAGCTCCACGCGCCGTCCCTCTCCGGCCGCCGTCGCGCCGCCGTCAGGGCAGCTGCTCGGCTTCCTTCTTCTCCGGCTTGACGAAGTCGGCGCGCGACACGCCCAGCCACATGACGATAGGGCTCGCCACCAGCACCGAGGAGAACGTGCCGATGACGATGCCGATGGCGAGCGCGAGCGCGAAATAGAACAGCACCTCGCCGCCGAAGAACAGCATCGCCAGCACCATCAGCATGGTGGTGAACGACAAAATGATGGTGCGCGCCAGAGTCTGGGTGATCGAGTGGTCGATGATCTCGGCGGTGGTGGCCTTGCGCATCTTCTTGAAGTTCTCGCGGATGCGGTCGAACACGACCACCGTGTCGTTGACCGAGTAGCCGAGGATCGCCAGCACCGCCGCCAGCACGGTGAGCGAGAACTCCCATTGGAAGATCGCGAACATGCCGAGCAGGATGACGATGTCGTGGGCGGTGGCGACGATCGCGCCGACCGAGAAGCGCCACTCGAAGCGGAACATCAGGTAGAGCATAATGCCCGCGGTCACCACCAGCAGCGCCAGCGAGCCGTCGTAGAGCAGCTCGGCGCCGACCTGGGGGCCGACGAACTCGACCCGGCGCAGCTCGGCGCCGCCGTTTTTCTGCTTCAGCAGATCGAAAACCTGGTTGGAGATCTGGGCCGAGGTCAGCCCCTCGCGCACCGGCAGCCGGATGAGGACGTCGCGCGAGGTGCCGAAGTTCTGCACCAGCGCGTCGCTCAAGCCGGCCTGGCCCAGGGTGTCGCGGATCTGCGGCAGGTCGGCCGTCTCGGGATACGACACCTCCATGATGGTGCCGCCGGTGAAGTCGACCCCGAGGTTGAGGCCGCGGACGGCCAGCGCGCCGATCGAGAGGATGAACACGGCGAGCGAGATGAACACGCTCACGCGCGCGTAGCGCATGAACGGGAGGTCGCGCTTGAGCTTGAGGACTTCGAGCAAGGGCGGTTTCCTGCGGGTTGCGGGCCGGTGCGGGCGTTAGACGGACAGCGCCTCGACCTTGCGCCGGCGGCCGTAGTAGAGATTGACGATGGCGCGGGAGACGCCGACCGCGCTGAAGATGGAGGTCAGGATGCCGATGCACAGCGTCACCGCGAACCCGCGCACCGGACCGGAG
Source organism: Pelomicrobium sp. (assembly GCA_035466595.1). Lineage (GTDB taxonomy): Bacteria > Pseudomonadota > Gammaproteobacteria > Burkholderiales > UBA6910 > DATIUV01. The sequence continues at coordinate 9,850 of DATIUV010000158.1, forward strand.
CCGAGCCAGAACAGCGCGAAGCCCGCGATCAGCGTGGTGATGTTGGAGTCGAGGATGGTGTCGAAGGCGCGGTCGTAGCCGGCCTGGATCGCGGCCTGCGGCGTGTTGCCGTTCCTCAAGTCCTCGCGGATGCGCTCGATGATGAGCACGTTGGCGTCGATCGCCATGCCGACCGTGAGCGCGATGCCGGCGATGCCGGGCAGGGTCAGCGTCGCCTGCAGCATCGACAGGATAGCCACCAGCAGGAACACGTTGGTGCCGAGCGCCACCACGGCGACCAGGCCGAAGAAGCGGTAGTAGAAGATCATGAACGCCGCGATGGCGATGAAGCCGTAGAGGGTCGAGTTGAAGCCCTTCTCGATGTTCTCCTTGCCGAGCGACGGGCCGACCGTGCGCTCCTCGACGATCTCCATCGGCGCGGCCAGGGCGCCGGCGCGCAGCAGCAAGGCGACGTCGCGCGCCTCTTCGGTGTTCATGCTGCCGCTGATCTGCACCCGGCCGCCGCCGATTTCCTCGCGGATCACCGGCGCGGTGACCACCTCGGCCTGGCCCTTCTCGATCAGCAGGATGGCCATGCGCTTGCCGACGTTCTCGCGCGTGACGTTCTTGAAGATGCGCGCGCCGGTGCCGTCGAGGTTGATGTGCACGGCCGGCTCGCCGGTGCGGCTGTCGAAGCCGGGCTGGGCGTCGTTGATGCGATCGCCGGTCAGCACGACCTGCTTCTTGACCAGGATCGGCGCGCCGTCGCGGTCGCGGAAGAGCTCGGTGTTGAGGGGCGCCGCCCCGGTGCGCTGGGCCGCGAGCGGATCGTGCTCGTCGTCGACCATGCGGATTTCCAGCGTCGCGGTGCGCCCGAGGATGTCCTTGGCCTTGGCGGTGTCCTGCACGCCCGGCAGCTGCACCACCACGCGATCGGTGCCCTGCTGCTGGATCACCGGCTCGGCCACGCCCAGCTCGTTCACGCGGTTGCGCAGCGTGGTCAGGTTCTGCTGCAGGGCGAACTCCTTGACCCGCGTCTCGGCCTCGGGCCGCAGCGTCGCCACCAGCAGGTAGTCGGAGCCGGCGTCCTGCTCGCGCAGCTGAAGCTCGGAGAACGCGCTGGCGATCTCCTTCTGCGCCTGCGCGCGGTCGGCGGCGTCGCGGAAGCGCACCTGCACCGTCTGCCCGGTGCGCTGGATGCCCGCGTAGGGGATCTTCTTCTCGCGCAGCAGGCTGCGAAAGTCGTTGCCGTAGCGTTCCATCGCCTTGGCGACGGCCGCCTTCATGTCGACCTCGAGCAGGAAGTGCACGCCGCCGCGCAGGTCGAGGCCGAGATACATCGGCAACGCATGGATCGCCGCCAGCCAGCGCGGCGAGCTGGAAATGAGGTTCAGCGCGACGACGAAGTTCTCGCCGAGCGCCCCTTCCAGGGTGTCTTTCGCCTTCAGCTGGGTGTCGGTGTCGGCGAAGCGGATCTTGACGCCCGCCGCGTCCACGAAGGCGGCCTCATAGGGAATCGAGGCGCGCTGGAGGATGTCCTCGACGCGCTGCATCAGTGCGGCGTCCACTTTCGACGTCGCGCGCAGCGGCGAGACCTGCACCGCCGGCTGCTCCGGGAACAGGTTGGGCACCGCGTAGACGACGCCGATCAGCAGGGCGGCGCCGATCACCAGGTACTTCCAGAGCGGGTAGCGGTTCATTTGGAGATCGCTGCAGCCGGTGCGGGACCCGCGCGGGTCGCCGCCGGCAGGGTTCGACGGAAGGTCAGCTTTCGCCCTTGAGGCCCTTGATGGTGCCCTTGGGGAGCAGCAGCTGGACGGCCTGCTTCTGCACCTGGACCTCTACCTTGTCGGCGATCTCCATCGTCAGGTAGCCGTCGCCGACGCGGGTGATGCGCCCGACGGTGCCGCCGGCGGTCACCACCTCGTCGCCCTTCTGCAGGGCGTCGATCATGCTCTTGTGTTCCTTGGCCCGCTTCATCTGCGGCCGGATCAGCATGAAGTAGAACAGCACGAAGATCAGGACCAGCGGCAACAGGCTCATCCAATCCGCGCCGGCGGGCGCGGCATTTTGCGCGAAAGCGTTGGAAATCAGCACCTTGGTTCTCCGCAGCGAATCAATAAAAGGCGCAATTCTAGCATGAGCCGGACGCGCGCCGCCGGAAGCCGTCGGCCCATTCGGCCAGCCGGCCCTCCGCGATCGCCGCGCGGAGCTCGCGCATCAACTGCTGGTAAAAGTGCAGGTTGTGCAGGGTATTGAGCCGGGCGCCGAGAATTTCGTTCACCCGCTGCAGGTGGTGCAGGTAGGCGCGGCTGAAATGCCGGCAGGTGTAGCACTCGCAGGCCGGGTCCAGGGGGCCGGTGTCGTTGCGGTGGACGCTGTTCCTGAGCTTCACCACGCCGCCGCGCGTATAAACCCAGCCGTTGCGGGCGTTGCGGGTCGGCAGGACGCAGTCGAAAAGGTCGATGCCGCGCTCGACCGCCTCGACGATGTCCGCCGGCGTGCCGACGCCCATCAGGTAGCGCGGCCGCTCGGCCGGCAGCTGCGGCGCGGTGTGGGCGAGGATGCGGCGCATGTCGTCCTTCGGCTCGCCCACCGACAGCCCGCCGATGGCGTAGCCGTCGAAGCCGATCCGCTGCAGCCCGGCCAGCGAGGCGTCGCGCAGGCGCTCGTGCATGCCGCCCTGGACGATGCCGAACAGCGCGCTGCCGTTGCCCTCGTGGGCGCGCTTCGAGCGCTCCGCCCAGCGCAGGCTGAGCTCCATCGATTCGCGCGCCGCCTTCTCGTCGGCGGGGTAGGGTGTGCACTCGTCGAATACCATGACCACGTCGGCGTTCAGCACGCGCTGGATGCGCATCGACTCCTCGGGCGTGAGGAAGCAGGGGTCGCCGTTCACCGGCGACTGGAAGCGGACGCCTTCCTCGGTGATCTTGCGCAGCTCGCCGAGGCTGTAGACCTGGAAACCGCCGGAGTCGGTCAGGATCGGCCCGCTCCAGCCCATGAAGCGGTGCAGCCCGCCGTGCGCCTCGATCACGTCCAGCCCCGGCCGCAGCCACAGGTGGAAGGTGTTGCCCAGCACGATCTGCGCGCCGAGCGACTCGAGCTCGGCCGGGCTCATCGCCTTCACCGTGCCGTACGTGCCCACCGGCATGAA
>DATIUV010000159.1:0-9841 GCA_035466595.1 Pelomicrobium sp.
GCGACGGCCGGCGCGGCGAGGCGCACCCCGACCAGCGCCAGCAGCAGGCCGCAGGCGATGAAGCCCAGCACCGCCGAGAACAACCCGCGCGCCAGGACCACCCACGCGGCGACGCCGACGACCAGCAGCGCCAGCGCGGCGTCCAGCAGCAGCGCCGCCGTCACCCGTCGCCCCCGCGGCGCGCTGCGCGCGCGACGACCTGCGCCACCGTCGCGGCGGTGAACAGCACCAGCGCCCAGACCGCGACCAGCTTGAGCACGGCGAGCGCTCCGTCGACCTGCGGCAGCAGCCCGAGCACGACGAGGCCGACGCCGAGGTTGTCGGCCTTGGTCAGCGCGTGCAACCGCGTGAGCGTGTCCGGGAAGCGCAGCAGCCCCACCGTGCCGGCGAGGAAGAAGAACGCGCCGGCCGATACCGCGGCGATGGTGAACAGGTCGGCGAGCGCGCTCATCGGCGCTCCGCTTTCGAACCCGCGTCTTCGCGGCGCGCGTACAGCCCCGCGAAGGCCACCGCGGCAAACGCGGCCAGCAGCGCCAGCGTCAGCGCCACGTCGACCACCCCGGCGGTGCCCTCGGCCACGCCCATCAACAGCAGCGTGGCGATGCCGCCCGTCCCCAGCAGCTGGACCGCCATCAGGCGGTCCGCGTCGGTCGGCCCGCGCAGCACGCGCACCAGCCCCACCGCGGTCGTCGCCAGGACGACGAGCGCGGCCGCGAGCAGAAAGGCGCTCATGCGCCGGCCTCAGCGCCCTTCGCCGTCGGCCGCGCCGAGCGCGCGCGCGAACGCCGCCTCGTCGGCGGCAAGCTGCGCCGCGACCGGCTCGTCGACGTCGAGGCAATGGTAGAAGAGCGCGTCGCCCTCTTCGCCGACCGGGACCGTGCCGGGCAGCAGGCTCGTCATCGAGGCGAACGCGTCGCGCGCGGCGCCGCTCGGAAGGCGCGTCGGGTAGCGGACGAACCCGGGCTTGATCGGCAGCCGGGGATCGAACGCGCGGCGGGCGACGTCCCAGCCGGCGACGACCGACTGCCGCAGAAAGCGCGCCGCGAGCGACCCGATCCCCGCGAGGCTCGATCGCCGCGCCGCGGGGGGCAGCAGCCGCAGGCTCGCCCAGCTCGCCAGCGCAGCCGCCGCGAGACCGGCGGCGAGGTCCGCCGGCTGCCAGCCGATCAGCACGACCCAGAGGAGGAGGAACCCTGCGCCGCGCGCGAGCCCAGCGCCCGCGCCGAGTCGATCGGAATGCGTCATAACGTCACCCTCGCGCCCCTAGCGTTTGGCCGCTGTGCGGATGTGGCCCCCGGCACAAGGCCTGCCGGCGGCCGGTCAGGTCGAGACCGCGGCGCCCGCCGGCGTGCCCGTCCCGCCGCCCGGCTTGCCGCCGAACACCGTCACGTAGACCGTCGGCAGGAACACCAGCGTGAGCAGCGTCGCCAGCATCAGGCCGCCCATGATGGCGAACGCCATCGGCCCCCAGAACACGGTCGGCGCGATCGGGATCAGGCCCAGCACGGTGGAGAACGCGGTCAGCATGAGCGGGCGCAATCGCGAGCTGGCGGCGCTGACCACCGCGTCCCAGACGTTCTTGCCCTCCGCGCGGTCGTTCTCGATCTGCACGATCAGAATCACCGCGTTCTTGGCAATCATCCCGAGCAGCGCCAGGATGCCGAGGATGGCGACGAAGCCGAGCGGCCGGTTGAACACCAGCAGCGCCAGCACCACGCCGATGATCCCGAGCGGCAGCACCGCCAGGATGCAGGCGAGCCGCCGGAAGCTCTGCAGCTGGAACATCAGCACCGTCAGCATCAAGAGCAGCATCAGCGGCACCACCGCGAACACCGACGCCTGCGACACCGCGCTTTCCTCGGCGATGCCGCCCAGCTCGATGTGGTAGCCGGCCGGCAGTTTCGCGTTCATCTCCGCGATGCGCGGCTCGAGCTCGGCCACCACCGTGTCCGGCAGCACGCCGGGGATGGTGTCGGCGCGCACCGTGAGGGTGGGCACGCGGTCGCGCCGCCAAACCAGGGGATACTCCTGCGCGTACTCGAAGCTGGCGAACTGCGTGATCGGCACGGTGCGCCCGCCGGGGATCGGCACCTGCAGCGAGCGCAGCGTCGAAAGCGCCGCGCGCTCCTCGCCGACGGCCCGGAAAACGACGTCCACCAGGTAGATGTCGTCGCGCACCTGCGTGAGCGTCGTGCCGGTGATGGCCGCGTTCAGCACCGCGCCGATGCTGGCCGAGCTCACCCCGAGCTGGCGTGCCTGCTCCTGGTCGATCACGACCTTGAGCTGGCGCGCCGGCTCCATCCAGTCGAAGTTGACGTGGCGCGCGTTGGGGCTCCCGCCCATCACCTGCGCCAGCTCGCGCGCGATGCGCGTCACCTCGTCCTTGTCGGGCCCGCTCACGCGCCACTGCAGCGGCCAGCCGACCGGCGGCCCCAGCTCGAGCGGCGCGACGCGCGCGACGACGTCCGGGAACTCCTCTTCCAGCAGCGTCTCCAGCCGCACCTCCAGGCGCTTGCGCGCCTCGAAGTCCTTGGCCACCACCACGGCCTGGGCGAAGAAGTCGTTGGCGAGCTGGACGTCGAGCGGCAGGTAGAAGCGGATCGCGCCGCGGCCGATGTAGGTGCTCCAGTGGTCGACGTCCGCTTCCTTCGCCAGCGCCGCCTCGAAGCGCTTCGCGGTGTCCTCGGTGGCGAAAATCGACGCGTTCTGCCGCAGCGTCAGATTCACCACCAGTTCCGGCCGGTCGGACGCGGGGAAGAACTGCTGCGGCACGAAGCGCAGCAGGTAGATCGCGCCGGCGAACGCGGCGATGGTGATCGCGATGGTGAGCCACTTGCCGCGCATCGCGGTCACCAGCAGACCGCGGTACGCGCGCATCACGGCGCCCTCCTTCGCCTCGCCGCCGGCGGCTTTCGGCGTCTTCAGGATCGCCATGCCGATCACGGGAGCGAACAGCACTGCCACCAGCCAGGAGACGATCAGCGCGATGCCGACCACGGCGAAGATCGAGAACGTGTACTCGCCGGCCGAGCTGCGCGCGAAGCCGATCGGCACGAAGCCGGCGATCGTGATCAGCGTGCCGGCCAGCATCGGCGCCGCCAGCGTGCGGTAGGCGAAGGTCGCTGCCGCTTCCTTGGTGTCGCCGGCCGCGAGCCGGCGCAGCATCGCGTCCACCGTGGTCATGGCGTCGTCCACCAGCAGCGTCAGCGCGATGATGAGCGCGCCGAGCGAGATGCGGTGCAGGTCGATGTGGGCGACCTCCATCACGGCGAACACCGCCGCCAGCGTGAGCGGGATCGCCAGCGCCACCACCGTGCCCGGGCGCAGGCCCAGCGCGACGAAGCTCGCGGCGAGGATGATGAGGATGGCCTGCCACAGCGAGGTCATGAAGTCGTTGATGGCGAGGTCCACCGTCACGGCCTGGTCCGCCACCAGCGCGGGCTCGATGCCGATCGGCAGGTTCGCGGTGATCGCCGCCATCTCCTTCTTGAGATTGGCGCCCAGCGCCAGGATGTCACCGCCGTCGCGCATCGCGATCGCGAGGCCGAGGGCCGGCTTGCCGTTGACGTGGAACAGGGGCCGCGGCGGATCGGAGTAGCCTCGGCGCACGGTGGCGATCTCGCGCAGCGGGATGATACGGTCGCCGACGACGAAATTGACCTCGCGGATGTCCGCCTCCGACTCGAACGCGCCGGAGACGCGCAGAAAGATCCGTTCCTCGCCCGTCTGCACGCCGCCGGACGGCCGCACGATGGTCTGGGTCTGCAGCGCGGCGAGCAGCGCCGGGTAGGTGAGGCCGAGGCCGGCGAGCCGCGCGGTGGAGAACTCGAGGAAGATCTGCTCGTCCTGGGCGCCGAGGATCTCGATCTTGGACACGTCCGGCACCAGGAGCAGGCGCGAGCGGATGTCCTCGACCGTGTCGCGCAGCGCGCGCTGGCCGAAGCCGTCCGAGGTGAAGGCGTAGATGATGCCGTAGGTGTCGCCGAAGTCGTCGTTGAAGCCGGGGCCGATGACGCCGGCGGGCAGCGTGCCGCGGATGTCGCCGATGTTGTTGCGCACCTGCTGCCAGACGCCGGGAACCTCCTCGGGCGGCGTCGACTGCAGCAGGTCGACGAAAATCGTCGTGACCCCGGCGGTCGTGTAGCTGCGCACGCGATCCAGGTGGCGCGTCTCCTGCAATTTGCGCTCGATGCGCTCGGTGACCTGCAACAGCGTTTCTTCCACCGTGGCGCCAGGCCACGCCGCGAACACGACCATGGTGCGGAACGTGAACGCGGGATCCTCGCCGCGGCCCAGCCGCAGGAACGACAGCGACCCCGCCACCACCGCCGCGATCATGAAGAAGACGATCAGCGACCGGCGCTTGATCGCCCATTCGGACAGGTTGGGACCGATCACTTCGAGGCCCCGAGCAGGCGCACCTTCTGGCCGGGACGCAGCGCGTGCACGCCGGCGGTGACGACGAGGTCACCCGCCAGCAGCCCGTCCGAGACGACGACGATCGCCGGGTCGAACTTCGCCACGCCGATGTTGCGCAACGATACCGTCTGCGTTGCCGGGTCCACGACCCAGACCGCGGCTTGGCCTTGGGACTGGATCAGCGCCGTGGCCGGGATTTCCATGCCGGCGACGCCGTCGATGCGCATCCGGCCGGTGACCGTGCTCCCGAGGCGCAGGCCGGCGGGCGGGTCGATCAGGCCGACCCGGACCTTGAAGGTGCCGGTGACCGGGTCGGCGCGCGGGGAGACCTCGCGCACGCGACCCTGCGCGACCACCTTGGGATCGGTGGTCAGCGCGACCGTGATCTCGGGGTTCGCCGGCGCCGCGTCCTTGAGCCGGGGAGGCACGTCGAAAACGGCGTCGCGGCCGTCGTCGCGCGCCATCTCCACCACCATGCGCCCGGCGGCCACCACCTCGCCCGGCTCGGCGCCGACCCGGGTCACGACGCCCGGGGCGTCCGACCTGAGCTCCGTGTAGCCGAGCCGGTTCTCGGCGATCGCCACCTGGGCCTGCGAAGCGGTCACCCGCGACTGCGCCGTCTGCAGCGTCTGCGCCACGCCGTCGAACGCCGCCTTCGAGATGAAACCCTGCTCCAGCAGCCGCTGCTGGCGGTTGAAGTTGTTGCGCGCCTCCACCAGCTGCCCCTGCGCCGCGACCAGGTCGGCGCGCGCCGCCTGCAGCGCGCTGCGCTCGGTGTCCGGGTTGAGACGCGCGACCACCTGCCCAGCCTTGACCGCATCGCCAAGGTTCACCAGCCGCTCGACCATGCGGCCGTCGATGCGGAACGCGAGGTTGACGTCGGTCTGCGCCTGGACCGTTCCGGTCAGCGAAACGACGTCCCCGCCGCCGCTTTTCTCCACCGAGATGATGCGCACCGGGCGGATCTCCGGCGCCGGCGGCTCGGGCGCCTGGCCGCACGCGGCAAGCGCCGCCGTCATCACCGCGCCGACGATTAGGGGACGCGGCCGTCCCATGAATGCCCACATCGACACCTTGCCTCCCGGATTGACGCCGTCCCGACCCGATCGCCGCGGGAACACCCCGCACGACCCCATGGGACGCCCCGCGTCCCGCCACCCGCGGAGTTTACCCAACCGCAAACGGTACCGAAATGCCACGCCCCAGCGCGAGCTCGATCGAGGTTCCGCGCCCTCGCGGTCGGCGGCCGCTCGGCCTTCCGACGCATCGGCCCGGCGGGAGGCGACGGCGCGCGACGGCGCTTTGCCTGCAGATCTCACTCGATGTAGTCGGCACCCTCTTCCCCGCAGCCGTCCGGGTCGCACTTCGGATCCGGGCTGTCGTGGAGCACCTGGACCACCCGCGTGCCGGGCTCGATCATCGCGTCGCGCTGCAGCGTCGAGATCTCGCCGGCGACCTCGGTCTTGTACTCGCGCACGACCTCGCCGAACGAATTGCGTTGCACCGCCACGACCTGGCCGGCCGTGACCTTGGAGCGCAGGTCGACGCGCAGCTCGAGGAAGCCGCCGTGGGTGGCGCGAACCGTGTGGAAGGCGTCGCCGAAAAAGGTGCCGGCGTCCTTCGCGGTGCGCCCCATCGGCCCGGCCAGCACCCCGTGGTGCTTGAGCACGTTGAGGGTGCCCTCGACGAACATCGGGATCTTGCGCTTGTCGAAGTGTCGCGGGCCGCCGATCTCGATGGTCAGCGCGGGGATGCCGGCTTCGACCAGCGAAGTCTCCAGCGTGCCGGGGTAGCCGGGGTCGTTCTTGATCTGCTCGATCGGGAACAGCTCGGCCATCGCCCGGATGTCGGGCCGGTTCAGCTTGGCGAAGATGAACGCGGTGAAGTCGCCGCCGGTGGCCGCGGTGTGGAAGTCGAGCGCGTAGTCGGCGTTCGGCTTGAACAGGCGGTTGAATACCAGCCCGGCGTGACGGGTCGGCGCGTTGCCGCCCTGCTCGTTGCCGGGCCAAACGCGGTTCAGGTCGATCAGCTGGCCGCCCCATTGCGCGATCGGCCACATCCGCGTCACGCCCTCCTTGGCGGGACGCGATACGTCGTACACGGCCGTGACCGTGCCCGACATCTGTGCCGGGTCCACCGCGGCCATGACCCGCTGCACCGCATCCACCGGGCTGACCTCGTCGCCGTGCACGCCGCTGATCAGCAGCACGCGCTTGCCGGGCTTGGCGCCCTTGGCGACGACGACCGGCAGGTACCAATGCTGGCCGGTACCCATCTGAACCCCCTGGAAGAAGAAGCTGTGCTTCTTGCCGGCCTCCAGATCGTTGACGTCGAGCTGGCTGATGACCCGCTTCCCCTGAATCACGTCGCCGGTGTAGACGGTGGCCGACAGGGCCGTGCCGGCCGCGGCGCACAGGCCGACTGCCAGGGTCAAAGCCCCGAAAAGCCTCGTATGGCGCATGGATGCCATCCTTTCACTCGTTGGATGCCACGGCGGCGCGGCCGGCTGACGGTGCCGCGCCAATCGCAACCGCCAGGAGAGGCTAGAAGTCGACCGGATCGCGGATGATCGGGCAGGTCATGCAGTGGCCGCCGCCGCGACCGCGGCCCAGCTCGGCGCCGACGATCGTGATGACCTCGATGCCCGCCTTGCGCAGCAGCGTGTTGGTGTAGACGTTGCGGTCGTAGGCGTAGACCACGCCCGGCGAGGCGCACACCAGGTTGGCGCCGCTGTCCCACTGCGTGCGCTCGCGCTGGTAGTCGGTGTCGCCGGCTTCGATCACGCGCATCTTCTTGATGCCCAGCGCCTGGGCGACCACGTCGGTAAACGGCCCCTCGTCGGCGCGCAGCTCGACGCCGCTCGGGTGGCTGCTGGGCCGGTACGAGAAGGTGCGCGTCTGGGCCATGAAGTCCGGCGCCACCAGCACGCAGTCCCGGTCGGCGAAGGTGAAGACCGTGTCGAGGTGCATCGCGGCGCGGATCTTCGGCATCGCGGCGACGATCACGCGCTCGGCCGCACCCTTCTTGAACAGCGTGGCGGCGAGCTGGCTGATCCCCTGGCGCGAGGTTCGCTCGCTCATGCCGATCAGGACGATGCCCTTGCCCACCGGCATCACGTCGCCGCCCTCGACGGTGGCCAGCCCGTGGTCCTGGGTCGGGTCGCCCCACCAGACGTTCACCTTGCCGGCGAAGTCCGGGTGGAACTTGTAGATGGCGGTGGTGAGGATGGTCTCCTCGTGCCGCGCCGGCCAGTACAGCGGGTTGAGCGTCACGCCGCCGTAGATCCAGCAGGTGGTGTCGCGGGTGTAGAGCGTGTTCGGGAGCGGCGGCAGCAGGTACTCGACGGCGGTGGCAGCGTCCAGCGCGGTCTCGAGCGCCTTGCCGCCGATCTCCTTCGGCACCTCCCGCTTCGACAGGCCGCCGATCAGCGTCTCGGCCAGCGTGCGATCGTCGAGGCTCTCCAGGTAGCCGCGCAGCTCGTCGATGAAGCCGAGCCCCACCTGGTTCGGCACGATCTGCTGGTCGAGGATCCACTTCTTGCCCTCGGGAACCGCAACGGTCTCGGCCAGCAGGTTGTGCATCTCGACCACGTCGACGCCGCGGTCGCGCATCTTCATCATGAAGTCGAAGTGGTCGCGCTTGGCGTTCTCGACCCACAGCACGTCGTCGAACAGCAGCGCGTCGCAGTTGCTGGGCGTCAGGCGCTGGTGCGCGCGCCCCGGCGCGCACACCATCACCTTGCGCAGCTGGCCGACTTCCGAATGAACCCCGAACTTCACGTCTTGCGCGTTTGCCATGATCCGCTCCGATGAATTAGATGGTGATGATGCCGGTCGCCAGGCCGTAGATGCCGGCGATGCACAGGGCGACCGCGACGAGGAAGATGACCCACTCGATGGGCGTGAACAGCTGCTTGCCCTGCTCGCGCCGGGTCCAGATGTAGAGGATGGTGCCGGGACCGTAGAGGATGCCGGAGAGCACCAGGAACTTGAACCCGGCGGCGTAGAGCAGGAACGCCGTGTAGATCACCGCCAAAGTGCCGAAGACGTAGTCGATCTTGCGTTCCTCGGGGCGCACGTCATACGACTGGCCGCTCTTGACGAGCCGGAAGCCGTACAGCGCCACCAGGAAGAACGGGATCAGCGTCATCACGCTGGTCATGCTGAGCATCAGCGTGAACGCGTCCTGCGACCAGTAGGTACTGATGACGAACAGCTGGACGACGATGTTCGAGAGCCACAGCGCCGCCGCCGGCACCTTGTTCTTGTTCTCGGTGGCGAACACCTTCGGCAGGTCCTGCGACTTCGCCGCGGCGAACAGCACCTCGGCGCAGATCAGCGACCATGCGAGGTACGCGCCCAGCACCGAGACCAGCAGGCCGACGCTGATGAAAATCGCGCCCCAGGGTCCGACCACGGACTCCAGCACCGCGGCCATGGAGGGCTGACGCATGCCGGCGATGTCGGCGCGCTCCAGCACCGCGTAGGGCAGCAGCGTCACCAGCACCAGCAGACAGGTCACGCCGAGGAAGCCGAGGATAGTGGCCGTGCCGACGTGGGAGCGCTTCTGCGCGAAGCGCGAGTACACGCTCGCGCCCTCGATGCCGAGAAAGACGAAAACCGTGACCAGCATCGTCGCGCGCACCTGGTCGAACAGGCTCGCGCCCTCGTAGCCCTTGCCGCCCCAGAAGTTGGCGCTGAAGAGATCGTACTTGAACGCGAAGATCAGGATGCCGATGAAAACCAGGATCGGGACGATCTTGGCGATGGTGACGACCTGGTTGATGAACGCCGCCTGCTGGGTGCCGCGCAGGATCAGGAAGTGGAACGCCCAGATGCCCACGGACGCCACCAGGATGGCGATCACCGTGTTGCCGTCGCCGAACACCGGGAAGAACGCGCCCAGCGTCGCCTTGATCAGCACCCAGTAGGAGACGTTGCCGATGCAAGAGCCGATCCAGTAGCCGAACACGGCGAGGAAGCCGGGATAGTTGCCGAAGCCGGCCTTGGCGTAGGCGTAGACGCCGGCGTCGAGGTCGGGCTTGCGCTCGGCGAGGAACTGGAAAACGCGCGCCAGCGTGTACATGCCGCCGGCGGCGATGCACCAGGCGATGATGGCCCCGAACGGGCCGGTGGCGTTGGCGAAGGTGCGAGGCAGCGAGAAGATGCCGGACCCCACCATGCCGCCCACCACCATGGCGGTCAGCGCGAACAGCGAGAGCTTCTGGACGTTGTTGGAGCTCATCGCCCCTCCCTGGACGACGAGGACGGTCCATTACGCAACTCCCGCAATGGTGGCGCTGCTTGGTGACAGCTTCGTTGCAGACTCGTCCTCACGCGGATTCTTTCTGTTGTTCCCGGTGAACGACCCCTACGGCTCCAGGGTCGGCGGAACTCTGCCTGAGGTCCGTGTGCAGGTCAAT
>DATIUV010000160.1:0-14384 GCA_035466595.1 Pelomicrobium sp.
GGCAGAGAGAAAGTCAAAGCAGCCTTTTCAACGCAAAGGACGCAAAGGGCGCGAAGGAAACAAACGGCCTTTTCTTTCTTTGCGCTCTCTGCGCTCAACCGATCGGGGGTTCTCTGTGCCTCTGTGTCTCTGTGGTGAAAACCGCCCATCCTAGTGCCCGGTCGACAACGGCGCCGCACACGGCCGCGATACCGAGCGCGGCGGCGGGTCGTCTTCAGCGGGGAGGAAACAGCCGCTCGCCGTTCTGGTACGCGATGCGGCGGGCCACCTCCGGCGGCAGCTGCCCGAGCCAGCGCCGCGCGGCCTCCGCGATGCCGGGCAGTTCGTGCCAGCGCGACGTGACGTAGGTGTCGGTGCCGTAGAGGAAGCGGTCCGGGTGGCGCACGAACAGGGCGCGCCACTGCGGGTCGAGGGCGCCCGCCGGCGCCACGTCGCCGCGGATCGACAACTCCACCCACAGGTTGGGAAAGCGATCCAGCATCCGGCTCACCGCGTCCGGCTCCGAGTTCATGCCGGCGTGGGCCCACAGCACCCGCGCCCGCGGGTTCTTCGCGAACAGAATCTCCACGGCGCGCTCGTCCGAATGCGCGTAGAGCACGAGGTCGCGCGCGACCGCCAACTCGACGATGCGTCCTACCACCGCCGTGTCGGCGGCGTCGCCGTGGACGTGGAACTCGCCGATGCCGCGGTGCACGCCGCGCTGCAGGCGTTCCTCGAGATAGGCGACGATGGCGGGATCGCGGTACCAGGTGGCGCGGTCGGCGTCGGTACGGTAAGGGCGCAGCACCGGCACGATGCGCTCGGGCGCCAGCGCGTACAGCTCGAGGGTGCCCTCGTCCGGGGTGGAGGAGACCACCGCGCGGCGGATGCCGGCCTGCTCGATCAGCCGCAGCGCCTGCGCCGGCGGCACCTCCGCCCAGGCCTCGCGGTTGTAGTGCAGGTGCGCGTCGAACAGCGCCAGCGGCTCGGCCGCCGCCGTCGTCGTTGCGGCTGCCATCGCCGCTGCTGCCAGCCATCGCTTCATCGTGTCGATCCTTTTTTCAACGCAGACGACGCAAAGGGAAGAAAATGATTTCTCGTAGAAACCGCCTTGACGTCCTTGGCGGTTCAATGCCTTGTTAGGCGGCTGACGCCGGTCTCGGGCCGCCGCGCCGTCGCGCACGCGTCTATTTTCACCGCAGAGACGCAGAGGCGCAGAGAATAGCGATCAATGCATTGAACCGCCAAGGGCGCAAAGGACGCCAAGGTGTTCTACGAGAGGTCATTTCCTCACTTTGCGTCCTTTGCGTCCTTTGCGTTGAAAAAGCGCTTTGCCTTTCTCCGCGCCTCTGCGTCTCCGCGGTGAAGATTGCGCTAACCAAGCGCCTGCGCCAGGTCGTCGAGCAGGTCCTCCACCGCCTCGATGCCGACCGACAGCCGCAGCAGGTGATCGGCAATGCCCGCCTCGCGCCGGTACTCGGCCGGCATCGCGGCGTGGCTCATGGTGGCGGGATGACCGATCAGCGACTCGACGCCGCCCAGCGATTCCGCCAGCACGAACAGCCTGACCCGCCGCATCACCTCGTGCGCCGCCTCCAAACCGCCACGCACCGCGAAAGTCACCATGCCGCCGAATCCGCGCTGCTGGGTTTTCGCCAGCGCGTGCCCCGGATCCTCGGGCAGGCCGGGGTAATGAACCCGCTCCACCTTCGGATGCGCGTCGAGAAACTCCGCCACCGCCTGCGCGTTGGCCTGGTGCTGCGCGAGCCGCAGCGCCAGCGTTTTCATGCCGCGCAGGGTGAGCCAGGCGTCGAACGGCGCCTGCACCGCGCCGCCGGTCTTCACCGCGAACTGGATCTGGCGGGCAAGCTCCTCCGTTCGCGCTACCACCGCGCCGCCCACCACGTCGGCGTGCCCGTTCAGGTACTTGGTGGTGGAATGCACGATCAGGTCGGCGCCGAAATCCAGCGGCCGCTGCAGCAGCGGCGACAGGAACGTGTTGTCGGCGATCAGCAGCAGGTCGTGGTCGCGGGCGAACGCCGCCAGCTCGGCGAGATCCGTGACCCGGAGCAGCGGGTTGGACGGCGTCTCGACCCAGACGGCCCGCGTGCGCGGCGTGAGCGCGGCCGCGCGGGCGGCGGCGTCGCCGACGTCGACGAAGCTCGTCTCCAGCTTGTGCTGGCGCTGCAGGTGCGCGAGCAGCCGGTAGGTGCCACCGTAGCAGTCGCGCGTGCACAGGACGTGGGCGCCGCCTTCCAGCACGGACAACGCGATCGAGATCGCCGCCATGCCGCTCGCCGCGGCGACCGCGCCGGCGCCGCCTTCCAGCTCCGCCAGCAGCCGTTCCAGCGCCGCGCGGGTCGGATTGCCGATGCGCGAATACTCGAAGCCGGCGTTCACGCCGACGTCGGCGAAGCGGAACGTGGAGGTCTGGTAGATCGGCAGCGTCACGCTGCGATACGCGGCGTCCGCCTCCTGCCCCGCGTGGACGATCCGGGTCACGGGATCCATGGGCAGATTCTACCGCTCAGGCGACGTCCTGCCAGGCGAAGCCGAGCGCGGCGACGCCGGCCTTGAGCTGCGCGAGCGCCAGCTCCGCCGCGGCCGCCGGGCCGCGCACGCCGAGCTCGATGCGGCGCCCTTCCGGCCGAAAGCTCGGCAAACTGTAGACCTTGACGCCGGCGTACGCGGCGTTGACCGCATCCATGAGGTCGATCAGCTGGCTCTCGGGCGCATCCAGCACCAGGATCGAGCGGTCGACCTTCGGCGCGGGGTGGAACAGGTGCGCGTAGTGCGTCTCCAGCACCCACTCCGCCATCGGCCACGCCATCTCGGGAAAGCCGGGAAAGAAGTAGTGCTCGCGGACGCTGAAACCCGGAATGCGGTTGTACGGGTTGGGCACGATGGCCGCGCCGGCGGGAAACTCGGTCATCAGCACGCGCTTCGGATAGGCCTGGTCGCCGAACTTCTCGAGGATGATCGCCATCGCCTCCGGGTGCCGCGCGAGCGGCACGCCAAGCGCCGCCGCCGCGCACTGGCGGGTGACGTCGTCCGGCGTCGCGCCGATGCCGCCGAAGGACAGCACCACGTCGCCGCCGGCGAAGGTCTCCCGCAGCGTGCGCGTGATCACCTCGGGATCGTCGCCGACGTAGCGGCACCAGGCAAGTTCCAACCCGCGCACGGCCAGGATCTCGATGGTCTTGGCCATGTGCTTGTCCTGGCGCTTGCCGCGCATGATCTCGTCGCCGACGATGATCGCTCCGAATCCCATGTCCGATGCTCCGCGTTGGGTCCAGCGCCGCCCGTGGGGTCGGGCACGGCGCGTGCACGGCATTCTAACCAGCCGGCGGAATCGGCGTAACGGAACAGGACGGCGCCGGCGCCGCGCGCCGGCTCAGAAGGACTTGATCAGCTGCACCCAGGCGCGCGACGTGTCGTTGTCGTCGGTCAGCGCCGGCTCCGAGCCGAGCCGCCAGGCGTAGCTCAGGCGCAGCTCTAGCCCTTCCCAGCCGAACAGGTTGAGGCCGACGCCGGCGCCCGTGAGCGTGCGCCGGTTGGGCTGCGGCGCGAACGGGTTCTTGTTGATCGTGATCGAGCCCGAGTCGAGAAACGCCACCAGCTGCGCGGCGAGCGCCGTGTCGGGCACCGGCGTGACGTAGCGCAGCTCCAGCGTGCCCAGGATGCCCTCGTCGCCGGGCGCTTCCCCGGTCGGATACGCGCGCACCCCGAACGGCCCGCCGAGCGAGAATTTTTCCACCGGATCCAGGTTCCGGCTCGCCAGCTGGCCCGACACGGCGGCGTAGACCTGCCAGCGCGGCGCCACGTCCTGCAGGCGCACCAGCGAATACGTGAACTTGCGGAAGCTGCCGTCGGCGCGGGTGGTGGCGCTGTCGATGGCGAGCGCCGTCGGATCCTCGATGTCCAGGGTGCCGGCGCCGAGGGTGACGCTGCCGCTGGTGATGCCGCCGGCGAGCACCGTGTCGGGCGCGCTGCCGAACAGGCTCACCGACCCGAGCCACAGATTGCGCGGGTTGAACGAGCCGGCCGAATCGATGCGGTCCTCGAGGTCCTTGTAGTCGACGGCGGCCTGCGCGTAGAGGCTGCCGCGGCGCGAGCGGATCAGCGGGTAGCGGACGTACCCGGTGCCGATCGTCGCGTTACCCGTGGCGCCGAGGTTCGAGAGCTCGCGGCCGAGGGTGTAGTCGGTGTAGGTGGCGAGCGCCCCGGCGCGCCAGCCGTCGCCCGTGAGCGGCAGGTCGTAGCCGATCTGCCCGTAGGCGAGGTCCGCGCGCTGGGCGACGAGCGCCCGCGCGGACAGCGTGTCGCCGCGCCCCGCCAGGTTGTACGCGGATGCGCTTCCGCCGAAGCGCCAGCGGCCGGTGTAGCGGTTGCCGTAGTTGTCGAGGTCGAGCGAGCCGGCGTAGGGCCGCTCCGGCGTGAGGTCGACGGCGAGGTCGGCCGTGCCCACCGCCTCGCCGGGGCTCAGGGTGCCGCGCGCGGCGACACCGCCCAGGTCGTCGAGCAGCAGCAGCGAGCGGTCGAGCGCCTGCTCCTCGATCACATCGCCCGCGCGCAGCGGCGCCAGCGCTTCTTCGGCCAGGCGCGGCGCGAGGTTCGCCGCGTTGCGCACCTCGACGTTGCCGAATCGCCCTTCCAGCACGGCGATCTCGAGGACGCCGTCGCGGATTTCCTGCGCCGGGACGTACGCGCGCGCCACCAGGAAGCCGCGCTCGCGGTAGAACGCGGTGATCCGCGCCGTCGCGTCGGCGAGCTCCGCCAGCGTCACGTCGCGGCGGGTGAACTCCGCGACCAGCGGCAGCAGGTCGCCCTCGGGGATGGCGGTGGCGCCCGTGATGCGGATGCGCTCGACGCGGAAGCTCAGCGCGGCGCCGGCGTCGAGCGCGGGGCGCGCGGGCTGCTCGACCTGCAGCCCGGGAGCCGGCTGCGGCGGCGCCTCGGGACGCGTCTTCTCGACGCCGCGGATGGCGTCGCCGATGCCGGGCAGCTGCTGCGCCTGCAACGGCGTCGCGAGCGCCGCCAGCGCCATCAGCACAGCGGCGGCTGTTCTCGTCGCCTGAGATCGATATCGCA
This sequence comes from Pelomicrobium sp., assembly GCA_035466595.1. Classification (GTDB taxonomy): domain Bacteria; phylum Pseudomonadota; class Gammaproteobacteria; order Burkholderiales; family UBA6910; genus DATIUV01. The sequence continues at coordinate 5,071 of DATIUV010000160.1, forward strand.
AACGCCGCTTTCTTTTTCTTGTGACGGGGGCGAGGCTAGCCAAACGCGGCGCCGATGGCAAACATCGGCGCCGTCACTGCACGCCCTCGGGCAGCCGCACCCCGCCGCCTTGCACCGCGAGCCAGGGCGTGGCCGTCGCCGACGGCAGCGGACCGCCGTCATCCGCGGGCACCCGGCACGGCAGCGACGCCAGCGGATCCGCCAACCCCTGTTCGCCGTCGCATTGCGCGAGCCGCTGCGAGCGCACGGCGTCCAGCTGGACGTTCTGCGCCGCCCCCGCGACGGTGAACGCGGTCGCGTTGCCCGGCGCCTGCACGAACACGTAGTTGCCGTTGTTGGCGGTGAGCCCCGAGCCGTTCACCGGGTACACGCCGGGCGTCAGGGTGTTGCTCGCGGTCGTGGTGAACAGCAGCGTCCCGGCGGTGGCGCTCCCCAGCGTGTCCGCGAACCGGAATCCCGTCACCGATCCCGAGAAAGGCGGCAGCGGCGTGCCGACGAACGCGGTCGCCGGATCGGCGACGTAGGTCAGCGTCGCCGGCGTGATGACGAAATCCGCCGGCACGAACGTGAGCGCGTAGTTGCCCGGCGCGCTCGCATCCAGCGTGCCCTGCTGGATCGCGTAGCCGCCGACGTTTTCTCCGGCGGCGCGGTCCAGCGCCCCGGTCAGGCTGTCGCCCGCCACGATCGCGCTGCCCGTGGTGCCGGGACCGCCGGTGACCGTGTAGGTGAACGGCAGCGGATCGGCCTCGCCGTAGACCTTGGTCTGCCCCGCATCGGCGGTGACCGTGATCGGCCGCGCGGTGATCGCGAAGGTGTCGCCGACGTAGCTCAGCGTGTAGTTGGTGCTCGCATCCAGCGTGCCCTGCTGGATCGCGTAGCCGCCGACGTTTTCTCCGGCGGCGCGGTCCAGCGCCCCGGTCCGGCTGTCGCTGCCAACGAGGCTGCCCGCCGTGAGGCTGTAGCCGAACGGCAACGGATCGGCCTCGCCGTAGACCTTGGTCTGCCCCGGATCGGCGGTGACCGTGATCGGCCGCGGCGTGATGACGAAGTTGTCGCCGACGTAGGTCAGCGCGTAATTGACCCCGGCGGTCAATGTGCCCTGCTGGATCGCGTAGCTGCCGGCGTTCTCGCCGGCCGCGCGGTCGAGCGCGCCGCTGAAGCCGTCGCCGCCGACGAGACTGCCCGCCGTCAGCGTGTAGGTGAAGACCGCCGGGTCGGGATCGCCGTAGACCTTGGTCTGGCCGGCATCGGCCGTCACCGTGATCGGGCGCGCGTCGATCGTGAGCGCCCCCGCGGTGTAGGCCGTGATCGAATAGTTGCCGTTCGCCGCCAGCGTGCCCTGGTTGATTGCGTAGGGGCTGCCGGCCACCGTTTCGCCCGGGTCGCGCACCAGGGCGCCGCTGAACACCGTGCCAATCGCGTCCCCGCCCGCCAGCCCGCTGCCGCCGACGGCGAACGTCAGCGCGGGGTCGGGATCGCCGTAGACCTTGTTGAGGTTGTCCGCGGTCACGGTAATGGGCCGCTGGGTGATCGTGAGCTGCCCGTCGGTGAAGGTCGTGACGCTGTAGTTGCCGTTGGCCGCCAAGGTGCCCTGGGTGATGGCGTAGGGGCTGCCGGCCACCGTCTCGCCGGGCGCGCGTGCCAGCGCGCCGCTGAACACCGTGGCGGCGCTGTCGCCCGGCGCGTAGCCGCTGCCGCCGACCGTAACGGTGAGCGCGGGGTCGGCGTTGCCGTAGACCTTGCTCTGGTCGTCCGCCGTGACCGTGATCGGCCGCGGCGTGACGGTCAGCTGGCCGTCGACGAAGGTGAAGCCGTAGCCCGCCTCCGACGTGAGCGTGCCCTGCGCCGCGTTGATGGCGTAAGGGCTGCCCGCGACGGGACTCGTGGCGGTGGCGGCCGTCGTCAGCGCCGGCGCGCCGGTGTAGGCGGCCGCCGTGTCGCCGTTCACCAGGCCCGTGATGGTGGCGGTGAACGCGGGCAGCGGATCGCCGTAGACCTTGACCTTGTCGTCCGCCGTCGCCGTCAGCAGCGGCTGGTACGCGTAGATGAAGTGCCGGCCCGGCTGGGTGATGGTCGCGGGCGGATCGCCGTTGAAGGTGCGGTTGTACAGATTCGGCAGCACGCCGCCGGCAACGAGGCCGCCGCGGTTGTCGAGCGCCGGGTTCTGCGAGTAGATCAGCCAGCGGCCGCCGACCGGCACCGCCAGGGCGCCCGCGCCGGCGTTGTTGACGAACGCGCTCGTGCCGTTGGCGACCGGGCCGGCCACCAGCACGATGCTGTCGCCCGCGCCTGACGCCGTCAGGGTGCCGTTCACCACCAGGTTGCCGCCCGCCACCGCGGTCAGCGTGGATACGCTGGAGGCGCCCAGTTGCAGGTTGTTGACGTCGTTCACCCGCACGGCGCCGGCCGTGTTGGACACGGTGACGTTGCCGCCGAAGTCATTGGCGGCGTCCAGCGTGATGGGGTTGGCGCCGGAAGAGACACTGGTCGTGCCCGTCACCGTGGCGGCGCCCGTCTGCGTCACGGCACCGCCCGCGTTCACCGTCAACGAGCCGGCATTGACGGTGCCGAGGTTAACGCCGCCGCTGGCGGTGAGATTCGCGGCGCCCGTAGTCTGCACCAGCTGGGCGTTCGTCGCGCCGGATTCCACGACGGTCAGCGTCCCCGCGCTGTTCGCGGTGTCCGCTGCATTGCGCTTCTGCACCGACACCGTGCCGTAGGTGCTGCCGGCGTTGTTGAGCGTGATGTTGCGGGCGGCGTTGTTCAGCACCTTGAACGACGCGTCGCCGGCTACGCTGAGCGTGCCGGAGTCGGTCAGGTTGCCGGTGGCGACGACCGTGAGGTCGCCGGAGACGTTCATGCTGCCCAGGTCCAGGTTGCCGTTGTTCTCGCGGATCGAGACGTCGCGGCCGGACACCACGGTGATGGTCGTGAAGCGGTTGGCGGTGCGGTCGAGCGTGATGTCGTTGCCGGCGCCGGCGTCGAAGCTGGCCACCCCGGTCACGCGCAGGTCGGCGGTCTGGCTGATCGGGCCGCCGGAAATGGCCGTCAGGGCGCCCGTGACATTGGACGTGCCGCCGCCGAATGTGAGCCCCGTGGCGTCCGTCAGCGCGACGTTGCGGCCGTTGACGATGCGTACCGTGGTCTGGAAATCGTTGCCGGCGTCGGTCAGCGTGATGTCGTTGCCGGTGCCGACGTTGAGCGCGGTGGTCCCCCCCACCGTCACCGCGCCGGTCTGCGTCAGCGGCCCGACGCCGGTGATGCCGAGGTTGCCGGACACCGTCGAGGCCGCCAGCACCAGATTGGCCTGGCCGTCGCGCAGCGTCACGTTGTTGCCGCTAATGACGCCGACGGTGGCGAAGCGGTTGCCGGCGCGGTTCAGGTTGACGTTGGCCGTGCCGGCGGTGAAGGTCGCCGTGCCGGCGACCCGCAGGTCCGAAGTCTGGGTGACGTTGCCGCCCGTCGTCAGCGTGAGGTCGCCGGAGACGTCCGACGTGCCGCCGCCGAACACGAGGGCGTTGGTGTCGGTCAGCGCCACGTTGTTGCCGGAAACGATGCGCACCGACGTGCGGAAGTTGTTGGCGGGATTTGTGAGCGTGATGTCGTTGCCGGCGCCGGCCGTGAACGCCGCCGTGTTGGCAATGTCCAGCCGCCCGGTCTGGGTGATCGCGCCGGCCGCGGTGACGCCGAGGCTGCCGACGTCGCCGCCGTTGTTCTGCGTGCGGATCGGGCCCAGCACCAGCGCGTTGGCGTCGCGCAGCGTGACGTCGTTGGCGAGCGGAACGCTGACCGCCCCGCCGAAATCGTTGGCCGCGTTGTTGAGGGTGACGTCGGCGGTATTCGGCACGTTGATCGTCGTGGTCCCGGCGACGCTGAGCGGCGCGTCGCCCTGCTGGGTGACGCTGCCGCCGGCGGTAACCACCAGATTCCCGGCAACGGTGGACGCGCCGTTGTCGAAGTCGATCGCGTTCGTATCGCGCAGCGTGACGTTGCGGCCCGACACGACGACGTTGGCGAAATTGTTGGCGGCGCTGTCCAGGGTCACGTCGCCGGCGGCGCCGGCGGCGATGTTGATCTGACCGCTGGAGGTCACCGTGCCGGTGTCGGTGATGGCGCCGTTGGCGGTGGCCAGCGTCAGGTTGCCGGAGGCCACGTTGCCGAGCGCGATGGCGCCGCCCGCCGCCGTGTTGGTCACGTCGACGTTGCCGGAGGCGGCATTGACGACGGTCACGTTGGGGGCGGACACGGTCGCGGTGACGCCGTCGGCGCCCTGCAGCTGCATCGTCCCGCTCGCCTGCGTCAGCGTGTTGCCGACGGCGCCGCGGCGGATCGCGCCGTCGTTGTTGGACGCCGCGCCGCCGGAGCCGCTGAAGTCGGCATCCGCGGTAAGGCGAATGGTGCCGGCGCCGGACACGGTCACGTTGGCGTTGACGTTGATGTCGCGGCCGGCCTCGAAACGCACGCTGCCGTCGGCGTTCATCGTCAGGTCGTTGGCGACCGTGATGTCGCGGGTGGCCTGCAGATACAGCTCGCTGTAGCCGACGACGTCGGCGATCTCCACCGTCGTCGCGCCGGCCGCCGGCGGGTCGTTGAACGCGCTGTCCGGCGGTCCCGGCGCGTTGTTCGGCGGCGGCGTCTGCGCAGTGTTGTTGAGGACGATGTCCTGCGGATCGAGCAGCAGCCGCCCGCCGGTACCGGCCGGCGCCGAGACGTCGACCCCGCCGCGGAAGTCGAGGGTCTGCTTGCCGGACACTTCCACCTGGCCGCCGTCGCCGCCGGTCGCGCCCCCGCGCGCGCTGATATCGCCGTAGTAGCGCGTGGCACCGTCCGCCCACACCACCACCTTGCCGCCGTCGCCCACGGATACGGCATCGGCGCGAACCAGCGCGCCATCGGCAACGAACGCCTGCCCGGCATTGCGCACGGCCGCGTTGCCGCCCTGCCAGTCGCCGCCCACGAGGACGGTGCCGCCGCCGGCGTCACCGGAAGCATCGATGCTGGCACCCGGCATCAGCGCCACCTTGTCGCCGGTGACGATGACTCGGCCGCCGGTCTCGCCGGCAGCGAGGCCGCCGGCGTCGATCCGGCCGCTCACAACGGTGATGCCGGACGGCCCGCCGTCCAGCGTGACCACGCCGTTCTGCACGCTGACGCTGCGCGCCTCGATCACGCCCGCGTTGTTGACCACGGTGTCGAGCAGCGCGTCGCGCGCCTTCGCGGTCAGGATGACCTGCCCGCCGTCCGCCTGGATCAGCTGCCGGTTGGCGGCCAGCGCGCCAACCGTGTCCTGGTCCACCGCGACCGACAGCAGCTGGTTGCCGGACAGGGTGAGCGTCACCTGATCGCCGGCCGCCAGCGCGACGGTGCCGAGGCGCGCGGTGATCACCCCTTCATTGGCCACCTGCGGCGCGAGCAGCGCGACGTAGCCGCCCTCGGCCGCCGTGATCGTGCCCTGGTTGACTACCGTGCCGCCGCTCGCGCCGGTGAAGCGGTAGCTGCCCGCCATGAAATCGTCATTGGACAGCGACAGCGTCGAGGCGACGATGCCGCCGACGTTCACCTGTGCGCCCGATCCGAACAGCACGCCGTTCGGATTGAGCAGGAATACCTGACCGTTGGCTGACAGCCGGCCGAGGATCACCGAAGGGTCCTGCCCCAGCACGCGGTTCAGCGCGATCGCCGAGGCGCCCGGCTGGACGAACTGCACCGACTCGCCCGCCCCGATGCCAAACGCCTGCCAGTCGATCGCCGCTTTCGGCGTCGCCTGCCGGATCGTCATCTGCGCGCCGCTCTGGCTGATGGCGGCCCTGCCGGCCGTGACCTGCCCGCCGGTGGGCAGCGCGGGCGCCTGGAGGGCGTGGCCAAGCCCGAACCCGAGCAGCACCGCTTCCGCGATGCGGCGGCGTGTCATCGTTTTCGACGCAACTGTCCGTACGAATGTCATAAAACCCTCATCTTCCGCGCAAACGCGCGGAAGGCAGGCGGGAATATCCGTCCTTCAGGCGATTCGCGCAAGCGCCGTGCCAGAGTAGTGTTACGCGACTTGCGACCGATGGAAGGACGAATACGGCGGCCGGGCGGGTGTGCGCCGGCGCGCGCCGGAATCGAAACGTGGCCGCCGCCTACCGCAGGGCGGCCAGGTCGTCGGGAACCGGATGGTCGGGGTAGGCGCGAAGGAATCGCCGCAGTTCGTCCCTCGCTTCAACGGTGCGGCCCTCGCGCGCGAGCGCCCGGATGCGCTCGATCCAGGCCTCCGGTTCCGGTGCCGGCGCCTCTTTCGCCAGTCCGCTCGCGGCCGGCGCCGCGCGCTGGCGCTTGGCGGATTCAGCCGCGGCATCGCCGAAAGCCTTTTCCTCGGCCCGCCCGGACGGCGCCGACATGGGGGCTGACGGGGCCGCGCCTTCCTGCACGGCCTTCGGCGCCGTTGGTGCGGGCGCCGGAGCAGCTGCGGCCGGCGGACCCTGCTGCACGGAGGGCGCTGCGGGTTCCGCCGTCGTAGCGGGCGGCGGCGCGGATCCTTCGGGGCGTTGCGCGGCGGGCGCGCGCTGCTCGCGCATCGGCGCCGCGGCTTCCGACTTCGTCCGGGCTTCCCCGGCCGCCGTGGCCGGCGCCTCGGCGTCGCGCGGTTGCGGGGCCTCGGCTTCCGACGCCTTCGGCTCCGGTGCCCGCGGCGGCGGCGCCGAGTATTCGTCGGCCGCGGGCGGCGCGCCGGGCGGCGGCGGTTCCCGCTCCACCAGCAGCGCGACGGTGACGCTCACCACCAAGGCCGCTGCGACGGCGAGCGGCACGCGCCAGCGCTCGAGCCCGGATCGCCTCGTCGTCACCGCGTTGGCGGCCGCAGCGCGAATTTCCGCGTCGAGCGCTGGCGGCGGCTCGGCGCGCGCGGCGTCGCGGTAGGCGCGGGTCAGCGCGCTCTCGCCCTCGAGGTAATCGTCCAGCTCGTCGCGCTCTCTCGGCTCAGTCATCGCCCACGGCCTCTCTCAGCTTGGCGATCGCGTAGCGCAGCCGGCTCTTGGCCGCCTCGAGGTCGACGCCGGTCACCTCGGCGATCTCCGGCACCGTCAGCCCGCCCTCCTCCCGGAGCAGGAACACCTCGCGCTGCGGCTGCGGCAGCGCCTCCAGCGCGGCCAGCAGCCGCGAGGTCTGCCGGCGCAGCTCGACCTGCCGCTCCGGCGACGCCGAGGCCGGCGCCGGCGGATCGACCGGGTCGTCCTCATTGTCCAGCGACACCGGGATCAGTGCCGGTTTGCGCCGGTAGTGATCGATGAGGCGATTGTGCGCCACGTGATAGAGGTAGGTGGTGAACTTCGCCTCGCGCCGATAGCGTTCGCGGGCGCGCACCAGGTTCATCCACACGTCCTGGAACAGCTCGTCGGCCTCGGCCGGCGCGCGGCACTGGCGCAGGATGAAGCGGTACAGCGGGCCGCGGTGGCGGGCGTAAAGCGCGTCGAACGCCGCCGCGTCGCCGTCGCGGTAGCGCTCCATCAGATCCTCGTCGCTGGTCTCCGAACCCGTCACCGCCGCCAGTCTAGCCGACGGCGGCGCGGCGCGGGAGCGCTCCGCGCCGCGATGGCCTCAGCGCGGCGGGTCGGCGACGAAGCCGGCCGGGAACGGCTGCGGATCGGGCAGCGGGCGCGGCGCCGGGATCACGCCAGCGGCGACCAGGTTGGCGCGCGAATCGTAGTAGATCGCGATCGTCTCCGCCGGCGTCTCACTGGCGCGCTCGAACGCGGTGTAACGCGTCGGCGCCGAGTGCTCGCGGCCGTGGCCGGTGCCGAGCCGTTTCTCCCGGGCCGCGTCGCTGGCCGCGCCCTCCGCCTGCGATTTTGCGGCCGGCGCGGGCGCCTCGGCGCGCCCGGATTGCCGCTTCGATTCATCGCTGCCGATCCAAGGCTCCGGCCGGCGCTCCTTCTCGCGGAATATGGCGACGCCGATGACGCCGACGTTGCCGGGCCGGTCGGTGCGCGCGGCGTAGGAGTCGGGCCGCGCGGTGAAGTAGAACGCCGCCACGTTCTCGAGGCTCTTGCGCCAGCCGCTGATCGACGCGCGCCGGCCGGGGTCCAGCACGTAGCCGCTCTGCGATGCGGCCGCGGTCTCGCCGGTGATGGCGTTGACGCCGTCCACCGAGATCACGGTCAGCACGCGGGCGCCGCTGCGGTTCGCGAGGCGAACCTCGTATTCGTGGCCCGGCGTGCCGGCGACGTAATGGCGGCCGCGGTGATGGTAGACCGGCAACTCGCGACCGGCGGTACGGTCGTAGAGGGTGACCTGCACCGTCGAGCCGCCGCGGTGCGCGTGCGCGCAGCCGGCGAGCGCCAGCAGCAGGACGGCAGCCAGAATCGACCTGAACATGGCAGACTCCTTTCGTTTCGGTTGCGACAACCCTGTAAACGCCGGCCGGCGCGAATCGGGTTGCGCGGCCGGGTCTTCGTCATGAGCCTCGCCACCCGCCTCCGCCATCTTGCTGTCGCCACGCTGCCGTTCTGGCTCCTGGCGGCGTGCGCTTCCGCGCCGCCGGCCGCGCCGGTGCCGATCGCCGAATGCCGCGCCTGGTTCGCTGCCGCGGACGACGAGGTGCGCATGGCGGGCGTCGCCGATCCGGTCACCGCCCGCGTCGCGGGTTTTCCCTATCTGCGCGTCGATCGCCTGCTGGCGAGCTTCGGGGAAGAGCCGCTCGGCGACGCCGCCTTCGCCGCCTGGGTCGAGCGCATGGGACGGCTCGATCAGAAGGCCCGCCGCGCCGAGCTCGCCAGCCTGCCCGCGCCGGCGCGCGAGCGGCTGGCGACACGCACGCCCCATCGCAACGACACCGTGGATTGGCTGCTCGGCCATGCGGCGCAGTGCCGGGACCGGCTGGTAGGCGAGGACTTCGGCAGCCACGCCGACCGCCTCGCGCTGCGCCGGGCCGCGCGCGTTCCCGACGACTACCTCGGCTGGCAGCGCGTGCTGGGGCTCTACCCGCTGACGTCGGTCGCGTTCAAGGCGGGCATCGCCGCGTGGCACGACGAGGTCGCCGCGGTTTACGCCAGGCCGCTCGAGGCGCTGCCGGTCAGGGGGCGCCTGCTCGCCTACCGCCCCTATCCCGGCCGCACGCTGTCGCCCGCCGAAGTGGCGGCCATCATCTCCAGGTCACGCGACGACGCGCTCGGCATTCCCGAACCCCGCTTCGACGACGCCCGCGCGCTGCTGGCGGCGTTCGCGCCCGTCTGGATCGTGGACACGCAGACCGACGACGATCGGATCGGCGATCCGGTCGTGCGCCTTCACCACCCGTGGCCCGCGATCGATACGCGCATCCCGGTCGTCTACGCCTA
>DATIUV010000161.1:0-8051 GCA_035466595.1 Pelomicrobium sp.
GAACGCGTCGACGCCGTCGGCGTCGAGCTCGGCGTAGCCCCGCGATTCCAGCAGGCGCCGGAACAGCGGGTGATCGCGCAGCGGGGCGGCTTCGGCCATGGTCATTTCCTCCGCAGGTGCTCCGGCAGCTGGGGCTCGCGCCCCGCGAGGTCGGAGAAGTAGTGGTCGACGTCGGTGTTTCCGGCGAGCGCCGCCGCCACCGCGTCCAGCGCCGCGTCGATCTGGGCGGCGTCCGCGCCGGAGAGCACCTCGCGGGCAGCGCCCATGAACGTGAGGACCCAGGTGCCGGGCGGCTGCGCCCCCACCAGCATCATGTTGATCGTGGCGCGCTCGCCGCGCCGCTCGCACACGGCGGCGACGTCGTCGCCGCTCACCACCTGCATCGGCAGCCCCACGCACATCAGTCGTCCCTCCCGGTGTAGCGCTGGTTCAGGAAGCGCGCATCGCCGACGCGGCAGGCGGCGTCGGCCGGCGGGCGGCCGGCTTCGTAGGCGTGGATCTGCAGCGCGTCGGGACCCAGCGGCTCGGCGGTCTCGGTCGTGCGCGGCGCCCCCGGCGCGCCCCATTCGGCCAGGATCGCGGCCGCCGCCGCGACGGCCGGCTCCAGCTGTGCCGCCACCCGCGGCGAGAGGCTGCCGCCGAAGTCGGCCAGCACGGCGGGCTGCACGCCCACCAGCGCCAGCGACCGCGGATAGCGGCCGGCCAGCTGCGCCAGCGCCAGCACTTCCTGGAAGCCCACCTGGTGCATGCTGGTCTTGCAGGCGCCCCAGACGGGCACGTCGTCGTCGCGGAAAACGCGCAGCGTGCCCGGCGTCAGGCCGAAGTCGATCGCGTCCAGCACGAGCAGGCGCTCGGCGCTCTTCACGTGGTCGAGCAGGTACAGGCCCTGGGTGCCGCCGTCGAGCAGGCGGACCCGCTCGTCGAAGCGGTAGCGCGCATTGAGCGCCTCGACCGCGCGCACGCCGAAGCCCTCGTCGGCCCAGAGCACGTTGCCGATGCCCAATACCAGGATTTCCGGATCCATCGCCCCCTCTCGCGGCTGTAACGGCGGGAGTTACAGCAATGGGGGCACGTTACCCACCGCGGGAGTGCGGGGTGTTGATCTAAATCAACCCGTGCCGGCCGGTCGGGCGCGTCAAGTCCGAGCGTTTCGGAGGGTTATTCAGGCCGCCGCAGCGGCGGCGATCAGGCTTCCCGAACGCGCTTCCGGCCGGGAGCGGCGTCCAGGCCTCGCAGCTTGCGGCGGGCCTCGTGAGCGTCCCAGGCAGCCTGCAGCGACAGCCAGAACAGCGGGTCGGTGCGGAAGAACACCGACAGGCGCAACGCCGTATCCGCGGTAATCGCGCGGTGGCCGCGGATCAGTTCGTTGACCCGGCGGCGCGAAACCCCGAGCGCAACGGCCAATGCCTGCTGGGTGATGCCGAGCGGCGCGAGAAAGCGCGTCTCCAGGAACCGGCCCGGATGCGGTGGCGCGCGGGTGGAAGGGACCTGCGGCCGGGGCGGGGACTCCCGCCCCGCGCCGGCCGTCCCCTCCGGCCTCCCCGAGCGCCTGTTCCGGTAGCCCGCTTCCGCATCCATGACGCGCACCTTCAGCGCGGCTTCAGTCTTTCGATACCCGCCAGCCATTGACCATGGTGCTGATCACGGTCTCGCCGCCGGAGACGTCCTCGCGGATGACGATGTAGAGATGGATCAGCGTGAACACGATGAGATACCACATGCCGACGTGGTGCCAGGTATGGACGTCCTGGCTCTGGCCGAACAGCGGGATCACCCAGGAGCTGAACCACTGGTACTGCCAGCTCGTCATGCCCGTGCCTTCGCCATAGAGCGCGAAGCCGGTGACGATCATGAACACCGCGCCCAGCACGTACATGAAGAACATCGCCGCCATCGCCAGCGGGTTGTGCCCGACGTACGCCCGTCCCTCCTTCTTCAGGAAGGCGTAGTAGAGCGTCTGGTCGATCACGCCCTTCCACCAGCCGGCGTTGAAGATCGACAGCGGCACGCGGAAGATTTCGCGCGCGTAGCGGTTGCCGACGATCGCCCAGTACAACCGCAGCACGAAGAACACGGCGAAGATGTAGCCGGCGGCGAAGTGGGCGAAGCGGATGTAGCCGAACAGGTAATGCTGGCTTGCCTCCCCGCCCACGGAGGGCAGCGGGCTGCCGATGAAGTAGCCGGTGACGATCAGCACCAGCATGGCGAGCGCCATGACCCAGTGCCACAGCCTGACCGGCGCTTCCCAGACGTAGGCTTTCAGCCGGCTGCCGTGGGGTGCCGGGTGGTACGCCAGAGTTTTTTCCGACATGGCTCGCTCCCTTGCGCTAGCGGACCTGGACGCGCGTGAGTTCCTCGCCTTCCGGCGACATGACGTGGGTCGCACACGCCAGGCACGGATCGAAGCTGTGGATCGTGCGCAGGATCTCGAGCGGCTGCTCCGGGTCGTGCATCGGCGTGTTCATGAGGGAGGCCTCATAAGCGCCGATCTGGCTCTTCGGGTCGCGCGGGCTCGCGTTCCAGGTGGTGGGCACGATGCACTGGTAGTTGGCGATCTTGGTGTCGCGGATGTCGATCCAGTGCCCGAGCGCGCCGCGCGGCGCCTCGCAGTAGCCGGCGCCCTTGGCCTGCTTCGGCCAGGAGGCGGGCTCCCACTTGTCGACGTTGGCGGTCGCGAGGTTGCCAGCGCGGATGTTCGCCATCAGCTTGTCGAAGAAGTACTGCATCTTGTGCGCGGACCAGGAGCACTCCAGCCCGCGGGCCGCGGTGCGGCCCAGCGTGGAGAACAGCGCCGTCACCGGCACGTCCAGCTTCTTCAGCACCATGTCCACCGGCTCCTTGAACTCCGGTATGCCCATGGCGTAGCCCATCACGTAGCGCGCCAGCGGCCCCACTTCCATCGGCTGGCCCTTGAACCGCGGCGCCTTGATCCACGAGTACTTGGCGCTCTCGTCGAGCTGGTCGATGGCGGTGCGCGTGCCCTTGGTGCCCTTGCCGAGGACGAAGTTCGGCTCGGTGACGCCCTCGAACGGGTGCAGGCCATTGGTCTCGTCCGCGTACTTGTACCAGGAGTGGGTCACGTACTCCTGGATCATGCCCGGGTCCTTGAGGTCGACCGCGTGGATCTCCTTCAGGTTGCCGTTCAGGATCGCACCGCGCGGCATCAGCAGCGACTTGTTGGAATCGTCGTTGGCGATGTCGGGGAACTCGCCGTAGCACAGCAGGTTCTGGCCGGAGATGCCGCCGCCCCACTGCGCCCAGTCCTTGTAGAACGACGCGATCGCCAGCAGGTCCGGGATGTAGACCTGGTCGATGAAGGTGATCGTCTCCTGGATGATCTTCTGCACGCGGTTCAGCTGCTCCATGTTGATCGCGCCGACCGCTCCCGCATTGCTGACGTTGATCGGGCTCGGCACGCCGCCCACCAGCCAGTTGGGGTGCGGGTTCTTGCCGCCGAACACGGTCTGGATCTTGACGATCTCCTTCTGGAAGTCGAGCGCCTCCAGGTAGTGCGCCACCGCCATCAGGTTGGCCTCCGGCGGCAGCTTGTACGCCGGGTGGCCCCAGTAGCCGTTGGTGAACGGCCCCAGCTGGCCGCTCTCGACGAACTTCTTCAGCCGCGACTGCAGGTCGCGGAAGTAGCCCGGCGAGGACTTCGGCCACGGCGACAGCGACTGCTGCAGCTGTGAGGTCGCCTGCGGATCGGCCTTCAGCGCGGACACCACGTCCACCCAGTCCAGCGCGTGCAGGTGGTAGAAGTGCACCAGGTGATCGTGCGCGTACAGCGTCGCGTGCATCAGGTTACGGATGATGTTGGCGTTGTCGGGAATCGGAATCCCGAGCGCGTTTTCGACCGCCCGCACCGACACCAGGGCGTGCACGCCGGTGCACACGCCGCAGATGCGCTCGACGAACGCCCACGCGTCGCGCGGATCGCGTCCCTTGAGGATCACCTCGAGGCCGCGCCACATGGTGCCCGTGGACACCGCGTTGCGGATCACGTTTTTGTCATCGACGTTCACCTCGATGCGCAGGTGCCCCTCGATGCGCGTGATCGGGTCGACGACGACGCGCTTGCCCGAGTTGTCGAGCTTGAAGCCTTGGGTCTCGATCGCGGCCATGGTTACTTCTCCTCAGTGCTGGTGGTATCGCGCTTCTTGGCCGCCTGCTTGATGGCGGTGACCGCGGCGTGGGCCGCAATCGCGGCGCCCACCACCCCGGCCGCCACGGCGCCGACCTTGTCGGCGTTGGCCTCGATGCCGAACTGCTGAATGTTGGTGAGCCGGTCGTAGAACGAGCCCTTGTCCCAGAAGCCGTCCTCGGAGCAGCCGATGCAGCCGTGCCCGGAGCCGATCGGGAACGACACTGCCTCGTTCCAGCGCGTGGTGGAGCAGGCGTTGTAGGTCGTCGGGCCCTTGCAGCCGACCTTGTACAGGCAGAACCCCATGCGGGCGCCCTCGTCGTCGAAGCTCTCGGCGAACTGGCCGGCGTCGAAGTGGCCGCGGCGGTAGCACTTGTCGTGCACGCGCTGGCTGTAGAACATCTTCGGCCGCATCTGCCGATCCAGCTCCGGCAGGCGGTCGAACGCCACCAGGTAGGTGATCACGCCGGTCATGACCTCGGCGATCGGCGGACAGCCGGGCACCTTGACGATCGGTTTGCCGGTGATGACCTTGTCGATCGAGACCGCCGTGGTGGGATTCGGCTTCGCCGCCTGCACGCAGCCCCAGGAGGCGCACGAGCCCCAGGCGATCACGGCCTTCGCGTCCTTGGCGACGTGCTTCAGCTTCTCGACGAACGGCCGCCCGCCCGGAATGCAGAACACGCCGTCGTCGCCGATCGGGGGGTTGCCCTCCACCGCCAGCACGTACTGGCCCTTGTACTTCCTGATCGTCTCCTCGAGCGCCGCCTCCGCCTGGTGGCCGGCGGCCGCCATGATGGTGTCGTCGTAGTCGAGCGAGATCATCGACAGGATGGCGTCCTTGGCCAGCGGATGCGCCGAGCGGATGAACGATTCCGTGCAGCACGTGCACTCGAGGCCATGAAGCCAGACCACCGGCACGCGCGGACGCGTCTCCAGGGCGTGGGCGATCTTCGGCACCGCGCTGGTGGAGAGCCCCAGCGACGCGGCGGTCAGGCTGCAGAACTTGAGGAAGCTGCGGCGGGTGACGCCCTGATTGCGCAGCAGTTGGTAGAAGGTCTCGTGCATGGTTCTCTCCTCGCCAAGGCGCCCAGCGGGCGCACCGATTCAAGGGGCAATGAACAACATCCGTGCCAACGCCGGCGTCGTCCTTAACCCTTTGATGGACCGATATCTTTAGCGGTACGTGCGGGAGCCTGATCTGCCTGATGTGGCAACCGCATTTCCACATCCAAGCGCGAAAACGGAAAACTGCTTTCCATAACGACGGCGGCAGGAAAAGGCTTCCGGCTGGTGCGCCCCATGGACGCCGGCGCGCAGCCCGACCGATAATCGGCACGCCCGCGCCAGCCCAAGATGACCTACACCGCCCTGAAATACGCCCACCTCGCCGCCGTCATCCTCAGCTTCGCGCTGTTCCTCCTGCGGGGAATCTGGATGATGGCCGACTCGCCGCTGCTGGCGGCCAAATGGGTGCGGATCGCGCCGCGGGCGGTGGACACGGTGCTGCTGCTGTCGGGGCTCGCGCTGATGGTGATGCTCGCCCAGTACCCGTTCGTCGTCGGCTGGATCACCGTCAAGCTGGGCGCGCTCGTGCTCTACGTGGTGCTGGGCACCTGGGGACTTGCGCGCGGCGAGACCAAGTCCGACCGGGTCGTCGCCTGGATCGCGGCCATCGTGGTGTTTTTCTATATGGTGGCGATCTCGTACACCAAGTCCACCAACCCGGTGCCCTGGCTGTTCTGAGCCGCCCCCGGCGGGCGCCGTTCAGCTTCCCGGCGCGCCTCCGGCGAGCGCCCGCTTGCGCTCCGCCTCCCGCTCGCGCAGCACGCGCCGCTGCACCTTGCCGGTGGTCGTCATCGGCAGCGCGTCGATGAACTCGATCTCCTTCGGGTACTCGTACGGCGCGAGCCGCCCGCGCACGTGCGCGCGGATGTCGTCCTCCAGCCCCGGCGTCGGGCGCGTGCCGGGAGTCAGCACGATGAACGCCTTCACCACGTTGCCGCGCTCGGGGTCGGGACTCGGCACCACCGCGGCATTGGCCACCGCCGGGTGCTTGACCAGGCAGTTCTCGATCTCGGCGGGACCGATGCGGTAGCCGGCGGCCTTGAACATGTCGTCGGTGCGGCCCTGGTACCAGAGGTAGCCCTGCTCGTCGCGCTTCGCCAGGTCGCCGGTGCGGCACCAGTCGCCCGTGAACTTGTCGCGCGTCGCCCGCTCGTTGTTCCAGTAGCCGAGGAAGAACACCGCGTCGGGGTCGCCGTGGATGTCGCGGCGGTTGGCCGCGATCTCGCCCACCGCGCCCGGGGCCGCCTCGTTGCCGTCGTCGTCGAGCAGCGTGATGCGGTGCCCCGGATACGGCCGCCCGATCGATCCCGGCTTCGCCGGCCACAGCGTGTGCGCGTTGCCGACGATGTAGTTGACCTCGGTCTGGCCGTACATCTCGTTCACGGTGACGCCGAGGCTTTCGCGGCCCCAGTCGCATACCGTGCCGCCGACCGACTCGCCCGCGCTCATGATGGAGCGCAGCGCGAGGTCGTAGCGTTCGCGCGGCGCCGGCACCGCCTTCATCATCATCTTCAGCGCGGTCGGGAACAGAAAGGTGTTGCGGACCTGGTACTTCTCCAGCAGCGTGAACGCGCGCTCGGGATCGAAGCGGCCGCGGTAGCCGAGCAGCGCGTGGCCGAAGTACATCGTCGGCAGCAACGCGTCCATCAGCCCGCCGGTCCACGCCCAGTCGGCCGGCGACCAGAACAGGTCGCCGGGCTGTGGAAACTCGTCGTGCGAGTAGTGGAAGCCGGGCAGGTTGCCGATCAGCGCGCGATGGGGTTTCAGCGCGCCCTTCGGCGGCCCGGTCGTGCCGCTGGTGTAGATGAGCAGCGCCGGCTCCTCGGCAGCGGTGTCGACCGGCTCGAAGCGCGACGACGACTTCTCGAGCAGCGCCTCCCACGGCGTCACGCCCGCCTCGCGCGCCCCGGCGGCGCCGACCACGCTCTTAAGCAGCGGCGTCCGGTCGCGCACGGCCAGCACGTTGGGCAGCGACTCCGGATCGACGATTGCGACGCGCGCCTCGCTGTCCTGCAACCGGTACTCGAGCGCGTCGGGGCCGAACAGGATGGAAAGCGGCATCGCCACCGCGCCCATCTGGTAGCAGGCCATGTGGGCGATCGCGGTTTCCGGGCGCTGCGGAAGAATGATGGCGACGCGGTCGCCTCGTCGGACGCCGAGCCCGGCGAGCGCGTTGGTCAGGCGGTTCGCCTGCTGCTGGATGTCCCAGTACGTCCACGCCGAGGTGGCGCCGGATTCGTCCTCCCAGTACAGGCAGAAGCGGTGGCGCTCGCGCGCGTGGCGGACGCAGCAGGCCTGCGCGATGTTGAAGCGCGCCGGCACCTGCCAGCGCCAGGCGCGGTAGACCTCCTCGTAGCGGTCCTGCACGCACCCTCCTCGCGGCGCAGCGATCCCTTTTTCGCCAAGTTAGCACCGGCGCGCAGAGGGCGCCAGGACCGGCGGGCCCCGGACCGCGCCGTGCCGTACAATCCCCGCCAGCCCATGACCTACGCCGCCCTCAAGCACCTGCACGTCGCCACCGTCGCGATCAGCTACGCACTGTTCGTCGTGCGCGGCGTGTGGATGATGCGCGGCTCGCCGATGCTGCAGCGGAAGTGGGTCAGGGTGCTGCCCCACGTCAACGACACGGTGCTGCTGCTGGCGGGCGTTTCGCTGGCGGTGATGATTTCGCAGTATCCGTTCGCCGCCGGCTGGCTGACGGCGAAGGTGCTGGCGCTCATCGTCTACATCGGGCTCGGCATGGTGGCGATCCGGCGCGGCAGGACGCGCGGCGTTCGCATCGCCGCCTGGATCGCCGGGCAGCTGGTGTTCGCGTACATCGTGCTCGTCGCCGTCACCAAGA
>DATIUV010000162.1:0-2397 GCA_035466595.1 Pelomicrobium sp.
GGTCATGGGTTTCGGCCTACGGTCTTGTTGTTCCGCCGCAGGTCGATGCCCGCGGGCGTGGCAGCGCGGGCGGTGCGACGGCGCGCCCACTGTGCCGCAGCCCGCGCGGGCTGTCCACTGTCCGGGCGTCGCAACGAATCCACTGTCATGTTCCGGTCCACAGCAGCGCGCCCGTGCCGAGGACAACGAGCAGCAGCGCGACGCCGGCCACCGGCCAGCGGCGCAGGACGGCGTCGGCGCGCTCGAACGCACGGCCCCAGCCGGGCGCCGCGCGCGTGAGCGGCTCGATGACGGCCGCGATATCGCCCTCGGGAACGCGCGGCAGCCGGGCGCCCCAGCGCCACAGCGCCGCGGCGAGCGCGACGCCGACCAGCACCGGCCACAGCGCGGCCCACACTGCCGCCGGCGTCATCACGCTCGGCAGCAGGCCGCGCGGCACCGCGATGCCCAGGTAAAGCGCCCACGGCACCGCCAGCGCCGCGACGGCGAGCAGGAGCCACGGCGCCTTGAGCCCGATGCCTGCCCTCGCCGCCGGGTCCTGCGCGCCGTGCGCTTTCAGGCAGACGAGGAAATGGAGCATCAGCAGCGTCGTGCCGGCGGCGGAGGCGAGCGACAGCGTGCCGGCGAGGCCGTCGCCGAGCGGGCCCTTGATCGCGTACTTCGTAACCGCGCCGCCGGTCAACGGCAGCCCGCCGAGCGCGAGCGCGAGCACCGCGGCGGGCACCAGCACCCAGCGCAGGATCTGGGTGCCGCTCGCCGCCGCCACGCCGACGGCGAGAAACAGCGCGCCCTTCACCAGCACGTGGTGCGACGCGTAGAACGCCGCCGCCAGCGGCGCCATGCTCCGCCCCGCGGCGAGGCTCATGCCCAGCACCGCCACCACCAGCCCCATCTGGCTCACGCTGGAGTACGCCAGCACCGCCTTCGGGTGCCGCTGCAGGATGCCGATTGCCACGCCGTAGAACGCGGTGAACAGGCCCGCCGCCGCCAGCAGCTCGCCCCAGCCCGGAAGCGCCAGGTCGTAGGGCAGGAAGCGGATCAGCCCGATGATGCCGACCTTGACCACCGCGCCGGAGAGCACCGCCGAGGCGGGGACCGGCGCCGCCGCGTGCGCGAGCGGCATCCACACGTGCAGCGGGAAGAGGCCCGCCTTCAGGCCGAAGCCGAGCACGATCAGCCACAGCGTCGGCGCGCGCCACGGTGAATCCGGCAGCGCCGCCATGACGTCGCGGATCAGCAGGCTGTCGCCCGGCGCGTTGACCGCGAGCAGCACGAAGCCCAGCAGCACCGCTGCCTCGCCGGTCAGGGCGAGCGTGAGATAGACGATGCCGGAGCGCCACGCCCGCGGCGTCCCGTCCTGGATCACCAGCCCCGCCGCGCCGAGGGTGAGCAGCGCCAGCATGAGATAGAAGCCGACCAGGTCGGCGACGAAGAACGCGCCGAGGCAGCCGGTCAGCGCCAGCAGCCAGCACACCGCGAAACGGCCGACGTCGGGCGCGCCGCGCAGGTAGCTGGCGGCGTACGCGCCGGCGCCGCTCCACAGCAGCGCGGCGACGCCGAGCAGCATCGCGCCAGGGAAATCCAGTGCGAAGGTCAGGCGCAGGCCGGCGCCGCCGACGACGAGCGGCGCGCCGTCGACAGCGCCGAGCGCGGCGACGAGTCCCGGCAGCGGCGCGAGCCACAGCAATGACAGCATGCGCGCGCGCACCGCACGGGAGACGCAAGCCAACGCGAGCGCGAGCGGCAGCGCCAGCGTCGCCGCGAGCAGCGCGGGCGCGCTCATCGGTTGCCTCCGTCGCGGCCGACCGCCAGCAGGTCCCAATCGGGGATCGCCGCGAGGCCCAGCAGCACGGCGATCAGCGCCAGCGCCAGCGCGGCCGATTCCTGATAGCGCGGCACCGGCGCGCGCAGCGCCACGGGCGCTGGCGGCTCGCCCAGGGCGCGCACCAGCACCAGCGCGACGTAGGCGGTCGTGAGGAGCCCGCCCGCCACCATCACCGCCGCCCAGACCCACTGCCCCGCCTCCACCGCGGCCGTGAGCAGCAGCCACTTGGCCCAGAAGCCGCCGCTCGGCGGCAGCCCGACCAGCGACACGCCGGCCAGCGCGAACGCCAGCACCGTCATCGGCAGCGCGCGCGCGGCGCCGGCGAGGTCGGCGACGCGGTCGTGGCCGAGCCCGGCGTAGACGAGACCCGCGGCCATGAACATCGCGGCCTTGGCGAACGCGTGTGAGATCGCCTGCAGCAGGCCGCCGGCGAGCGCGGTCCCGGCGACGGCCTGCGTCGCGCCCGCGCCGAAGGCGAGCGGAAACATGAGAAACAGGTAGCCGATCTGCGCCACGGTCGAGTACGCCACCATCAGCTTGAGCCGCGCCTGCCGGAGCGCCACCACGCTGCC
>DATIUV010000163.1:0-8278 GCA_035466595.1 Pelomicrobium sp.
GAAGATGCCGAGGTGGCCGATGTCCGCATGCATCAGGCCGACGATCACCTGGCCGCGCGCCTTGATCTCGTCGGTGCTGCGGTAGAGGTCGGCGATCCAGTTGAACGCCTGCTGCGGCGGCGTGATGTTGTCGCCCATCGAGGCGAACAGGACGATCGGGGACCTGATCCGGCGCAGGTCGAGCGCCTCGCCGGTCCTCGCCTTGACGCCGCCGGACCAGAGCTCGTTGCCGACGAACAGGTTCTGCGTGATCCACTCGATCTCGTCGCGGTTCATGAGATAGAAACCGCCCCACCAGCGCTCGAATTCGAGAAAGCGCGGCGGCTCGGTGTCGACGTTCGCGTAGAGATGGTAGTACTTGTCCCAGAACGTGTTGGCGGGGTTCAGGTTCTCGAAGTTCTGCACCAGGTGGGCGCCGTCGAAGACGCCGTTGCCGAGGTCCGCGGCCAGGGAGGCGAGCCATGTGCCCCCCAGCATGCCGCCCGCGTAGCGCATGGGATTGTCGCCTTCGCCCTCCGACCAGGCGCCGCCCCAGTACGACATCGGCGCGCCGTTGATCACGACCGGCCCGGTGTCGTCGGGGTTGGAGGCCACTAGCATCATCGCCGCCCAGCCGCCCTGGCAGTTGCCGACGATCGCCGGCTTGGGGCTGGCGGGGTGCAGCTCGCGCACCTTGCGCACGAACGCCGACTCCGCGGCCAGCACGTCGAGCAGCGTCTGGCCCGGCTCCGGCTCGGGGAAGAACACCACGAAGTAGACCGGATGGCCGTCGCGCAGCGCGACGCCGACCTGGGAATCGTCCTTGAAGCCGCCGATGCCGGGGCCGTGACCGGCGCGCGGGTCGATGATCACGTAGGGCCGGCGTTTGGGACCGACCGTCACGCCCTCGGGCGGCACAATGCGCAGCAGCGCATAGTTCACCGGCCGGTCGAGCATTCGGCCGTCCATCACGGTCTCGTGCTTGAAGTGCAGAACCGGCGGCATGCCGGCTCGCTCGTGCTCGACGTAGCGGTTGCCCCGCTGCCGCAGCGTGTCTGCGGTCAGGATGCCGCGCTGGAAGGCGTCGACGCCGTAGCGGTACCACTGGGTCCAGAGGTCCCACGGTGCCGCGGGCTTTTCGACGAAGTCCTGGACGTGCGTGGCGTAGGCGTCCTGCAGGCGGGCGCTGAATCGATCGCGCGCCGATTCCAGCCGCCGCCGGAGCACCTCCTGGACTTTACGGGAAAGGTCATAGGAGCGGGCGAGCTGCCGCCCGGGGTTATTGGCCATGATCCCTCCTGGCTGACTGCTGCACCGCACAATTCAATTCTAGCATACGGCGATGACATGCTTTTTTCGCCGCCGGCTCTTCCCGCCGACACCCCGGTTGCGCGGCACCAGCCTTCGCGAGCTATAATCCGCGCCCCGAATAATCCCCGCGAAACAGAGGAGTACCGTGCCGACCCCGTTTCATTTGGCGATTCCGGTGCGCGACCTGGCCGAAGCGCGCGCTTTCTACGGCGGCGTGCTTGGCTGCCCCGAGGGCCGCAGCGACGAGCACTGGGTCGACTTCGACCTGTTCGGGCATCAGTTGGTCTGCCACGTCGATCCGGCCTTGGGCCGCGAGGGGCGAGTGAAGGCTCACGTCAACCCGGTCGACGGCCACGGCGTGCCCGTTCCCCACTTCGGCGTCGTCTTGGAGATGCCGGCCTGGGCGGCGTTGGCGGACAAGATGCGCGCCGCGGGCATCATCTTTGTCATCGAGCCCTACGTGCGGTTCCAGGGTCAGGTGGGCGAGCAGGCCACGATGTTCTTCCACGACCCGTCCGGCAACGCGCTGGAGTTCAAGGCGTTCCGGGACTTCTCACAGCTGTTCGCGAAGTAGGTCAGCCCGGCGACGCTGCCGCCTGCGCCGCCTTGCGCTCGACGAACTCGTCGAACGCGTGCACCGCTTCGGCCGCGTACATCAGCGCCGGGCCCCCGCCCATGTAGACGGTCACCGCCAGCGCTTCCATCACCTGCTGGCGGGAGGCGCCGAGGCGCACGAGCGCCTTGGCGTGGAAGCCGATGCAGCCTTCGCAGTGGGTGGCCACCCCGATCGCCAGCGCGATCAGTTCCTTGTTCAGCTCGGAGACCTCGCCCGATTTCATGGCGTCCCGCGACAGCGCGGAGAACGCCTTCATCGGGTCCGGCACCGTCTCGCGCAGCTTGAGGATACCCTGGGTGATCTGGCCGGTAATCTCGGTGAACGACTTCGACATGTGCTTCCTTTCGGGACCGGAACTTGGCTAGCATGGTAGCGGTCTGCCCCGGCGGGCCATTTGACGCACGTCAAGGGCGGACCGACCCGCGCACCGATGAGCAGCGAACCCCTGACCGAGATCCCGTATCGACCGCACACCTCGCCGACCGTGCGCTGGCTCCTGATCGGCGCCGGCACGGTCTGCGTGGTGCTGGGCCTGATCGGCGTCTTCATGCCGGTCCTGCCGACCACGCCGTTCATGCTGCTGGCGGCGGCGTGCTACGCGCGCTCCTCGGAGCGGTTCTACCGGCGCCTGGTCGGCAGCCCGACTTTCGGTCCCACGATTCTCGAGTGGCAGCGCCACCGCAGCATCCCTTACCGCACCAAGGGCTACGCGATCGTGCTGATGTCGGCGACGCTCGCGACGTCCATCGTGTTTTTCGTTTCCAATCCGTACCTCAAGGCGGCGCTCGCGGCGCTCGGCGTCGCGGTGGCGGTCTGGCTCTGGCGCATCCCCTCGCGCGACCGGCCGCCGCTTTCCTGAACGGCCCGACGCAACGCCTGCCCGCCGGCGCGGGTCTATCCCTTGGGGCGCGCGCGGCGCGCCGGCTTTCGCCCACAACGAGGAGGGATGCCATGATCGATCTGATCGGCACCGACGCGGACAACGTCGTCGGTTTCCGCCTGCGCGGCGACGTCGAGTCCGCCGACTTCGGCGACGTCGCCCGGCTCATCGAGGAGCGGCAGCGCGCCCACGAGCGCGTGCGGCTTTACGCAGAACTCGAGTGCGACGGCGAGGAGCAGCTCGCGGCGTTTCTCAAGCGCTTCGGCTATGCCGTGCGCAACCTGCGCGCGTTCGAGAAGGAAGCCGTCGTTTCCGCCGAGCCATGGCCCGAGACGATGGCGGTCCTGCTGGTGAAATCGGTGCCGGCGCTGGAGGTCAAGCGATTCGGCCCGGACGAGCGCGAGCAGGCGCTCGCCTGGGTGCGCTCGTGATCGTCATTTGCGCAGGAACCACAGCACCAGCGTGAGCACCACCGACACGATCAGGCCCGTGGTGATCGGAAAGTAGAACGTGAAGCCGTCGCGCTGGATGTGGATGTCGCCGGGCAGCCGGCCCAGCCCCAGCTTCGACAGCCAGGGCCACAGCACGCCCGCGAGGACGAGGAGAACGCCGAGCGTGATGAGCCATTTCGCCATGGTCGTGTTGAATCCGTCGGCTCCGCGAAGCCGCGTCTGCGCGTGACGTGAGACTGCGCTCGGCCGGTCGTGGTTTCGCGGGTCGGTCACTCCGGTACGATGGCGCCGCCCTTGAACGTGTAGAACGGCACCAGGTAGAACTCGAACAGGCGCACGTCGATGTAAGCAGTGCGGCCCGAGGCAAAGCGCACGCGCAGCGCCTCGGCGCCGTTGCCGTCGAGGCGGATGCGCTCCTGCACCACGAAGGCGACCGGCCGGTCCGGGGCGAAGTAGCGCCGCTCGCCGCGTTCCAGCTCGAAGAACGCGAGCCCGCCGGCGGCATCCTGCGCGGTGGGCCGGGCGAGGAAACGCCGGCCCACCGGCTGCGCGGCGGCCAGCCGCGCTTCCTGAACCGACAGCGGCGTGCCGATGGCGGCGGGCGGGACGGGCGGCGCCTGCGGGGCCACGGCGGCGATGACGAGCAATCCGAGAGTCGCGAGCATCGGGCGCTCCACGAGGACTCGATGCCTCAACCTAGCACGGCCGCGCGCGCCGGGCCAGCCGGCGTTCAGAACGGGAACGAGGTGAACAGCGTGATGCCCTGCGTTTCGTTGCTGAAGCGGTAGCCGAGGCCGACGGCGTCCAGCTCAAAGCCGAGCACGTCCCAGGGCTTGCGGGGGATCAGGCTCACGGCGAGCTCGTACTCGTTGCGCAATGCCACCACCTCGCTGTCCGGTAGCACGAATTCCAGGTCGTTGAAGTAGCCGTAGTAGATGGCGTGGCCCCAGATGCGGGTCGCGCGGTTGCCGACGTCGGGGCCGTCGAAAGCGGCGACGTTGAGGCCGGCGATGAACAGCGCCAGCGCATCGTCCGGCCCGCTGGTCCAGGTGCGCGAGTAGACCAGCGCGTTGCCCAGGTAGGCGTCGCGCCCGAACGCCGGAAAGCGGTAGCGGCTCCGCACCCCCGCGATGCCGATGGTGGCCGACGACCCGTCGAGGAACTCGCGGCCGACGCCGGCGTTGAGGTACGGCGTGAGGGTCCACTCCGGTCGCAGCGGGATCTCCACCTCGATACCGGGAACGAAGGCGATCGACGCGAGATGGTCGGGCAGGCCGGGGACGTCGCTCTCCTCGCCGACGTCCGCGCCGGCGATGGTGACCGGCAGCGCCAGGCGCACGCCCCACTGGTCGGGCCCCGTCGGACGCAGCGTGTGGGCGAACGGCAGCTTGAGCGCGACGACGTCCACCCCGCCGACGCGGTAGACGCCGGTGCCGAACGCGGTCGCGTAGTACCAGTTGAACGCGCTGGCGCCGGTGGCGGTTTGCGCGTGCGCTACGGGCCAGGCGGCGACCAGCAGGACCAGCGCCGCCAGCGCGGCGCCGAAGCTTCCGGGCATCAATCGAAGCTCCAGATGTAGAGCAGCGTGACGGCATTCTCGGCGCCGGTGCGGCCTTGCAGCGCCAGCCGGTTGGTGAGTTCGAGCGTCGCCTGCACGAAGGTGCCGGCGTTGCGCAGGCTCTGGCCGACGCTCACGTATACCGCGGAGGTGAGCTGCGCGCCCAGCGAGACGACCTCTTCCGGTCGCGCGCTGGCGCCGGTGAGGCCGAAATCGGCGTCGCCGATGCCGCTCGGACCCGAGCCGAGGATCAGCCACTGCAGCTTCTGCGAGTCCGGCACCGGCGGGTTCGAGTAGAGCGCCGTGCGCGGCGACAGCGCGGTGCCGGTGATGGCGACGCCGGCCTCGACGCGCTGGTTCTTGCGGATCGCCAGGATGTCGAGGCGCGGATTGTCGAAGGGGCCGTCGAACAGCAGCGCGCCGCGCTCGATGGTGAGCTGCTGGCCGTACGCCGAGTAACGGCCCTCGGCGACGCGCACGACGCCGTGGGCCTGGGGCCGGCGGTCGCCTTCCTGCATGCGCACGCGGATGCTGCCCGTCAGGCGCACGTCGAGTCCCTGGCCGCGCACGAAAAACGAATCGCCGAGGTCGAGCGTGACGTCGAGGCGCAGGCGCGTCGGCTCCTCCTGCTGGGGTCCCTCGCCGCTGACGATGACGACGTCGCCCGAGAGGCCGGGCGCGCCCTCGGGCCGCAGCTCGATCAGCCCGCGGTCGGCGGTGAAGGTGCCCTCGAGCGCCAACGCGCCGTCGCGTGAGCGCACGCTGCCGCGACCGCTCACCACCAGCTCGCGGTCGTCCTGCCGCACGGCCGCGAGCTGCTCGGCCGTGAAGTTGAGCTCGAGGTCGGGGCGCCCGTTGGCGAGCCGCGCCTCCCCGGTGGCGGTGAGGGTGCCCTCGCCGCCGCGGAACGCGATGCGGCGGAAGATCAGCCGGTCCTGCTCGAGCTCCACGCGCAGCTCGCCGTCCGTCAGGCGCACGCCGGCTGCGCCGTAGCGCACGCGCAGCTTGTCGCCGGTGATCGTGCCGGCGAGCTGCGGGTCGCGCAGCGTGCCGGCGGCGGTGACGCGACCTTCGAGGCTCCCGGCCACGCGCAACTCCGGGTTCAGCAGCGGGCCCACCCAGCCGAGCGCGGGGACCGCGAACTGCGCGCGCAGCGCAATCGGCGCATCCGGCGCGATGACCCAGGCCGCGCCGCTGCGCTCGGCGCGCACGCGCAGGTCGGCGCTCAGCTGGCCGAGCTTGTCGCCCTGGCCATCGAGCGTGGCCTCGACGACGCTGTCGCGGGCGACGGCGCGCAGGGCGAGCTCGCTGACGCCGAGCGCGAGCGGCGTGCCGCCCTTGAGCACGACGTCGCCGCTGTCGCGGGCCAGCCGCAGCTCGCCGTTGAGCGCTTCCGCCGCCCGGAGGTCCCAGCTGCCGCTGACGACGAGATCGGTGCCGACGCTCCGGCTGTCGGCGAGCTGCGGCAGGAGCCGTGACACCGCCACGCTCTGGATGCGCCCGCTGGTGCTCAGTGCGCCGTTACGCGCCGTCAGCGGGTCAAAGCGGATCTCGCCGCCCGCGATCGCCAGCGCGCCGCCGCCCGTCTCGAGCTCGCCGGGCCGCCAGCGCAGCGCGACCGGGGCGAGCAGGCGCGCGTTATAGGGCCGTGAAGTCTCGAAGCCCTCGATGGTGCCCTGCCATCCGCGGGGATCGGTGAGGCCGCCGCGCGCCCGTACCTGGCCGGCGAGAGCGGCGTCTTCGACGCTGACGCGCATCTCGTGCTGCTGGCGTGTGCCCTCGAGGACCGCTTCCACGTCGGCGAGCTCGAGCTCGTCGAGCCGAAGCCCACGCGCCTTCGCGGACGCGCTCGCGCTGCCGTGCAGGCCGTCGGGCGCCTGAGCCCGCACCGTCAGCGTCTGCGCGGCATAGTCGGCGAACGTGAGCTGGCGCCCGTCGGCCTCGAAGGAGAAAGCCGGGTTCGCCCGCGTGCCGCCGATCCAGCCCTTCGCACGCAGCGCACCGCCCGCGCCGAGGCCCAGCCGGCCGAGCTCCGGGGCGTCGAGGTCGAGCGCGAGGCGGTCGCCGGCGGCGCCGAGCCGGCCCTGCGCGTGCAGGCGGTTTGCGCCGACGGCAAGTCGCGCGGACGGCACCTCGACGCGATCCGCGGTGACCCTGACGCGTCCTTCACCCGTCGCCGGCGCGCCGGCGAACGTGCTGTTCGCGATGCGGTAGGCGAGTTCCGCGTGCCATGCGGGGCGCAGGACGCCGCTCGCCTCCACGGTGCCGTTGAGTCGCGCCGACGGCATGTCGACCAGGCGACCCGGGTCGAAGTCGACGAGGCGGCCGCTGGCCCGGAATGCATAATCGTCTTCGAGCACGAGATGGCCGCTGGCCGTGGCCGCGCCGCCGGGCAGCGCCAGGCGGGCAGCGTCGATCTCGAGGCGGTCCGCCTTCAGCAGCGCCGACAGATCCAGCGCGTAGTCGCCCTCGCGCAGCTGCGCTTGCGCGCGCTGGCCGCCGGCCTCGCTGGTCACCGTCACGGTGCCGGCCGGGGCGATGGGCCGAAGGGCCGTGTGCAGCCGATCGAGGCGGATGCCGTCGGTCGTGAGCCGCGCGCTGTAGCCTTCCGGCGAGGCCTCGGCGTGGCCGTGCAGGCGGCCGCCCTCGCCGAGAGCGACAGCGATGTCCTCGATGCGCAGCCGCAGTCCCTCGACATGCGCACGGCCGCTGGCCGTGGTCAGCGGCAGGCGGCCGGCGTTGATCGGGCCGCCAAGCGCATTCTCGAGTTTCAGCGGGCCAACCAGCGCGTCGCCGGCCCGCTCGAGCTTCACGTCGACCGCGGCGCGCGTCGCCGGCAGCGCGGGATCCAGCCCGGCCAGGTTCACCTCGGTGAGCGCGACCGTAAGCGCGGCGAGCGGTTCGGGTTCGAACGGCGTCACCCGCGCGGACGCGCTGCCCGTCAGCCAATCCGCGCGCGGCGTCACGGCGACGTCGAGGCTGGCGAGCGTGCCGCCCAGCACGACTTCCGCCGCTTCGAGCGCCGTGGTCGGCAGATCGCGCAGGGTCAGGCGCCCCTCGACGCGGAACGGCGACCAGGCGCCGATTGATGCGTCGCCGCTCACCCGCGCCCACGGCGTGCCGAGCTCGCGCAGCGCCAGCGTGTGGCGCGTGACGCCGAGCGTGGCTGAGGCTGCCACCGGCGCGAGCGTGACCGGCTCGCCGCCGCTCACGATCTGCGCGCGATCGACGCGCACGTCCGGCAGCTCGACGCGGATGGGGACGCGCACGTTTGCCGGCGGCGTTGCCGGCTCCGCGGCGCCTTCGTCAGCGAGCGTCACCGTCAGCGCATTCGCGGCGAGCCGGTCTACGCGCAAGGTGGCGGCGAGCAGCGCGAGCGGCGACCAGTCGAGCCGGACAGTCTCGGCGAGGACCGTGGTGCCGGCGTCGCGGTAGCGCAGCCGCTCGACCGCGAGCGGCCCGTACAGCGTGCCGCTGACGCC
>DATIUV010000164.1:0-7856 GCA_035466595.1 Pelomicrobium sp.
GACGCGGTGCGCATCGCGGTGCGCGCGGATTCGCCCATCGCCGGGTTTGGCGACCTGGCCGGCAAGCGCGTCGCGGTGGTGGCCGCAACCACGGTCGAAGGGCTGGTGGCGCGGCTGGCGAAGGAGCGCAACGTGAGCTTCACGACCGTTCCGGTGCGCAACAACCTGCGCGGCGTGCAGGCGCTCGAGGACGGCCGCGTCGACGCCTACATCGCGGCCGCCGCGCTGATTCTGGGCGAGCTCTCGCGCAGCGCCGATCCGTCGCGCTACAGGGTGGTGGGCGACCCCCTGCTCGTCGAGCCGTACGCCTGCGTGCTGCCGAAGGGCGACACGGCGTTCAAGGCGCTGGTGGACGGCGTGCTGAAGGATATGATGGCAAACGGGGACATGGCGGAGCTGCACCGGCGCTGGTTCGAGGCGCCGATTCCGCCGTATCAGCGCGCCCTCAACCTGCCGCTCAACGACGCGACCCGCGCGGCGTTCGCGTCGCCCAACGACCGGCCGTTGCCGTAGCGCCGGTAACGGCTAGAACCCGGTTTCGCGCACGATCACGGCGGAGATCGAGCGCAGCCAGTCCGCCGCCAGGCTCTCCCGCTTGCCCTCGATCACCGCCGTCGCCCGCGCGACGCGGGCGGCCGGCGGCGGCGCGTCGAGGCTGATCCGCACCCGGTACAGCGCCGCGCGCGGCGTGAGCCGCTCCCCTTCGACGGTTTCGATCGGGCCGCCGTGGACCGCGGCGAGCAGCGGGTCCGGCAGCGCGCCGGCACGCGCCGTGTCGATGGCGATGACGGAGCCTTCGAGCCGCGTCAGCGGATCGCCGGGCAGATGCAGCCGAGCACGATCGCCGGCGGCGATGCGCGTGAGCGCCGCTTCGGGCACCAGCGCCTCGGCGGTCCAGCTGGCCGGGTCCACGAGGATGCCGAGCGGCTGCGACGGCGCGACCCAGCTGCCGACGGCCAGATCCGGATCGACGTCGAGCACCTGGCCGGCGAACGGCGCCCTGATCTCGAGCCGCTTCAGCTCGGCCAGCTCGCCGCGCACGGCCGCCAGCTCCCGCGCCAGCTCGCTCGCGAGCCGCGCCCGCTGTTCCTCGCCCTGGCGCACGCCCGGCAGCCGCTCGAGCTGCGCGGAGAATGTGTCGGCGCTCGCGCGCGAGACCTCGGCGCGGCTGCGGATGTCGGGCGAGTCCAGCACCAGCAGGCTGTCGCCGGCCGCGACCGGCCCGTCGCGCGGCGCAACGGCGATGCGCGCCGGCAGGGGGCTGTAGATCAGCTGCTGGCGTTCGGCGCGAACCAGCGCGGGCGCGCTGACGTCCTGGCGCCAGGGAATCAGGACGACCGCGCCGAGAACCGCGGCGAGCAGGAGCCAGATCACGCGGCGCGACCCCGGCACCTCGGCGCGGCGCTCCCACCAGACTTTGAGCTCGGCCGCGACCGGCCGCACGACGAACCAGCCCAGCTCCACCGCCAGCAGGATCACGCCGAGCAGCTTGAAGAAGAAGTGGTACACCGCCAACGCGATGGCGATGAACACCGTGAGTCGCCAGAGCCAGGTGGCGAAGGCAAAGACGACGAGCCACGCCCGCGTGCGCGGCGCGAACACTTCCGGCCAGGGCTCGCGCAGGCCGAGGAGCGCGCGGCGCAGAAACGCCTTTGCTTGCGCGAAGCTGCGCTCGTGCAGGTTGGGCAGGTCGACGGCGTCGGAGAGCAGGAAATAGCCGTCGAAACGCATGAACGGACTGGCGTTGATGGCGAGCGTCATCACCCAGCTCACGGTGGCGAGGAAGAACAGCGCCTGGCGGAACGCGCCGTCCGGCGCCAGGCTCCAGCCCAGCGTTGCGAGCCCGGCCAGCGCCAGCTCGGTGGCGACGCCGGCGGCGGCGATCGTGAAGCGCTGGCGCCGGTCGGCGAGCTTCCACGATTCGCCGGTGTCGGTGTAGAGCATCGGCCACAGCACGATGAACGCGACGCCCATGTGGCCCACGCGCACGCCGTAGCGCGTCGCCGTGTAGGCGTGGCCCAGCTCGTGCAGGCTCTTGGCCAGCGCGAGCGCCACGAGAAAGCCGAGGATGCCGCCCGGTGTGAAGCTCGTCGCCAGCGTATGGGTGAACACGTCCCACTGGCGCGCCGCCAGCACCAGTCCGACGACCGTGGCCGCGATCACGAACGCGAGAAAAGCGGGCCGGAAGACGAAGCTCACGTACGGCAGCGTCGCCTCGAGGAAGCGCGCCGGCCGCAGCAGCGGCACGCGGAAAAAGAGGTAGTTGTGCAGCAGCCAGCGCAACCGGCCGGGACGCTGCCGCTCACGGATCGCGGCGAGCCGGGCCGAGTCGCGCGCCGTGGTCGCGCGCAGCAGCTGGTTGCGGCCGAGAAACTCCACCAGCGCGGCGACGTCGTCGACGCCGACGGCGAGCGGCGACTCCGCGCACACCTGCCGCGCCAGCGCCTTCGCGTCGGGCGCGCCCCAGCGCGAGAGCAGCTCGAACTCGAGCCAGCCGATGCGGAAGAAGCGGTTGCGCGCGGGATCCTGGATCACCCATGCCGGCGAGCCGTCGCGCTCCGGCGCGGCGGCGTAGAGGCGCAGGTCGTCGCGCAGCGGCGGCAGCATCACAGGCCGGTCCACTCCCTGAGCGTCGCCAGCGGCCGCCGGAACAGCAGGTACGCGAGCGGCCGGCGCTCGCCGTAGACCTTGGCCGTGCCCTTGAGGCCGATGCGGGCGGGGCCCGCGTCGCCCTCGAAGCGGCCGCGGATGCGGTACGCGGCGATGCCGTCGGGCGACGCCGTCGCCTGGTAGCTGGTCTGCGTCAGCGTGGCGGCAAGCGGCGCGAGCGGCGCCACGTGCAGGAACAGGCGGATCTCCGCGCCGGGCTCGAGGTTGATGGCGTCGGCCACCGGCAGCCACACCAGCACGCCGGCGTCGGCGGGGTCCGCCAGCAGCAGGATGCGCTCGCCGGTTTGCACCGGCCGGCCGATCCAGTCGTTGGGATCGCCGAACACCGCGACGCCGGCGGCGGGCGAGCGGACCTCGACGCGCGCGAGCTGCGTGTCGAGGTAGGCGACCTCGGCTTCGCGCTCGCGCACGCGGCCCTGGCGCACGGCAAGCTCGGCGCGGCTCTCGTCGCTGTCGAAGGCTTTTTGTGCGGCCGTGAGCGCGTCGGCGCGCGCCACCTCCAGCGCCTTCAGCGCCACCTCGCGGCGCGAGGCAAGCGTGGTCGGGTCGAGGTTGAACAGCGGCTGGTCCTTCGTCACCTCCTGGTTCGGCTGGACCTGGAAGCGCTCGACGACGCCGTCCATCGGCGCCGCCACCACCTGCGCCTCCAGCGCGATCACCTCGGCCGGCGCCAGCACGCTCATGCGCACGGGCACCAGCAGCGCGAGCACTGCGGCGGCCAGCGCGGCCTTCCACCACCACGACGCGCGACGCAGCCGCGCCTTCAGGCGTGCCCAGAGAGAAGCACCGCGCGTCAGCGCCCACAGGCTGTAGCCGTAGGCCTCGTGCAGGCGCGCGAGCTGGGCGACGACCTGCTCGCTCCACGGCTCGTCGCGGCCGTAGACGACGGCGCCGAGGCGCTCGCCGTCCGGCCCCGCCAGCGGCAGGAACAGCGCGTGCGGCGGCAGCCACTCGGTCCAGCCGTCGCGGAATTCGGCGGGCACGTCGGCGGCGGTGAAGGCGCGCGGCCCGGTGAAGCGGGCGACCGCGTGGGCGGCGAGCCGGTTTATCCAGAGCGTGAACGGCGCGTCGCCCTCCAGCACGGCGAGGCCGGAGACGGCGGTCAAGGTCAGCCGCCCGAGCGGGTCGCGCCGAAAGACGGCGGCCTGGCGGTAGGGCGCCAGCTGCCAGGTTTCGTTGGCGATGACGAATTCCAGCGCGGCGAGGTCGCGCGCGGAACGCGCCTGCGCCTCGAGGTGCAGCAGCGCGGCGAGGGGATTCGGCGCCGCGGTGCCGGGAGCGGTCATTGCGGCGGCTTGAAGCGCGCGTTGCCGCTCATGCCGGCGAGCAGCTCGCCGGCGCGCTCGGTGATCGTGCCTTCGAGTTCCACCGACTGGCTGGCGGCGTCGACGCGCGCGTTGATGGCCGTAACCTTGGCGGGGTAGGTGCGGCCGGTCTCGTCGATGGCGACCTCGAACGGCGTTTCGGGCCTGAGCCACGCCAGCCACTTCGACGGCACGTTGAGACGCAGCTTGAACGGGCCGCGGCTGACGATCTCCACCAGCGGCTGGCCGGCGGTGACGCCCTGGTGCGGCTTGACGTGGACCTTGACCGCGCGGCCGGCGAACGGCGCCGTCACCGTGCACTGCGAGCGCTGCACCCGCGCCAGCTCCAGCTCGCCCTGCGCCTTGTCGACCGCGGCGGCGGCGATGGCCACCTCCACCTCGCCGGCGGAGTTGAGCCCCTGCAGGCGCAGCTTGGCCTCGTAGTTCTCGCGCGCGCCGGCGAGCTCGGCCGCGGCGACGCGCTCACGCGCGGCCTGCTCGTCGCAATAGAAATCGACCAGCACCTTGCCGCGCTCGAAGCCGGAGCCCAGCGACACGTTGACGTTGCGCACGCGCCCCAGCATCGGGCTCGCCAGCGTCGTCTCGAGTTCGGGCGTCAGCAGCACGCGGATCGCGGCTGGGTCCTGCGCGTGGGCGGCCCCGGGGATTGCGGCCGCCAGCGCCAGGATCGTCGCTAGGAGGCGGGCCATCTTACCTTCGGGCCGCGTCGGCGTCGTGCGGCGGCTCCAAGGTCAGCAGCAGGCCGAGACTGTTGCTTCCCGGCGGAACCTCGCGCGGCAACGCGTGCGGCGCCGGTAGCGTCGGCGCCTCGCCGCGCGGACCGGCGGGGGCCGGACGCGCCGGCGGCGGGGTCGGCGTCAGCTTCGGCGATCGCGCCGGCTGGTCGCGCAGCCAGCCGTCCAGCGTGCGCAGCTGCGAGACCGTCGCCGCCTCGGTGAAGGCATCCATCGTCGACGGGCGGAACTGCGTCGCCAGCGCCGTCGAATATTCGCTACGTCCGACCAGCGAGCCGTCGGCGCGTTCGAGCCGGATTTCCCACTGGCCGCGGTCGAGGCCGGCGCGGACCTTGGCAAGATCGAAGCGCATGCGCAGCGGCCACGCCTTCGGGTCGCTGGCGTCCACCGTGTAGCCCGCGCGACGCAGCGCGCGGATGACGGCCTCCTCGGCGGCCGCCTTCAGGGCGGGGTCGTCGACGTTCTCGATCTGCACCCGGATCGGCGGCACTGCCTGACGCACCGGCGACAGCGCTACCGGGAACGTGTCGCGCTCGGCCTGCTTGATCTGGGCCGCCACCGCGTCCGCCAGCGTATTGACGTCGGCGTGCTGGACCTCGTCCGGCAGTACGTCGACGCCCAGCGAGTTAAGGATGCGCCCGTAAGCCGCCTGCGCGTTGGCGTAGGAGGCGTAGCGCTGGAACCCGGCGATCAGCGCGCGCGCCTCGGTGCGCACCAGCTCGAGCTCGGAATCGACGCGGGTCGACAGCGCCACGCGGGCGTACTGGGCGAGCCGGGCGTCGACCTGCGTCGACTGCTCGGCGAGATCGAGGTCGACCAGCGACAGCTCGTAGCGCTGGACGGCGACGCGGACCTGTGTGATGACGGCCATCGACAAGGCCACGCGGCGCGCGTCGTCGGTGGCGAGGCGCAGCTCATTGGCCTTCTCCACCGAGGGATACGCCAGCAGCCGCATCAGGTTGCCGAAGATCTGCACGCCGCCGTCGATCCACGACTGGTTGTAGAGGTACTTGTTGGAATCGTAGCGGCCGGCGAAGTCGATGCTGATGCCGGGCAGGATCGAGAGCAGCGCCTTGCGCGTCTCGGCCGTCGAGATGCGCTTGCGGTAATCTTCCTCGCGCAGCTCGGGACGGTTCTCCAGCGCGACCTCCTCGAGCTCGCCGATGTTGCGCGGCGGCTGCGGCAGGTCCGGCTCCCTCTCGTCGGCCAGCGTGAAGTCGGTGCCCGGCGTCACGTTCATCAGCGCGGCCAGCTCGCGCTTGGAGAACTCCAGCTCCTGGCGGCGGATGTTGAGCAGCGTGGTGGCGTCGAGCAGCGCGCGCTGGTAGGCGAGCGCCTGCACCGGCGGCAGCAGTCCCTGCGCCTCGGCCTGGCGCGATTTCTCCAGCGCTTCGCCCACGCGCACCAGCAGGTCGTCGGCCTTCTTCGCCAGCCGCTGCGCGCCGACCGCGCGCCAGTAGGCGCTGCGGGTATCCTGAACGATGTTCTGGATCACGCGCCGGCGCCGCTCCTCCGAGATCAGCGTCTCGTCGGCGAGCTGGCGCGCGCGGTAGTAGGAGAGGCCGAAGTCGAGCAGGTTCCAGGAGAATTCCGCGTTCGCGAGCCAGCGGTTGCGCTCCTGCGAGGTGGACGGCGACAGCGTCTCGCGGCCGTCGATGATGCTGACGCTGGTGCCGCCGGAATCGTTGCTGCGCGTGGCGTAGCCGGCTGACGCGACCACCTTCGGCAGCATGTCGTAGCGCGAGACGTCCCACAGCCCGGTCGCCAGCGCGCGCTCCATCAGCTTGAGCCGGTAGTCGAGGTTGTACTTCAGCGCCCGCGCGATCGCCGTGTTGACGTCGATCGGACCGGTGATGGGCTCCTGCTCGGCGTAGAGCAGGTACTGGTCGGCGGCAAAGCGCTCGCGCACTTCCTCGCGCTTGAGCGGCTCGGGGGTGACCGCACAGGCGGCGAGCGTGAGCGCGCAGGCACCGGCGACAAGCTTCTTCAGCGGCGCGATGGGCGCCCGCCTGTTATCGAGCATGTGGCAATCTCTTCATGTTCTCAGCTCGCGCGGCCCGATCGCGCCGGCGAACGGGTCAGCGCGCATTCTAGCGGATGCCTCCCGCAATTGGGCGGCGAAGGACGGGGCGCCCACGGGCCGCGACGCCGTTTCGGCCGCTGCAGCATTCGTTTCGGCGGCCTGCGCCTCGCCGATGATCAGCCGCGCGCCGGGCACGGGAGCGGATTCATTCGTGCCGCCTTCGGCTGCGCCCGCTTCCGGCGCGGCCACAGGCTCCGGCACCGGCGGGAAGCTGGAGAGCTCGCCCAGGTCGTTGAACAGGGTCTCGGCGCCTGGCGCGAAGCTGCTCGCGAAGAACTGGGCCCTCGACTGGGCGGCGGCCAGCTCGAGCTGGACGCTCTCCACCGCGGGCAGCACGAACAGGTTGCGGTCCATGCCGAGGCCGGCGCCGAGTGACTCGGACCGGATCTCGGCCGCGTCGCTGATCGAGAACGCGCCGACGAGATCCGTAATCAGTTCGCCGCGCAGCCGGAGCGACTCCTGCACTGCGGGCAGCACGTACAGCGCGGGGTCGAACGGCGGGGCGTAGAACACGCCCGGGATCGGCAGATAGCTGTACTCGTTGAACGGATCGATGCCGACGTCGAAATCCGGCGGCAGGCCGGCAGACAGCCCGCCCACGCCGCCGCCCGATCCGCCGCTGCTCGACGGGCTGACTGTCAGGCTCACCGTAGTGGTCGCGGTGCCGCCGTTTCCGTCGGAAACGGCATAGGCGAACGTCGGGCTGCCCGTGAACCCGGGTGCCGGCGAGAAGGTCAGCGTGCCGTCCGCGTTCAGCGTGACGCTGCCGCCCGCGACCGTGACCGTGCCGCCGACCGCTACCGGCGAGCCGTCGATGGCGGCGACGCCGAGCGGGTCGCCGTCGACATCGGTGTCGTTCGCCGCCGGATCGAACGTTACCGGCGTACCGGCGGTCGTGCCCACCGCGTCGGGATTCGCGACCGGATCGTCGTTGATCGGGTTGACGGTGATGTTGACCGTGCCGGTGTCGGTGCCGCCGTTGCCGTCGGAGACGACGTAGTCAAAACTGACCGGGCCGTTGTAGTTGGCCGCCGGGGTGAAGGT
>DATIUV010000165.1:0-16654 GCA_035466595.1 Pelomicrobium sp.
GGCGTGGTCGGTGATGCCCACCGTGACGAGGCCGTCGTCGTCGATGCGGGCCCACTCGTGGGTCTTGGCGTAATGCAGCGTGTCCGGGGTGTCCATCCTTCCTCCAGGTACGGGCGCTCTAGAGCGCGACGAGCGCGCGGCCGTCGCGCGCAAATGGCGGATCGACCGTCAGGCAAACCGCCATTTTATCGCGGATCGATACCTCGACGCCTTCCCCCGGGCCGACGGTGAGCGGAAGCCGCGCCAGCGCGACCGAGCGGTTGAGCGTGGGCGCGAAACCGCCGCTGGTGACGACGCCCTCGCCCGCCCGCGTGACGACACGCTGGCCGTGGCGCAGCACGCCGCGATCCCGCAGCACCAGGCCCAGGCGCCGGAAGCGCGGAGTGCGCCGCGCGAGCGCCGCGCGGCCGATGAAGTCGCGCCCGCTGGCGAGATCGACATAGGCGGCGAGGCCGCACTCGAGCGGCGTGACGGTGGCGTCCATGTCCTGGCCGTAGAGGTTCATGCCGGCTTCGAGCCGCAGCGTGTCGCGCGCGCCGAGCCCGCAGGGCGCCCCGCCCTGCGCGAGCAGCGCGCGCCATGCGCCCGGCGCCTCGCCGGCAGCCAGCATCAGCTCGAAGCCGTCCTCGCCGGTGTAGCCCGTGCGCGCCGCCAGCCGGCCGTTGGTCTCTACGGCCCGGAAGCGGGGCAGCGCCCGCGTCGGGTCGCGCAAGTGCGGCAGCGCGCGCCAGACCGTGTCGCGCGCCGTTGGCCCCTGCACGGCGAGGATCGCGAGGTCTTCGCGTGGCGAGAGGGTCGCGTCGAGATCGCCGCCGCGACCGCGAATCCAGTCGATGTCGCCGTCGGCGGTGGCCGCATTGAGCACCAGACGCAGGCGTTGCGCGCCGAGGCGGTAGGCGATGAGATCGTCGATGATGCCGCCGTCCTCGTTGAGCAGGCAGCCGTAGGCGGCCGCGCCGGGCATCTCGAGCCGGCGCACGTCGAAGCAGCACACGCGCGCCACCAGCGCCGCAGCCTCTGGCCCCTCGACGTCGAGCACGCGCATGTGCGAGACGTCGAAGACGCCGCAGCCGCGCCGCACGCGGTGGTGCTCCTCGATCTGGGAGCCGTAGTGGACCGGCATTTCCCAGCCGGCGAAATCGATGAGGCGCGCGCCGAGCTCGCGGTGCAGGTCGTTGAGCGGCGTGCGGTGCGGTTCGCTCACGGCGGCGCTTCAGGGATAGAAGCTGTACAGGCGATAGCCGGTCGGCGCGAGATCCCCGGTGTCGAGCGGCAGCAGAATGTCCGCCACGGCGTTGGGGGCGAGCCCCGCTGCCAGCGGCCGGTCCTTCGCCGCGTAGTCTTCGGGCAGGAACACGCGCCGCGCGAGCGGCTGGTTCTGCGGGCCGGTCAGCGTCAGTTCCAGCGCCGGATAACGCTGCGGGAACGGCGCACGGTTTCTCAGCGCTGCGGTCAAGAGCAGCCGGCTCGCGCGCGTCTCGTCCACCTTGAGGTCGGACGCCTCGATCGTGATGTACTCCGCGCGCCCGGGCAGCGGCACCTCGCAGCCGAGCACGCGGCAGGCGGCCTCGAGGTGGGGCCGCAGCGGCGGCGATGCCGCGGCCAGCTCGGTGCGGAAAAAGTAAGCCGCCTGGCCGGCCAGCACCAGCGCCGCCAGCGCCACGGCGATCCCCCAAACCAGATTGGCGCGGCGCCGCCGCGGCGGCTCCTCGAGCGCCCAATCGAGCTGGGGCATGTCGTCTTCCCGGGCCGCCGCCTGCGCCGCGCCCGGGTCGTCGCCGGGCGAGCGCGTCACCGCCGGCAGCGCCTCTTCCGCTGCCTCGCCGGGGGCCGGCTCGTCCGCCAGCGCGGCTTCCGCCGGCTCGACGAAGTCTTGGCGCTCGTCCGCCGGCGCGTCGGCGTCATCGCTCGCCCGCTCGTCGGATGCTTCGGGCTCGGCCAGCGCCGAATCGGGCCAGGTGGTGAGCGAATCGAAAGCGTTGAACACGCGCTGGCAGCGCCCGCAGCGCACGGCGCCGTCGCGCGCCTGCAGCTGCTCGGTGGCGACCCGGAACGCGGTGCTGCACTCCGGGCAGCGCGTCACCATCGTCACGGCTCAGCCCTCCCGGCGGCCGGCGAGCAGCACCCAGCCCTCCTGCTCCGCCCACACGTCGAGCGCGAGCCAGCCGCGATACGCGGCGGCGACCTCCGCCGCCTGCGGCGCCAGGATGCCCGCCAGCGCGAGGCGGCCGCCGGGCGCGAGCAGCGGCGCGATGACGGGCGCCAGCACTTTCAGGGGATTGGCGAGGATGTTGGCAACCACGATGTCGGCGGTCTCACGCAACGGGCGGTCGGCGAGGCGGAAGTCGGCGACGACGCCGTTCAACTCCGCGTTGGCGCGGCTGGCGCGCACCGCCTGCGGATCGATGTCGACGCCGATGGCGCCGGCGGCGCCCAGCTTGAGCGCGGCCACCGCCAGGATGCCGGAGCCGCAGCCGTAGTCGATCACATGTTCGCCACCGTGGACCACGGCGTCAAGCCAGCGCAGGCACAGGCGCGTGGTGGGATGGCTGCCGGTGCCGAAGGCGAGACCAGGATCGAGCCGGATGTTGACCGCAGCGGGGTCCGGCGGGTCGTGCCAGGTCGGTATGATCCACAGCCGCTCGCTCACGCGCTGCGGCGGGAACTGCGCCTGGGTGACGCGCACCCAGTCCCGCTCGGCGACCGGCGCGCATTCGAACAGCGGCGTCTCTGCCAGGCCGGCCCCGGCGGCGGCCGCCGCCATCGCGGTCGCGAGGTCAGCGTCCGCCGCGAACAGCGCCGTGACGCGGCAGCGCGGCCAGAGCGGAAACGGTTCGTCGGGCGCTTCGTCGAGCGGCGCCGCCGCGTCGCCGCCGGCCTGCGGGTCGGCCACGTCGACCGCCAGCGCGCCCGCATCGAGCAGCGCATCGGACACGCGCTCGACGTCGGCGGCGTCGAGCACCACCGACGCCGCCTGCCAGCCGCTCATTTGCCGGCTTTGGCGATGACCTGCTTCGCCTGCGCGAGCTTTTGCTCGAGGAAGTGGATGCTGGTGCCGCCTTCGATGAAGGCGCGGTCGGTGAGCAGCTCGCGATGCAGCGCGATGTTCGTCCTGATACCGTCCACCACCATCTCGGAAAGCGCCGTGCGCATGCGCGCGATCGCCTGCTCGCGGCTCTCGCCGTATGCGATGACCTTGCCGATCAGCGAGTCGTAGTTGGGCGGCACGAAGTAGTTCTGGAACACGTGCGAGTCGACGCGGATGCCGGGGCCGCCGGGCGGGTGGTAGTAGGTGATGCGCCCGGGACTCGGCACGAACGTGAACGGATCCTCGGCGTTGATCCGGCACTCGATGGCGTGGCCGCGGAAGATCACGTCCTTCTGCTTGAGCGTCATCTTGCGGCCGGCCGCGATCAGGATCTGCTCCTTGACGATGTCGACGCCGGTGATCATCTCGGTCACCGGGTGTTCAACCTGCACCCGCGTGTTCATCTCGATGAAGTAGAACTCGCCGTCCTGGAACAGGAACTCGAACGTGCCGGCGCCGCGGTAGCCGATTTTGCGGCAGGCGTCGACGCAACGGTCGCCGATCCTGGCGCGCAGGCGCGGGCTGAGGCCGGGCGCCGGCGCTTCCTCGATGATCTTCTGGTGGCGCCGCTGCATCGAGCAGTCACGGTCGCCCAGGTGCAAGACGTTGCGGTGCTCGTCGGCCAGCACCTGGATTTCGATATGGCGCGGCCGCTCGAGGAACTTCTCCATGTAGACGGAGGGATTGCCGAACGCGGCCTGGGCCTCCGCGCGCACGGTGCCGACGGCATTGAACAGCGCGGCCTCGGTGTGGACGACCCGCATGCCGCGCCCGCCGCCGCCGCCGGCGGCCTTGAGGATGACCGGGTAGCCGATGTCCCTGGCGATCTTCCTCACCGCGGCGCCGTCCTCT
Organism: Pelomicrobium sp.; assembly: GCA_035466595.1. Lineage (GTDB taxonomy): Bacteria > Pseudomonadota > Gammaproteobacteria > Burkholderiales > UBA6910 > DATIUV01. The sequence continues at coordinate 3,941 of DATIUV010000165.1, forward strand.
GGCAGGCCGGCGTCGTAACCGGGCACGCACGGCACACCGGCCTTCTTCATGGCGTTCTTGGCGCTGACCTTGTCCCCCATCAGCCGGATCGTCTCGGGCCGCGGGCCGATGAAGACGAAGCCGCTCTTCTCCACCATCTCGGCAAAGTCGGCGTTCTCGGACAGGAAGCCGTAGCCGGGGTGGATGGCCTCGGCGTCGGTTACCTCCGCGGCGCTGATGATGGCGGGGGCGTTGAGGTAGGAAAGCGGCGACGGCGCCGGTCCGATGCAGACGGATTCGTCCGCCAGCCGCACGTACTTGGCGTCGGCGTCTGCCTCGGAGTGCACCACCACGGTCTTGATGCCCAGCTCGCGGCAGGCGCGCTGGATGCGCAGCGCGATTTCGCCGCGGTTGGCGATCAGGATTTTCTCGAACATCGGCAAGATGGGACGGCCGCGCGCGCGGCTACTCGATGACGAACAACGGTTCGCCGAACTCCACCGGCTGGCCGTTTTCGACCAGGATCGCCTTGATGGTGCCCGCCTTGTCGGCCTCGATCTCGTTCATGAGCTTCATGGCCTCGATGATGCACAGTGGATCGCCTTCCTTGACCTGGCTGCCGACGTCGACGAAGGGCTTCGCCCCCGGCGAGGGCGCCCGGTAGAAGGTGCCCACCATCGGCGACTTCAGCACGTGGCCGGGCGGCAACGCGGATTCCGGCGCCGCCGGCTCCGCGGCCGCCGTCGCCGGAGACGCGCCGGTGACCTGCGCCGGGGTGGCCGGCGCGGCGACGACGCCCGCGCGGGTGATGCGCACGCGTTCCTCGCCCTCGGTCACCTCCAGCTCGGCGATGCCGGACTCCTGGACCAGATCGATGAGTTTTTTGAGTTTTCTGAGATCCATGCGGATCAACCCCCTCAGGGTCCCGCGCCAGTGGCCCTTCAGGCGGCCCGGGCAGCGACGTGGTCGATAGCGTAAGTAAGGGCTAACTCATAGCCCCGGGCCCCGAGGCCGGTGATGACACCGATGGCGAGGTCGGAGAAATAGGACGTGCGACGGAACGGCTCGCGGGCGTAGACGTTCGATAGATGGACTTCGATGAACGGGATCCCCACGGCCGCCAGGGCGTCCCGGAGCGCCACGCTGGTGTGGGTAAAGGCCGCCGGGTTGATCAGGATGAACGCCGTCTGGTCGTCTCGCGCCCGCTGGACCCGCTCAACAAGGTCAGCCTCGCTGTTGCTCTGGAACGCAGCCAATTGAACGCCACGATCGGACGCCAACTTCAGCAAACGTTCATTAATATCGTGTAACGTCGTGAGCCCGTAGACTTCCGGCTCGCGCACCCCGAGGAGGTTCAGATTGGGGCCGTGGAGGACCAGGACTTGTTGGGGTTTCAAGAATCCACCGAGTCGATCTGCGAGATCGGCGGATTTTGCCGCAGATTGCGGCATTTTGTCCAGAAAGGCTCCGGAAGGCCTAGACGAGTTGGCTGAGAACGGGGGTCAGGGTTTCGGCGTCCAGCTTCCCCAGATGGACTTTCGCCAGCTGGCCGTCCCGGCCCAGGATCGCGGTGAACGGCAGGGCGCCGACGCGGTTGCCGGCCGCCTTGGAGACCTCGATGGCGTCGAGGCTGCCGACCAGGACCGGGTAGTTGATGCCGAACTCGCGGGCGAAGCGCTCGACGGCGTCCCGCTGGTCGACGGCAATGCCGACGAACTGCACGCCCCGGTCGCGAAATTGCTCCTGGAGCCGGACAAATTCGGGGATCTCCTCGCGGCAGGGTGCGCACCAGGTCGCCCAGAAATTCACGACCAGGACCTTGCCGCGCCAGTCGCCCACGGCGCGCCGGCCGCCGCCGAGGTCCTCGAACGTCGCCGCGAGCAGCACCGCGGCCGCGTCCCGCGGGACCGCCGGGCGGGTCCGCCCATATTGGATCGCGACGCCGGCGGCCAGGGCCGCGGCCCCGACCAGGCCGAACAGCACGCCACGCCGAGTGCGGTTCATCGCATCACCGAGTCGAGCGTCGCCAGGAACCGGTCGGCGTCCTGGAACCCCACGACCTTGACGCCCGGCACCTCGCGGCCCTGGGGATCGAAGAACAGGATCCCGGGCGGGCCGAAGAGGTTGAAGCGCTTGAGCAGCGCCTGGTCATCGGGCGTGTTCAGCGTGACGTCCGCCTTCAGCAGCAACGCGTCGGCCAGCCGCGCCTGGACCCGGCCGTCGCTGAAAGTGAAGCGCTCCATTTCCTTACAGGACACGCACCAGTCGGCGTAGAAATCCAGCATCACGTAGCGTCCGGCGCCCTGCACGCGGGACTCCAGCTCGGCCAGACTCCCGCCTTTCTCGAACTTGAGCCCGCCCGCCGGCGCCTGCGCCGCAATGGCGGCGCCCGGGCCGCCACCGCCGCCGGCGCTCCCCGCCAGCCGCAGGCCAGCAAGCGGCTGCAGCACGTCGCGCCCGCCGGCCAGCGCCCCCACCAGCAGCGAGACGCCCACCAGCAGCGAGATGACGCCGACGCCCTTCCACAGTTTCCTGTAACCGGACGCTCCCGGCGGCAGCGGGTCGATCGCATGCAGGTAAATCGCCGAGACGATCAGCAGCGCGGCCCACAGCAGCATGTGCACCACCGCCGGAATCACGGGCGAGATCATGTAGATCGCCACGCCCAGCAGGAGAACGCCGAAAAAGCGCTTGACCGACTCCATCCATGCGCCGGCCCTGGGCAATAACGCGCCGGCGGACGCCCCCACCGCCAGCAGGGGCAGCCCCATGCCGATCGCCATCGCGAACAGCGCGGCCCCGCCGAGCAGCATGTCGCGGGTCTGGTTGATGTAGAGCAACGCGCCGGCCAGCGGTGCCGCCACGCAAGGGCCGACGATCACCGCCGACAGGACCCCCATCGTGAAGACGCCGGCGTAGTGGCCGCCGCCCACCTTGTTGCTGGCATCGGCCAGCCGGCTCTGCAGCGCGGTCGGCAGCTGCAGCTCGTAGAAGCCGAACATCGACAGGGCCAGCAGCACGAAGATCACCGCGAAGCTGCCCAGCACCCAGGGGTTCTGCAGCGCGGCCTGCAGCATGGCGCCCGACATGCCGGCCGCCATGCCGGCGATGGCGTAGGTGATGGCCATGCCCAGCACGTACGCGAGCGACAGCGTGAACCCACGCATCTTGGTGAGCTTCTGGCCCTGGCCGGCGATGATGCCCGACAGGATCGGGATCATGGGCAGCACGCACGGCGTGAACGCCAGCAGCAGGCCGAAGCCGAGGAACGAGACCACGATCAGCCAGAAGCTGCCGCCGCGCAGCAGGCCGGCGATCTGCTCGTCCTCCGATTGCAGCGGCGCCGCCGCTGCGGGCGCCACGGGCGGGGCGGCACCCGCGGCCAGCCCCGCCAGCGCGACCTCGAAGGTCTTCTCGATCGGCGGGTAACACACGCCGATGGGTTCGTTGCAGCCCTGGTAGGACGCCTTGATCTTGACCCGGTCGGCGGAGACGCCCGCCAGCGTGAGCGAAACCGCCGCCGGCTCGAAGAATACTTCCGTCTTGCCGAACAGCGGGTCGTCCTTCATCTTGCCCGGCGGCAGCGAAACCTGCGCGATCGACGCGCCCGCCGGCTCCACGACCGAAAAGGCGAACTTGTCGCGATACAGGTAGTAGCCCTTGGCGGGGACGAAGTCGGCGATGATGGTGGAGGCGTCCGCCGCCCGCATCGACGCCTTGAACGCCTCGTCGGGCGGCAGCAGCTCGTCCTCGGCCGGCGCCGCCGCGATCGCCGGGACCGACTGCGCGAGCGCCAGGGCGGGAAGGTACGCCAGCAGCGGGAACACCAGTAAAAGAAACCGCACCAACCGCATAATGGACTCCGTCAGGCTCCCGGACCCGCGGTCTCGGATTCGACCCACTGCAGATAACCGGGCAGCCCGCGCTCGATACGGACAGCGACGATCTCGGGGAGTTCGTAGGGGTGGTGGCGGCGGATGGCCGCCTCGAGCCGCCCGTACGCCGCCCCGGTGGTCTTGATGAACAACGGCACCTCGGCGGCGCTCTCGACCCGGCCCTGCCAACGGTACATCGAGCGGCACTCGGCCATGATGTTGACGCAGGCTGCCGCGCGCTCCTCGACGAGCTGCGCCGCGAGGCGCTCCGCGCTCGCGCGATCCGGCAGGTTGGTGATGACGAGCAGCGTATCCATGACCCGCAATTGCAGAATTCGAGATTTTACCTCTATTTGGCGGATGCCTCGGCGCACCCGCCCCTCGACGCCATGCCCGCCCTGCTGATCCTGTTTCTGCTGCTGTTGTTTCCTGCGGTCGAAGTCGTGTTGCTGGTGCAAATCGCGGAGGCCTTCGGCGCCGGCTGGACGCTGGCGCTGGTCGCCGCCGGGGCGGTCGTCGGCTGGGCGCTGATCCGCGGCGAGCAGGCCGCGTTCCGCGGCCGCCTGCGGGCCGCGATCGACGCCGGCGCCAACCCGCTCGTCACGATTCTCGCCAGCGGGCGCCGCTTCGTCGCCGGCGCGCTGTTCCTGTTTCCGGGCGTGATCAGCGACGTGCTGGCCCTGCTCGCCCTGCTGGTGCCGATCCGGGATCGCAAACCGCCGCCGCCCGGCGACGGCGTCATCGAGGGCGAGTATCGGCGCCTGGACTGAGCCGCGCGTCGGCCAGCGCCGCGTCCACCGTCGGATAGGCGAGGCGCAGGCGCAGCTCCCGGCGCATGCGCTCGCTCACCACGCGCCGCGACTCGTCCATGAACGACAGGAGAGCGGGCGAAATTGCGCCGTCGGCTTCCGCACGCCGAACGCGAGGCGGCCGCGGCAGGCCGAACCGGTCCGCGACGCGATCGAAGTACTCGCCCGTCTTGAGCTCGGATCCGTCCGCGGTGTTGTAGGCGCGCTGCGGCCGGCCGCGCGCCAGAGCCGCCACCACCGCCGCTGCGAGGTCGTCGATGTGAATGTGGTTGGAATAGCCGTCGTCTTCCGGCGCCAGCGCCGGCGTGCCGGCCTGTAGCCGCGCGATCGGCAGCCGCTGCGGCCCGTAGATGCCCGGCACGCGCAGGATCGCGACGCTGACACGGTTGCGCGCGCCCCACGCCCGCAGCCGGTCCTCGGCGTCCACCCGCCGTGCGGCGCGCTCGGACTGCGGACGGCGCGGGCGCGTCTCCGGCACGCGCTCGCCACGGCAATCACCGTAGACGCCCGTCGTACTGATGTACACCAGGCGCTGTGGTAACATGCCGGGCCTCGCGAGGGCCGCCAGCAGGTTCGCCGTGCGCTGGTCGCGCCGCCCGGTGGACGGCGGCGGCGCCAGGTGCACGACGGCGTCGGCGAGGCCGCCGATGCGACCGAGCGACGCGCGGCGGTCGAGGTCGCCGGCGATCGGCACGAGTCCGCGGGCGCGCAGCAGTGCCATGCGTTCCGGCGTATGGGTGAGGGCGAACAGGCGGCGCCGTCCGGCGAGGCGCTCGGCGACGAGGAGGCCGACGTCGCCGCAACCGACGATCAGCACGCGCTGCACGGCAGTCTCGCGGAACCGCCGGCGCGTGCCGGCCTGAAAGCAGATGTCATATCAGATCACGATCCGGCCCAGCGGCCACGTTTTCCACTCCCAGCCCGGCGAAACCGTCCTCGAGGCGGCGCTGCGCGAGGGCTTCGCGCTGCCCTACGGCTGCCGCAACGGCGCCTGCGGCACCTGCAAGGGCAAGGTGCTGGAAGGCGAGGTCGAGCTGGGCCCGTACCAGGAAAGCGCCCTCACTGACGTCGAGCGGCAAGTGGGCATGGCGCTGTTCTGCTGCGCGCGGCCGGCCTCCGACCTGACGATCGAGTCGCGCGAGATCGGCGCCGTGCGCGACATCCCGATCAAGACGCTGCCCTGCCGGGTGCACGCCCTCGAGCGCCTCGGCGCCGACGTCATGCGCATCAAGCTGCGGCTGCCGCAGAACGAGCGCCTGCAGTTCCTGGCCGGGCAGTATATCGACATCCTGCTCAAGGACGGCAAGCGCCGCAGCTTCTCGATGGGCAACGCGCCGCACGACGACGAGTTTCTCGAGCTGCACGTGCGCAACTATCCCGGCGGCTCGTTCACGCAGCACGTGTTCAGCGGCATGAAGGAGAAGGACATCCTGCGCTTCCAGGGCCCGCTCGGCACCTTTTTCCTGCGCGAGGATTCCGACAAGCCGATCGTCTTTCTCGCCAGCGGCACCGGCTTCGCGCCGATCAAGGCCATCATCGAGCACGCGTTGTACACCGGCTGCCGGCGGCCGATGACGTTGTACTGGGGCAACCGGGCACGCGCGGACATGTACCTGGCCGACCTGCCCGAGCAATGGCAGCGCGAGTACCCCGGCTTCCGCTTCATGCCGGTGCTGTCGGACCCGAAGCCGGAGGATGGCTGGCAAGGCCGCACCGGCCTCGTGCACGAGGCCGTGATGCAGGATTTGCCGGATCTGTCAGGTCACCAGGTCTACGCCTGCGGCGCGCCGGTGATGGTGGAGGCCGCGCGCCGCGATTTTTCCAGCCGCTGCGGTCTGCCCGACGACGAGTTCTACTCCGACGCCTTCACGCCCAGCGAGCCGCCGCCGGCCTGAGGCCGACGCTCAGATCACGCTGCGACGGCGGCCGCCGGTCGCGGCCCGCAGCTGAGCGAGCGCGAGGTCGAGGCTCCTGCGGTACGCGTCGCGCGCCGCTTCCGGCCGGTCCAGGCGCTCGTTCAGCTCCGCCAGCGCGAGATAGGCCGAGAACGTCGGCTCCACCGACAGGCTCGCCTCCATGTAGCTCTGCGCCTTGCCCCACAGGCCCGCGTGCGTGCACAGCCGGCCCAGCGTCAGCAGCAGCACCGCGTCGTCCGGGTGCTCCCGGAGCCAGCCCTCGGCGCGCTGGATCTGCCGGGCAGCGTCGCCCTCGGGACACTCGGCGTACAGCGGCAGCAGGTGCGGCGCCCATTCGCGGGCAAGGCTCGCCTCCACGATCTCGTGGGCGGTGCGGCATTCGCCCAGGCGGTTGAATGCCGCGGCCGCGGCTGCCGCAACCTCCGCATTCTCCTGGTCGCGGGAGGTCACCCCCTTCCAGTAGCGCTTGAGAGCCTCGAGGTCATCGGCGCGGCTGCGCACGCTCTCGGCCAGCGCGCGATGCTTGATCCGATCCACGTGCGCAGGATCAACCGCCAGGCGCTTCTGCTCCTCGGCGAGCAGGCCGAGCACCTCGTCCCAGGACTCCGTGCGCTGATGCGCCTTCAGCGCCAGCCGCAGCGCGCCCGCCGGCGGCTTGCGCTCGGCATTGCGGATCCCCTGCACGACCTCCAGCGCCCGCCGCGGCTCGCCGTCCTCGAGCAGGAACTCCGCGCGCGCGAGATCCGCCACGCGTCGCTCGGCGGGCGCCGCGCCGTCGAGCGTCGCCAGGTACTCGTCGCGCCGCTCAGGCTGCCGCTGCCGCTGCGCCGCATGGGCCGCGAGTGTCGCCGCGAGCGGCCGATCCTCGCCCAGCTTGAGCGCGCGCGCCGCCGATTTCTCCGCCTCAACGTAACGGCCCTCGAAAAAAGCGGTGAAGCCGTCGGCCAGGTAGCGGTGGGAGCGCCGCTCGCGCGAACGCTGGCGCCGCGCCCGCAGCTTTCGCGGCAGCGAGATCGTGCCGGCAACCAGCCGCAGCAGCAGATAGAAGGCGAGGAAAGCGGTCAGGATCAGGACGACCGCGAAATTGACCGAGAGCTCGGTCCGGTAGCCGCCGGCGACGATGAGCACGTAGCCGCTGCCCTCGCGGGCGAGCAACGTCACCGCCACCGCGGCGGCGGCCAGCGCCACCAGCCACAGCAGGCCCTTCACTCCGCCCCCTGGGCGCGGGTCAGCCGGATGCCGCGCACGGCGGTCAGACTGTCCTCGATGTTGGGCAGCTGGACGCTGACGGTCGCCTCGCGCAGTTCCCGCACTTCTTCGAGCGCGGCCTTGACCTCGGGGCTCTCGACGTTGAAGTACCGCTTGAGCCAGTCCTCCGCGGTCGCCAGGTCGCGGCGATAGACGCCCGGATCGCGGTTGAGCAGCGCGAGCCGCGCCGAGAGCAGCCGCAGCCGCAGCTGCTCGCGCAGGAAGTAGGACTGGTCAGGCGCCAGCAGCGGCGCCTCGGCGGCATCGATCTTCCGGATCCGCACCAGCGCGCGCAGGTCACGCCAGGCCGCGGCGAGTAAATCGCGCCACGCGCTGCCGGTCGGCGGCTGCGCCGGCGGCGGCGCGGAGGCGGCCGGACGCGCCTCGGCGGCGAGCGGCAGGCCGGCGACGCGCTCGGCCAGTGCGTCGAGGCGCGCGGAGAGGCCGGTCGTGTCGACGTGCGGCACCGCCTCCAGCTTGGCGATATCGGCGGCGATCGCCTTGCGCGCCGGGGCGAGCTGCGGACGATCCAGCTTGGCGAGCCGCTGGTCGGCGCCCTGCAGCGCCGCCAGCGCCGCCTTCACGTTGCCCGCCAGCGCCAGCTGCTGGCTGGCTATGGAGACCAGCTGCTCCGCGTCCGCCAGCACGGCCTCGTCGCGGCTCTTCGAAAGATCCTGGTAGATCTGCTCCAGCGCCACCTGCTGGCTGCGGATCTCCGCGACCCGGGAATCGACCGCGCCCAGCTTGCCGGTGATGTCGCGCACGCTGTTGTCGAGCCGGTCGATGTCGCGGCGCGTCTCGTCGACGGTCTTCTCGAACGTGGCCAGCCGCGAGGCCAGCTCGAGGCGCAGCGACTCGCTGGTCGCGCGCGTCTGCCAGTAATGCCAGCCGGCGAAGCCCAATGCCGCCAGCGCCAGGAACAGCGCCGGCTGCAGGTACCACGGCGTCCCGCGCGAAGGCGGCGCAGCAGCCTCGGTCTCCGCGGCGCCGGTGGGCTCGCTCGAATCGGACGGCGCGCCGCCGCGGCCCTCGGCAGCAGCTGCCGGAGCCGTATCCTGCGCGGGCTCCGCGGCCTCGTCGGCCGGTCGATCGTCCTTTTTCTGTTCGTCGCTCATGCGTCGGTTTCCGCCGTGTGTTCGCCAGCGCCGCGGCCGACGAACCAGTCGGCCAGCGCGCGCACCATGCCCTCGTCGCCGCCCTCGGCGACGAGCACCTCGGCCAGGCCCAGCGCCCGCGCCGCCTCCGCGATGCGCGGATGGCTGACGAACAGCGGGGTCTTCTTCAGCCACTGCTGGCCCAGCTTGCCCACCATGTCGTAGAGATTGTGCAGGCCTTCGCTGCTCGTGACGGTGACGGCGGCCAGCTCGTTGCGCGCCCAGGCGCGCAGCATGGCGTCGGCATGACCCTGGGGCCGCGTGCGGCGGTAGCACTCAGCGTATTCGATGCGGGCCCCGCGGGCAACCAGCGCATCGCCGAGCAGCTCGCGGCCGCCCTCGCCGCGGAAGATCGCGACGCGCTTCCCCGCGACGTCGGCCAGCTCCGGCAGCGCCAGCAGCGCCTCGCTGTCGAAGCGGCTGGCGGGCGCCAGCACGTCCGCAATGCCGAACTTGCGCAGCTCGCGCGCCGATCCCTTGCCAACCGCCGCCACCCGCAGGCGTCCGGGCAACTCGCGCCGGGCGCGGATGATGTTCATCGCCTTCTGCACGGCGGTGGGGCTGATGAAGATGGCGAGGTCGAACTCGTCGAGCCGGTCGATCAGCGCCGCAAGCGGTGCCAGATCGGCAACATCCTCGATCTCCAGCACGGGACAGACGATCGGCACGCCGCCCGCCTCGCGCACCAGCGCCGCGAGGTGCTCGGCCTGCTCGAGCGGCCGCGTCACCGCGATGCCGCGCCCCGCGAGCGGCCGCGCACGGCTGCCGCTCAGCGGCTCCACGGCGCGGCCCCGCCGGCCTCGATCCGCGCGAGGATGTCGGCCGCGCCGCGGCGCTTGAGCACCTCGGCGGCGCGCTCCCCCCACGCTTCGGGTGCTGCCCTCTCGCCGGTCTCGTCCGCCTGCGCCATTTCGGCGCCGTCGGGGCTGGCGACGAAGGCGCGCAGCCGCAGGCGCTCGCCGTCGAGCTCGGCATAGCCGCCCAGCGGCACCTGGCAGCTGCCGGCGAGGGCGCGGCTCATGGCGCGCTCGGCGCGCACGCATGCCGCAGTGGTCGGATCGTCGAGCGGCGCCAGCGCCTGCCGCAGATCGTCGCGGTCGGCGCGGCACTCGATGCCGAGCGCGCCCTGGCCCACGGCGGGCAGGCTCTCCTCCGGCGGCAGCAGTTCGGCAATGCGCTCGGCGAGGCCGAGGCGTTTCAGGCCTGCGGCGGCGAGGATGACGGCGGCGTAGCGGCCCTCGTCCAGCTTGCGCAGGCGCGTCTGCACGTTGCCGCGCAGTGTCTCCACCCTCAGATGCGGATGGCGCGCCAGGATCTGGCTCTGGCGCCGCAGGCTGGAGGTGCCCACCACTGCGCCCTCGGGAAGTTCCGCGAACGACCGGTAGCGGCCGGAGACGAAAGCGTCGCGCGGGTCCTCGCGCGCGCCGATGGCGGCGATGGCGAAGCCTTCGGGCAGCGCCATCGGCACGTCCTTCATCGAATGCACGGCGATATCGGCGGCACCGGACTCCAGCGCGGTCTCCAGCTCCTTGACGAACAGGCCCTTGCCGCCGATCAGCGCCAGCGCCGTGTCGAGAATCTGGTCGCCCTGGGTGGTCATGCCGAGAATCGAGACTTCGCACTGCGGGTATAATTCCCGCAGGCGCTGCTCGATGTGACGCGCCTGCCACATCGCCAGCGCGCTTTCGCGCGTGGCGATCACGATGCGGCGGGGCGGCGGGCCGGCAGGCGGAGCGCGCCGGGCGGGATCAGGATGCACTACGCGACCCTCGGAGAGAAAGGCATGCGCGGGCGGTTTCTTTTCTTGCCGCTGATTCTAGCATGGGCCCTCGTGGCCCCTGCGGCGGCGAGCGGCGCGATCCCGGCCGCGAAGAACCTCCAAAGCGCTGCGGAGCAGGCGGCGCGCGCCGGGCAGGTCGTGCTGGTCGTGTTCACCGTCTACGATTGCCCGTACTGCGAGATCGCCATGAACGACTACCTGATCCCGATGGCCAAGGATCCGGCGTACCGGGCCAAGGTGCGCATCCTCGAGGTCAAGATGGATCAGCAAACGCCGCTCACCGACTTCGCCGGCCGCCGCTCGACGCACGAGAACTTCGCCTTCGCCCAGAAGGTGCGCGTCGCGCCGACCGTGAAGCTCTACCTCCCGAGCGGCGAGAGCGCCGCCGAGCCGATCGTCGGGCTCACGCTGGAGGATTTCTACGGCGCCTACGTGAACCGCGCCATCGAAGACGCCCTCGCCAGGTCCCGCGCCGCCCGGCGATGAATCCGCCGCTCGACGATCCCGCGTCCCCGGACAAGGACGCGCCGCTGCGCGAGGACATCCGGCTCCTCGGGCGCATCCTGGGCGACACGCTGCGCGACCAGGAAGGCGACGATGCCTTCGAGCTGATCGAGTCCATTCGCCGCACGGCGGTGCGCTTCCATCGCGACGAGGACGCCGACGCGCGCCACGAGCTGGAGGCCACGCTCAACGCGGTGACCGACCACGACGCCATCCTGGTGGTGCGCGCATTCAGCTATTTCTCGCAGCTGATGAACATCGCCGAGGACCAGCACCACAACCGCCGCCGGCGCGCGCACCTGCTGGCCGGCTCGCCGCCGCAGGAGGGCACCGTCGGCCGCGCCCTGGCGCGCCTGCGCGAGGCCGGCGTCGGGCCAGAGCGCATTGCCGCGTTCTTCCGCGACGCCTTGATCGCGCCGGTGCTGACCGCGCATCCGACCGAAGTGCAGCGCCAGAGCATCCTCGACCGCCAGCTCGAGATCGCCCGCCTCGTGGCGGAGCGTTCCCGCGACGGCCTGGCGCCTTTCGAGCAGGCGGAGAACGAGGAGGCGATGCGGCGCGCCGTGCTGACGCTGTGGCAGACGCGCATGCTGCGCCTCGTGCGGCTCAACGTCGAGGACGAGATCGACAACGGGCTGGCCTACTTCCGCTCCACGTTCCTGACGGAGCTGCCGCGACTGTACGCCGAGATCGAGGACGCGCTGGCCGCCGCCGGCCACGCGAGCGCCGGCGCACTGCCAAGGTTCCTCTTCATCGGCAGCTGGATCGGCGGCGACCGCGACGGCAATCCGTTCGTCACCGCCGACAAGCTGCGCCACGCCGCGCGCGAGCACTCGGCGCTGGCCTTCGACTTTCTGCTGGGCGAGACGCACAAGCTGGGCTCGGAGCTCTCGCTCGCCACGCGCCTGGTCGACGTGACGCCGGAGCTCACCCGTCTGGCGGAGGCCTCGCACGACACGGCGCCGTCGCGCGCCGACGAGCTTTACCGGCGCGCGCTGATCGGCATCTACGCGCGGCTTACCGCAACCGCGCGCGCCCACGGCCACACCGTCATCGCCCGGTTCCCGCTCGGCGACGCCGCGCCCTATGACAGCGCGCAGGCGTTCATCGACGACCTCGACGTCATGATCGGCTCGCTCCGGCGCCACGGCTCGGCGCCGGTCGCCCGCGGCCGCATCCGCAGCCTGCGCTGCGCCGCCACGGTGTTCGGCTTCCACCTCGCGCCGATCGACCTGCGCCAGCATAGCGGCGTGCACGAGCAGGTCGTTGCCGAGCTGCTCGCTCGCGCCGGCGGCGCGGAGTACGGCACGCTGGACGAATCCGCCCGGCGCGCGCTGCTGGCGCAGGAGCTCGCCGGCGCCCGCCTGCTGTCCTCGCCGTTCGCGCAGTACTCGGAGACGGTGAAGAGCGAGCTCGCGATTCTGCGCGCCGCCGCCGAGGTGCAGGAGC
>DATIUV010000166.1:0-5917 GCA_035466595.1 Pelomicrobium sp.
GCAGCTCCCAGCGAGCTTTGCCGAGCGAGCGGCCGTGGTCGATGCGGCTCATGGCGCGGGCGCCCGCCATCACCGCGGTCATCCGGAACTGATCATCCTGTTCCCAGAACCAGTCGGCGGAAAGCTCGGTCAGCATGCGAAACCGCGCCTCGCTCCGGCGCAGCGCCGTTTCGGCCGCCAGCCGCTGCACGCGCAGCGCCGAGAGCGTCAGCGTCGTCAGCGAGATCGCGGCGACGAACACGTGCAGCGTCGAAATGGTGCCCACGGCCAGCAAAGCCTTGCCGCCGATGATCAGCCCCGCCACGGCGCCCGCCGCCGCCGCCAGGCTGGTGACCGCCACCTCGCCGGGACGGAAGCGCAGCGCGGCCCACGCCAGCACCGGGAACAGCAGGATCTGCAGCGCGCTGGTGGAGACGAATTCCACCAGTTCGTCGGAGAAGATGGCGTAGGAGAACAGGCCGGCCAGCACCGCTACCAGGCCGACGCCGATCGCCTGCCCGGTATCGCCTCGGCTGCGCGCCGGCCAGCCGGCAGCCGCCGGCGCCATGGTGATGGCGCCGAGCAAACCGCCCAGGAAGCCGACGGCAAGGGTCAGCAGCGGGCGGGGCGGCAGCCCCTGGGCGGAAACGGCCAGCGCCGCCTCCATGGCCAGCGCGCCGACGATCGCCGTCACCGCGCCGCCGGCCAGCACCAGCGCCGCGATGTCGCTGATGCGACTCATGGCCGGATCGAAACGGGTGACGCGGCGCGTCACCACCGCCCCCGCGCTGGCGGCGGCGGTCTGGCCGAGCGCGGCGACGAGCGCGGCGGCCGGTCCCAGCCCCAGGCCGACGGCGTGCGCCAGCATGCCGGCGAACACGCCCGGCAGCAGCCGCTGGCCGCCGACCACCACGGCGCCGAGCGCGAGGCCCGCCACCGGCCAGACGCTGCTCACCAGCGGCGCGGCGGCGAAGCGCTCGCCGACACCGGCCAACAGGTACACCGCCAAGGCGAGGAGGGTATTACCCGCGAGGGTCAGAGCCACATCGAAAGTGCGTCGAGTCGTCACGGCACGACCCAATGCAGGTTCTGTGCCCGCTCATTCCATGCGGCTTGGCGGCCAAGGAATTTTACGAAGACGCTTCGCGGCCGAAGGGCAGCGTCAGCGGCCGCAGAAATCGGGCCTCGAATTCTTCCGCCGCGAGCGGCTTGCTGAACAGGAAGCCCTGGTACCAGTCGCAGTCGAGCCGCTTGAGCGCATCGAGCTGACCCAGCGTCTCGACTCCCTCGGCCACGACCTTGAGCTTGAGGCTGCGGGCGAGCGCCATGATGGCGGAGACGATGGCGGCGTCGTCAGGATCGGTTTCGAGGTCGCGCACGAAGGTGCGATCGATCTTCAGCACGTCGATCGGCAGCCGCTTGAGGTAGGAAAGGCTGGAGTAGCCGGTGCCGAAATCGTCCACCGACAGCGGCGTGCCGATCTTGCCCAGCTTCTGCAGGGTCAGCACGTGTTCCTCGACGTTGGAGAGCAGCAGGCTTTCGGTGATCTCCAGCTCGAGGCACGCGGGATCGAGGCCGGTATGCGCCAGGATGCGATTCACCGCGCGGACCAGGTCGCCGTGCTTGAGAAACTGGCCGACGGAGAGGTTGACCGCGACCTTGACCCGGGGATAGCCGGCGCGCTGCCATGTCTGCGCCTGCTCGCAGGCGGCCTGCAGCACCCATTCACCCAGCGGCGCGATCAGGCCGGTTTCCTCGGCAACGGCGATGAAACGGTGCGGCGAGATGAGGCCGCGCTCGGGGTGCTGCCAGCGCACCAGCGCCTCCGCCCCGTCCACCTCGCCCGAGCGCACGTTCACCTGCGGCTGGAAGTGCAGCGTGAACTCGCCCCTCTCGATCGCCCGGCGCAGGTCGTTCTCCACGGTCAGCCGCTCCAGCGCCTTGGCGGTCATGTCGGCGGAGAAGAACTGGTAATTGTTCCGGCCGCGGTCCTTGGCGTGGTACATCGCGGTGTCGGCGTTTTTCATCAGCGTCGCGATGTCCTCGCCGTCGTACGGATAGATGGCGATGCCGACCGAGCAGCTGCTGGAGAGGGTGCGGCCCGGCAGCGCGTAAGGCTGGTGCAGCCGCTTCAACACCTTCTGCGCAACCTGGGCGGCGTCGGAGGCGTTGCGGATGCCGTGCAGCGCGACGACGAACTCGTCGCCGCCGAGGCGGGCGAGCGTGTCCTCCTTGCGCATGCAGCTCTCGAGTCGCGTCGCCACCTCCCGCAGCAGCTCGTCGCCGACGTCGTGGCCGAGCGAATCGTTGATCGTCTTGAAGCGGTCGAGGTCGATGAACAGCACGGCGAAGCTCTGGTTGCTGCGGCGGCTCGTGTGGATGTACTGGGCCAGGCGGTCGTTCAGCAGCAGGCGGTTGGGCAGGCCGGTCAGCGCGTCGCGGGTCGCCAGGTGCTCGATGCGGGCCTCGGCGCGCTTGCGCTGGGTGATGTCGACGATGGAGCCTGCGAGCCGCAGCGGCTTGCCGTAGCGGTCGCGGGCGGCGATGCCGCGCGAGAACACCCACAGGTACTCGCCGTTGGCCGCGCGCAGGCGATACTCGCACTCGAGGTGGTCCGTGGTGCCCTTGAGGTGTGCCGCCACCTCGCGCCGGTAGTCCTCCACGTCCTCGGGGTGGATCAGCGCCTCCCAGGAGGCGGCGTCGCGCAGCGTGTCCGGCTCGTAGCCCAGCATCGACAGCAGGCGCGGCGAAACGTAGAGCTCCTTGCTGGCGGTGTGGATCTCCCACATGCCGTCGCTGGCGCCCTCCATGGCGAGCATGTAGCGCTGCTCGCTCGCCCGCAGGGCCGCCTCCGCCTGCTTGCGTTCGGTGACGTCGCGGAACGTGAGCACGATGCCGCGGATGCCGGGATAGTCGAGCCGGTTGGCGCCCACCGTCTCCAGGTAGATCCAGGAGCCGTCGGCCTTGCGGTAACGCAGCTCCATCGACATCTCGGTGTTGGGCGAGCTCACCAGCCGCTGGAATGCCTCGCGCGCGGCGTCGACGTCCTTGGGGTGGATGATCGTGAACGGGTTGCGGCCGATGAGGCCGCCGGGCCCGTAGCCCAGCAGGCGCTCGGCGGAGGGCGACTCGTAGAAGGTGGTGCCGTCCGGACGGTGGATGGTGATGATGTCCTTGGAGTTCTGCACCAGCGCGCGGAATGTCTCCTCGCTGCGGCGCAGCGCCGAGATCGACGAGCGCCGCTGGCTGTTGGTGGCGGCGATGATCTGGGTCATCAGAAACAGGGCCGCCAGCGGTAGATTGAGATAGACCAGGCCCTGCCAGATCTCGGCGCTCGCAAACGGGCCGACGCCGCGCGCGGTTCCCCACACAGCGGCCAGAGCCGCCGCGAGCGCTGCGACATGGGCCACCAACGGCAGCAGGCGCACCGCGCACCAGACCATCAGCGGAAACACGAGCGAGGCGGTGGCGACTTGCGCAGCAGTGGTCTCGAGCGGGCCGTCGTGGGCGGCGACGGTCACGGCCACCACCGCCGCCGTGACCACCACGGCCTCGGTCCACTGGGCCGCGCTCAGCGCCCGCTTGCCGCGCGCCCACCAGGCCAGCAGGATCGGCGCGACCGCGATGATGCCGAGCCCGTCGCCCAGCCACCAGATCGCCCACAGCCGCGGCAGTTCGGCAGGCGCCGCGCCGAACAGCCAGACGCCGAGGGCGCCGGCGGAGGCGCTCACCAGCGACGCCAGCGCTGCGGTGGCGAACAGCGCGAACACGTCCTGGATGCGGGAGAAGCCGGCGCGGAAGTCGCACACGCGCCGCAGCTGGTGCGCGCCGGCGAGCGCCGCCAGCGTGCTGCCCGCGGCAAAGGTCGCGGCGGCGAGCAGGGGGACGCCGGCCATCGACGAGGCGATTACAGCGCCCAGGAAGGCGCCCGGCGCGAGCGGCCGGCCGTAGCGCAGCAGCATCGCCAGCGCCAGGCCCGAGGGCAGCCACAGCGTCGAGACTACGCCCTCGAAGCTTGCGAGCTGCAGCCCCGCCTGCGCCAGAACGATGTAGGCGAGCAGCGTGCCGGCGTTCAGCAGCAAGCACTGGCCCGCGCTCGTCGGGCGGGCGGCGTCGGTCAGGGCGTTTTCGCCGGTCGTCATGGGTGGTCGGAAGCTTACCCGCGAGAGCAAAGGCGGTGCAAAGGTTCAGCGCGCGACCGGCGCGGTCGCCGGCACCGATTCCGAAGCCGGCGGCGCCACTTTCAGCACCTCCTCGATGGTGGTGATGCCGGCGGCTATCTTCAGGGCGCCGGCCAGCCGCAGCGGCTTCATGCCGTCGCGGCGCGCCTGCTCGCGCAGCCGCGGCAGGTCGCAACCGCTGTCGATCAGCTCGCGGAGCGCCGGCGTCACCGTGACGAGCTCGTGGATGCCGATGCGGCCGATGTAACCCGTCATGCGGCATTCCAGGCAGCCGTCCGCGCGGCTCGCATGGGCCGGCGTCGGCAGCTTCCACGGCGCCGTCAGGGCCTGCCACGCCGCCTCGTCGAGCGGCGCCGGCGTTCGGCAATGGGGGCAGAGCGTGCGCACGAGGCGCTGGGCCAGCACGCCCAGCAGCGTCGAGCGGATCAGGTACGGCGCGATGCCGAGATCCAGCAGGCGCGTGACCGCGGTCGGTGCGTCGTTGGTGTGCAGGGTCGAGAGCTCGAGGTGGCCAGTGAGCGCGGCCTGCACGGCCATTTCGGCGGTCTCGAGGTCGCGGATCTCGCCCACCATGACGATGTCGGGATCCTGGCGCAGCAGCGTGCGCACGCCGGCGGCGAAGTCCAGCCCCAGGCCCGGCTGCACCTGGGTCTGGTTGAACGCTGGCTCCACCATCTCGATCGGGTCTTCGATGGTGCTGACGTTCACTTCCGGCGTCGCCAGCGCCTTCAGGGTGGAGTAGAGCGTGGTGGTCTTGCCCGAGCCGGTGGGCCCGGTCAACAGGATGATGCCGTTTGGATGGTCGGTGAGCGCGTTCCAGCGCCGGCGGTCGTCCTCCGAGAAGCCCAGCTCGCGCAGATCGCGCACCAGTACCTCCGGGTCGAAGATGCGCATCACCAGCTTCTCGCCGAACGCCGTGGGCAGCGTCGACAGGCGCAGCTCGACGTCGACGCCCTCGGGCGTTCGCGTCTTCACGCGCCCGTCTTGGGGCCGGCGCTTCTCCACCACGTCCATGCGCCCCAGCAGTTTGATGCGGGAGATCACCGCCTGCATGACGGCGCCGGGTAGCTCGTAGACCTGGTGCAGCACGCCGTCGATGCGGAAGCGCACGATGCCGAGCTCGCGGCGCGGCTCGAGGTGGATGTCGCTGGCGCGCTGCTCGAAGGCGTACTGCCACAGCCAGTCAACGATGTGGACGACGTGCTGCTCGTTGTGGTCGACGGGCCCGCGGCTGCCGATCTGCGTGAGCTGCTCGAAATTGCCGATGGCGGAAACGTCGCCGCCCTGGGTTTCCATGGCGCGCTTGATGAACTGCGCGAGCTTGTAGAACTCGGCGAGGTAGCGGGTGATGTCGACGGGATTCGCTACCACGAGCCGGATCGGCTTGCGCAGCATGGCCGCGAGCTCGGCAGCCCACTTGCGCTCGTAGGGCTCGGCGGTGGCGATGGTGATGGCCTCGCCGCTGACCTCCACCGGCAGCACCCGGTAGCGGGCGGCATAGTTCTGCGACACGACGCCGGTCACCGCGCGCAGGTCGATCTTCAGGGGGTCAATGTGGAAGTAGGGCAGGCCGACACGGTCGGCCAGCCACTCGGTCAGGCGATCCAGCGTCAGCAGGCGATGCGGCGGCTCGCGCTCGCGCCACTTTTGCTCGGCGGCGACCACCAGCGGATGCCGCTCGCTGCGCACGCCGACGCGGCCGCCGGCCAGCAGGCGATCGACGTCCTCGCGTGCGACGAGCCCGTCGGCGGAAAGTC
>DATIUV010000167.1:0-1697 GCA_035466595.1 Pelomicrobium sp.
TGCTCGGCATCGCGCCGAAGCCCGCGCCGTCGTCCGTCACGGCGACTTCGAGCTGCGCGCGCCGGATGCTGGCCCGCACCGCGACGCGGCCGCCGCCGACGGGCTCGAGCCCGTGCTTGATGGCGTTCTCCACCAGCGTCACCACCAGCATCGGGGGAAACTCGACGTCGCGCAGCGCGGGGTCCATCTCGACGACGAAATCGAGCTGCCCGCCCATGCGCACCTTGAACAGCTCGAGGTAGGCGCGCACCAGCTCGATCTCCTCGCCGAGCGAGGCGCGCGGGCTGCGCAGCCGCGCGAGCGCGGAGCGCAGGTAGCGCATCAGGCTGCCGATCGCTTCGGCTCCGGCTTCGGGCCGCGTGCGGTACAGGCGCCGCACGTTGCCGAGGACGTTGAACAGAAAATGCGGTTCGATCTGGGCCTGGAGCAGCGCGAGCTGCTGTTCGCTGGCGCCTTGCTCGAGCTGCGCTCGCGCCGCCTCGGCGGCGTGGGCGGCCGAGTCGATGCGCAGCGCGCGCTGGTGCACGTCGGCGATCAGGGCGAGGAACGCGGCGGGCAGGCCCCAGCGCAGCGAGTCGGCCAGGATGCGAAGCGGCGGCGGCAGGTGCGCGAAGCCATCGGCGTAATAGCCGTGCAGGAGCACGCCGAGGACCGCGGATACGGCGAGCAGAGCGGCCGCGATGACGCCGGAGCGAAACGGCAAGCCGCGCGGCAGCGTTTCGTCGAGGACGGTGAAGCTCAGCAGCAACGCCGCGGCGATCACGGCCAGCTCGACGAGGTGCTCGAGCCAGGCCAGCGCGATCTCAGCCGGCGTGAAGAAGTCCAGCAGCGCCGGGTTGACCAGCGCGCCGAGCGACAGCAGCAGCGTCACGAGCGCCACCGCCGCCAGCCGCTGCGGGGTCCAGGCGCGCGCCAGCCGCGCAACGAGGTTCTCGCCGCCGCCGGCACGCGCGAGACCCGGATTTCCGTGCATCGACATCACCGATCGAGGCCGCCATCCACTCGGGGCAAAATTGTACGCCCGCGGCCCGGCGGCGCGGCCCCCGGCGGCCGATGAACGCGTCGGATCGGGGCATGACTGCCGCCAGGGCGGGATGGAAGCCAGACGGCCGCCGCCACCCCGACCCGTGCCGCGCGCCGGGTTATCCTTGCCGCCATGCAGCGCATCTACAGCTTCGCGCCGATCGCGCGCCGCGACGCCGAAATCCTGATCCTCGGCAGCATGCCGGGCGCCGCGTCACTGGCGGCGAACCAGTACTACGCGCATCCGCACAACGCGTTCTGGCGCATCATGGGCCGGCTGCTCGGATTCGACGCGGACGCAAGCTACGCGGCCCGCGTGCGCGCGCTGAAAGCCGCGCGCATCGCGCTGTGGGACGTGCTGCACTCGTGCGTGCGCGAGGGCAGCCTGGATTCGGCGATCCGCGTCGACACCCAGGTCGGCAACGACTTCGCCGCGTTCTTCCGCGCCCACCGCCGCATCGAGCGCGTGTGCTTCAACGGCGCGAAGGCGGAGGCGTATTTCCGGCGCTACGTGCTGCCCGATCTGGAGGACGCCCCGCTCGCCTTCACGCGGCTGCCGTCCACGAGCCCGGCGCACGCGTCGCTCGGCTTCGAGCGGAAGCTGGCGGCGTGGCGCGCGGGACTGGGGCGGTAGGAATCGAAGCCGGGGGCGGCGCGGAAGGCGCGCCGTCGAC